>NZ_DBHKYV010000002.1:67989-143587 GCF_057315035.1 Cupriavidus sp. | reverse complement strand
GGCACTGGCACTGGCACTGGCACTGGCACTGGCACTGGCACTGGCACTGGCACTGGCACTGTAGGATAATTTACCCACCGGAAAGCAATTTGGCCTGAGAAATTAGTGCTTCAGCTTCTTGATATCGCCCAAGTTTCTTATAAACCGAAGCGAGCCTATTTAGCGTTTTTGTCATTTCAAATTTATAAATGTTCCCATTATTAACGTAGGCGACCCTAAATATATCCAAAGCCTTCTTCATGCAATCTGCTGCATCCGTATATTTATTCTGCGCCTCTAAAATATTTCCATAGTTAAAAATTGCGTGCCCAAGGTCCACCTCGTAGACTCTGTTGTTATTTCTGACCAGCTCTTCAAATATTTTAATGCTTTCAGTTGCAGCGACTGTGGCCGCAGTCAAATTTCCGTCATCCGCATACATGGCAGCCAAACTACTTTGCAACTTTCCAATAGCGGGGCGATAGGTAGCTTCCCTCGATTGCGATAGGTCTCGAAAAATAACCAAAGTTTCTTCTCCGGTTTTTATCGCTTTTTTTGTCTGCCCTTTCAATGCATAAAGAATCATCATCGAGTAATAAGATTGCGCCAAATCATATCTATAAGCCTCCGGCTCTCGCTGAATTAGTTCCTTTCTTAACTTTATGGCATCAACCCCATATGCCTCCGCCAGGTCGAATTTACGAAGGGCGGCATAAGTTTGCGAAAGCGATTGAATAATCGTGGCGTAGTCAGCACTATAAGCTGACGGATTCTCTGAAAACATTTGCTTAAAAAGTTTCTCCGACTCAATTACGTAAGGGAGAGCTCTTTCGCTTTCATCGGTTTGCGCATAAAATATCCCGATACTTCCCAAAGCACGAGCATATTCATATTTAAATTTTATACCATTAGATTCATATAATTTTTTAGATGTATTCAATGCCTCGAGATAAGTAGACTCGGCTTCTTTAAATTTTTCCTCAGAAACTAAAATATTTCCAAGCGAATTAAGCGCGTTGAGGAGAGCATCTACATTCGTTGAATCTTCTTTCACCAGATCTCGAAACTTTTCCACCGATTTACGTTGAAACTGCTCAGATTCAGTCAAGCGATTTGTTTGACCGTACAAAAGAGCGAGATTATTAAATATTTTAGCAACCCCAATACTGGAATCGGAAGACGAAATCTTCTGCATAATCGCCAAACTCTCCATATATGAGCGTTCGGCTTCCGGAAAACGTTGAGTCGCTTGGTAGATTGACCCAATTCCCAATAAAGTATCAGCGAGTTGCTCCATCCTTCCCGCAGCGGCCGGATCGTTTTTTCTAAGGTCCAAGATTAATGGTATATAGACAAGCTCCGCTGCTGAAAAATTACCCTGAAAATTCAACACGCGAGCATAGGCACGTGCGTACTGATAATTCACAGGCTCCAATAAGTAGCTTTTTTTATAATACGGAATGGCCGCCATTGGTTGAAATTCCAGCCTAGAAATTTCAGCCCGCCTGTAGTTTCGCAGGGCGATGAGCTTGGGGTCCTGATTAGAGCGCGCCAAAAGCTCATCAAGGATCGTCTTTGATTTTGTGAAATCTAGTTGCGCTAGGGCTAAAGCTGCTTGCCTATCGGCGTCATCTTCGCCAATCTCGGCCCTTACATCCTTGGTGACATCTTTATAGGTAGCTACCCAATCGGCTGCGACTTTAGGGAAATTCGCGGAAGTATTTTCCGCCACTTCTTTTGTTAGAATTATTTCTAAATTCTTTAGGCTTTTCTTTGTCGATTGCGCATCACTTGTAAGAGCGCTAACTTGCCTCATGACTGCTTTAATCATTAAATTAGAAGCGGAAACCGCATTACTCAACTGCACGGATCCTATTTTGTTAGCCCGTTTTAAAGCATTTAATTCATCGGCCAACCCTTGTATTTGTGGCCTATATTTTGCACAATCGACTACGACGGTTAAATCTCCTTTTACGTCAACGTGAGAAAACGCTGGACTGCAGTCGCCAGAGGTCGATGCCGATTGCCCAACTGCAATCGAATATATGGCAGAAAGGCACAATAGCACCAATGAACATAAACCTCTGAGTAGCGCTTTCATTTTGCAGCTTCGGAGGATTTCTTATTGCATGACTGAGAAAAAGAACCGCCGATACTCACTCCGGCCAGTGAAGGTGCGCAATCTCCCTTCGATACTGCGTTTATGACACTCCCTGGCTCGCTCTGTTTTTCAGCACTATTTAATTTTCGAGACTCCGCTACTTGCTGTTCATACGCGAGAAACAGGCCACCCATCAAGGAGAAGGTTGCCAGTGATACTGCGACGATCGGAAGCCATCTCGGCGCAGCTCTTCGTTTTGCGAAGATCCCTGATATTCCGAAAACAAGAGCTAAAGCGGTGGCTGCCAGTCCTATTGGGGAGGATAGAGCACTTATATATTCCATTTTTAGTTCCCTGGCGAATAGGACCTATGAAATTGCGTCCATACTGTAAAGATTGAAGGCCACAACTAGAAATCAAGGGTACAGACACGAGAGACCGATTGGAAATCCGGCAACAAATAATTACTAAAGTAGTCTGCGGAAGACCGCTATACTTTCCACCATTAGTTGGATATGTCACTCACTCTCGTTATGTGAAATGTTTCAACCTGACTCATACTTTTTGCAAGTGCGCGGAAGAGCGCAAGAGGCCGCTGGATACGTGAATGTCAGGTATGCGACCGGTACCCGCCGTTACCTCTCACCGTGAGACTGACCGCAACGGGTCGGCTACGGTTCTCCGCGACCGATTGTCGGCCCAAACACAACGTCGTAAGGGGTGTATCTCACCCTTCCACTGCATCAACCTTGGGCTTGATACTGACCCAGAATCCTGTGCCGTTATGCTGGGTCATGACCAAGTCCGGGTAGGTGCGAACCATATCGGATAGCGTGGCATGGCCAAAAACCTTCGGCGAAAAAGCTGGATCGGTGCGCTTGAGGTATTGCCCGAGGGCGCCAAGCCCCACCCATCTGGCGTATCGCCGGCGAGAAGCTCGACAGCGCGAATCACAGCCTTGGGCCGCCGCTTCGCCGGAGGCCTGGCAGGTATGGGTATCGTAGATACCCTCGCTTTTGCGGTGTCGGCCGGTTCCATGGCCGGATCAGGCGCTTGCCACTCAAAGAACTGGTCGCTGGCATTACGCAGCGCGTCGGGAGTTTTCTCCTCCCCGACAATATGGACGGTAGCGCCGCGTTCGCGCAGCTTGCGACAGAGGTACGCGAAATCGGAGTCGCTGGTGACGAGGCAAAAGATATCAGCGCGCGAGTCGAACATCGCCTCCATTGCGTCCAATGCGAGCGCAATATCGGCGGTGTTCTTTCCGGCCGCATACTGGTACTGTAAGCAGGGGGTGAAAGCGAGGCGGACTAGTGCCTCTTGCCACCTGTTGGCGAGGGTCGAGTGGTTGCCATACCCTCTACGAAGCACCAGGCGCCCGAACTGGGGCACGACCCGGAGTGCATATTCAAGGATTTCAGGGGTCGTATTGTCACAGTCCACCAGTACCGCGACCCGTGCCTCCACCGTTGCCGATTGACCCGCCATAGTTTCCCGCCATTGCGTTGTTATCTCCGCATGATATTGGCGCGCTGCGGCACCTGTCTAGGCGTGGCCAGGGCAGCGTTCTGGGAGCCGTGTCACCGTCCCGAAGATTGCGGAGTGCCGCTGACCCGAAGGGACGGGAGCCACACGCCTGGTCCCGGTGCCTGAATCACGGTTCCCTCTACGGTTGCCTGTCGGCCAATGAGCGAACGTGCCTCGCCTAGCGGCATCCCCACCAGTTCCCAGGTTTCATGGGACGCCGTCTCCAACATGACCGTTGGAAACGGTTCATTGCCCTTAATGTGGATCTCACCTGTCAACTTCTGCAGCTGCTCGTCCGTAGGTGCCGCGCCAGCGCAGCCCGCGAGACCAAGCGCCACCAGTGCAGTCAGTACGATCTTCTGCATACGACTCCAAAGAAGAAGGGGCGGCACATGCCGCCCCGTGGGTCTTACTGAATCACGACCGACAGTGTCGAGTTGGCCGGCACCTTGAAGGTCTCGCCATACGTGCCATTCACGGCCTTGCGAACGACCGGGAGGCTAGCATACGGCTGCAGCGTCGCGGGCACCGATTGCGTCAGCGTGCGGCCGGCCAACAGCGCCTGCGGATCGATCACCGGCAACGTGAAGCCGCGTTCCGCACGCGCCGGGAATCCAAAGCCCGTGGGGCTGGGTGCTTTCATCAGTGCGCCCGACGTCGCGGCAAAGCGGCGCAGATGCTCGCCCAGGCTTGAAGTCGGTACCGTCGCGCGGATCGACGAATCGAGAACTGCTACCGAGTCGGTGCTGCTGACGTTGGCCAGAAGGTGCTTGTAGAAGCCCAGGCCAAGTTGTCGATCCAGGAAGCCACCGAGCGAGCCGGACACGGAATAGCTGACGCGGAAACCGAATCGTGGTCGGTAATGGCGCCTGCCGGCACCAGCCCGGAGATCGTCAAGAAGCTGCAGGACACCATCAAGGCCATTACCTCGGACCCCAGCACGGTGAAACTGCTGCACGACCAGGGCGCCCTGCCGCTTTATGGCAACGGCGACAACCTGTCGAAGGTAATCGCCGATGACACCCGGCGCTGGTCGGAAGTGGTTCGGCAGGCCAATATCCAACTCGAATAGGGATTGCCGAAGCCACGTTCACCGCTACGCCACGACCGGCTCGCGAGTCCGCACGCCATTCACCAGCCGGTCGATGCCCAGCGGGTTGGCATTGCGCAGCGCCGCCGGCAGCAGCGCGTCGTCCATGTTCTGAAAGCAGACAGGTCGCAGGAAGCGGTCGATGGCCAGCGTGCCCACCGACGTGCCGCGCGCGTCGGACGTGGCGGGATACGGGCCGCCGTGCACCATGGCATCGCACACCTCCACGCCGGTTGGATAGCCGTTGACCAGCAGCCGTCCCGCCTTGTGCTCCAGCGCCGCCACCAGTGGTGCGGCCTCGGCCAAGTCTTCCGGGTCCGCGATCAGTGTTGCCGTCAACTGCCCCTGGAGTGCGTCGATGGCGCGCTTCAGCGCTTCGGCATCTTCCAGCACCACCAGGACCGTGCAAGGTCCGAACACTTCGTGCTGCAAGCGGCCATCGGGCTGGAATAGCAGTGCGGAGTCGGCCTGCCACAGTTCGGCGGACGCCTGGCCGGGTCGAGCCGGTGCGGCGGCCAGCAAGGTCATGCCCGGCGTATCGTCAAACTTCCGCACCCCGGCGACGTAGTGCTGCAATCCCGCTGCATTGAGCATCGTCTGCGCGGGCGCGGCGGCGATGGCTGTCTTGAAATGCGCGACAAATGCGTCGAGCGCCGCCGAGCGGATGCCCAGGACCAGGCCCGGGTTCGTGCAGAACTGCCCTACCCCCAGCGTGACCGACGCGGTCAGCTCAGCCGCGATGGCCGCGCCCCGGCGCGCCAGCGCCTGGGCCATCAGGATCAGCGGATTGACGCTGCTCATCTCGGCAAACACGGGAATCGGATGCGGACGGGCCGCGGCCATATCGCAGAGCGCACGGCCGCCACGCAGCGAACCCGTGAAGCCGACGGCGCGGATCTCGGGATGCTTGACCAGATGCTCGCCAACGCGGTCGCCGAAGATCATGTTGAAGACGCCGCGCGGCATCTCCGTGGCCTCTGCCGCGCGCACCACGACGTCGGCGATCACGGACGCCGTTGCCATGTGTCCCATATGGGCCTTGAACACCACCGGGCAGCCAGCCGCCAGCGCCGACGCGGTATCGCCGCCGGCCGTGGAGAACGCAAGCGGGAAATTGCTGGCGCCAAACACGGCTACCGGCCCGACGCCGATACGGTACTGCCGCAAGTCCGCGCGTGGCAGAGGCTTGCGCTCCGGCATGGCCAGGTCGATGCGTGCCCCCAGGAAATCGCCGCGACGCAGCACCGTTGCGAACTGCCGCAACTGGTGGCTCGTGCGCGCGCGCTCCCCTGCAATGCGCGCGGCCGGGAGTGCGGTTTCCTGGCAGACTAGTTCAATGAACGCATTGTCGAGCGCGTCCATGCCATCGGCCACGGCGTCCAGGAAGCGGGCGCGCTGCGCGGGCGCCAGCGCACGAAACGCGGGATAGGCCGCCGCTGCGGCACGCGCGGCCGCGTCCACTTCGCCGGGCGTGGCCGCGTGGAACACACCGGGCAGGCGCTCGCCCGTGCTGGCATTCACGCTGTACAGCAAGGTAGAGCCGGCGGCACTGCGTGCGCCGCCAATGTATTGTTGGCCGGAAGTTTGCAACGACATGGAGTCTCCTGGAGATGGACGCGGTGTGGCCGCGCGTGTCGGGGGGACTCTATGCGGCGGCGCCGGCGGGCGCCAATGAAAAGGCCTGATTTGCCGATAAGCGGCGGTTATCCGCGCGCCGTGCCGGGATGGGTCGAAGGCGCTATAGTGTCGACTTTTGCACGCTCCGCCATGCGCCCCACGGCACTCCCCTCGCTCGCCACCATTGCGTCAAGATTGCGCCTGAAGCAACTGCGCCTGCTGATCGCGCTGGACAATCACGGCTCGCTGCACAAGGCCGCCGACGAGATCGCCATCTCGCAGCCGGGCGCCACCAAGGCCCTGCGCGAGATCGAGGACATCCTGGGCATGTCGCTGTTCGAACGCCAGCCCAAGGGTCTGGTGGCCAATGAACTCGGCCAGTGCGTCACGCGCTACGCGCGCCTGATCTACAGCGACCTCGAACACCTGCATGCCGAGATCACGGCCATTGCGCAGGGACACGGCGGCCATCTCGCGGTGGGGGTCATCATGGGCGCGATTCCGCTGCTGACCCGCGCGCTGACCGCCTTGCGCGAGCAGCAGCCGCACCTGTCCGTGGAAATCATCGAGAACACCAGCGCGGCACTGCTGCCGCTGCTGGACGAAGGCCGCATCGACCTGACCCTGTGCCGCTGTGGCGTCAGCCGCAGGCCGGGTGCCTACGACTGCATGGCACTGGAAATGGAACCGCTCGCGGTGGTGGCCGCGCGCTCGCACCGGCTGGCGGGCGCCTCGGCGCTGACGCTGGCCGACCTGGCCGGCCTGCCGTGGATGGCGTATCCGGTCAACACGCCGATGCGCCGCGCGCTCGAACGCGAGCTGGACGACGCGGGCATCGACTTGCCCCGCTATCCGCTGGAAACCGCATCGGCCTTTGCCACGCTCACGATGCTGCAGGACACCCCCGACCTGGTGGCCGTGGTGCCGCGTGCCGTGGCGGAATTTGGCGAGCGGTTCGGCATGCTGGTGCAGCTGCCAGTGCCGATGCGCGCGCTGGACGACCCCTATGGCGTGATCACCCGATCCGGCGCACACCTGTCGCCGGGAGCGCGCCTGCTGATCGCGTCGCTGCAGGCGCATTGCGTCGAACCGCTGCCGGACGGCAGCGAGAACGACAGCGGGGACAACTCAGCGGATCGGTGAAAAATCCGCGGGGCGCAGCAGCTTGGACTCCATCTTGACCAGCATCGGGAACGCCACCGGTACAAACTTCTCGAGCCAGTCGCGATCTTCGTAGAGCGCATTGCGGCGGGCGATCCGGTCGTCCAGGCTTTCGTAGGCCCAGATGTGCACCACCTGGTTCAGCTCGCCGATCTCGGTGTACCACCAGCCCACCAGCTTGGCGTAGCGCGAGATCACGGGCAGCCCTTCCTGCTCGAAGTGCCGCAGGTATTCCTTCATCTTGCCGATCTGGACCGTGTAGGTCCGCATTTCGTAGTACATGGTCATTCTCTGGGTAATGCGTTACGCGAACGCCTCGATGTCGCCGCGATGCGCGGCAACGATGATCCGCTCGATGTCGGCCGCGCTGGTCAGGCGCGGATTCACCAGCACGTTGCCGCTGCGCATCGAGTCCTTCACCATCTGGGGCAGGTGGGCCAGGTCCACGCCAAGCTCGCGGATCGTCGACGGGATGCCCAGCGCGCGATTCAGGTCGCGGATCAAGGTCACCACGCGCCCGGCCGCTTCCAGGTCCGTCAGGCCGGACACCTCGCTGCCCAGCGCCTGCGCGATGTCGCGGAAGCGCTCGGGGCTGGCCGGCACGTTGAACGCCACCACGTAGGGCAGCAACGCCGCGTTGGCGATGCCGTGCGCGATGTCGAACACGCCGCCCATCGTGTGGGAGATTGCGTGGACGTTGCCCAGCTTCGACTGCGAGAACGCCACCCCCGCCAGGAACGACCCCATCAGCATGTCCGCGCGCGCCTGCAGGTCTGCGCCGGCATAGAACGCCTTGCGCAGGCTGCCGCCGATCATGCGGATTGCATGCAGCGCCAGGGCCTGGCTGATCGGGTTGGCCTGCTTCGATACATAGGACTCGATGGCGTGGGTCAGCGCGTCCATGCCGGTGGCGGCAGTGATCGCAGGCGGCAGGCGCAGCGTCAGTTCCGGATCCAGGATGGCCACCTTCGGGAACAGCTTCGGGCTGATGATGACGGTCTTGAATAGCGTTTCCTTGTTGGTGAACACCGTCGACGCCGTGCATTCGCTGCCGGTGCCGGACGTGGTGGGCACCGCCACGATCGGCAACGGCTCGTTCGGAATGCGGTCGTAGCCCTCGTAGTCGAGGATCGACCCCGGGTTCGTCGCCATCGCGGCCACGCCCTTGGCCGTGTCGATGCTGCTGCCGCCGCCCACGCCCGCCACGGCGGTGCAGCCGTGTTCCTTCAGGAAGGCCACGGCGCGCTCCAGCACCGAGATATCGGGGTTCGGCGCCACGCCGTCGAATGTCTCGTAGGCCACGCCGGCGTCCTGCAGCGACTGGAAGAAGCCGTCCAGCACGCGGCTGTGCATGAGGCCCTCGTCGGTGACGACGAGCAGCTTGCCGCCGGCATGGGGGCGGATCAGTTCGCCGGCTTGCGCGGCCAGGCCGTTGCCGAACCTGAGCGTGGTGGGAAAGTGATAGAGGAAGGGATGCATGAGGATTCCGTTTCGGTACGTTGTCTCCAGACCGCACGGTACAAAGCGCGACGCCCCCTGCCTAATGAAAAGGCGTGATGACCCGATAACGGCGGCGCATCGGGCTTCCCTCCCGCCGTGCCCGGCGGCACCGGCCGTCACCAGCGGTTATCACGCGATCACAACGCGTCATTAGGCAACGCGGGGGCGGCGCTCCTACAGTGCCGGGGCGATTCGCTCGCCCCGACAACCACAACGACGAGACAGCCATGCCATCTCTGCACCCTTCTGCCACCTCCGCGCCCGTCGCGCCCGTCCCGGGTACCGATGCGTTATCGCCGGCTGCCTCGATGCGGCTCACCAACGTACGCTGGCGCATCTTCCTGATCATGCTTCTGCTCACGGCCATCAACTACATCGACCGCGCGTCGCTGTCGGTGGCCCTGCCGCTGATCGCGCCCGAATTCAACCTGACGCCCGCCATCGAGGGCCTGATGCTGAGCGCGTTCTTCTGGTCGTACGCGCTGATGCAGATTCCCGCCGGCCTGCTGCTCGACCGCTATCACACGCGGGGCATCATCGCCGCTGCCACCATCGCCTGGGGCGCGTTCCAGGCGCTGGCCGCGGTCTCGCACAACTGGATCGTGCTGCTGCTCACGCGCATGGGCCTCGGGGTATCCGAATCGCCGATCATGCCGTCCGGCGCCAAGCTGATCGGCTCGTGGCTGACGCCGCATGAGCGCGGGCGCGGCGCCGTGCTGGTCGATGGTGGCGCACCGCTGGGCAGCGCGTTTGGCGCCATCATCATCGCCGGGCTGATCGCGTGGCTCGGGTCCTGGCGCATCGCCTTCGTGATCGCGGGCGTGGGCACCATGCTGGCCGGTCTGCTGGCCTGGCGCTATATCCGCAACCATCCGTCCGAGCATCCCGACGTCAACGCCGCCGAACTGGAGCACATCGTGCGCGGCAACGCCCCGGCCAGCGATGCAGCGGCGCACGCCGCGGTGCCGTTCCGCGAACTGATCCGCGACCGCTCGGTGCTGGCGATGTTCGCCGGGTACAGCTGCATCCTGGCGGTCTTCTACGGCCTGCTGACCTGGATGCCGAGCTACCTGCACAAAGCGCACGGGTTCAACATCACGGCCATGGGCGGCGCTACGTTCCTGATCTTCATGTCCGGCTTTGTCGGCGAACTGGTCGGCGGCTACCTGGGCGACAAGTGGAAGGCATCGGGCGCGTCGCCGAACCTGGTTATGCGCACCATGTTCAGCGGGTCGTCGCTGGTGGCGGCCGGCTGCATCCTGGCCGCCGCATACATTGCGGATTCCACCGTGGTGGTGGCCCTGCTGTGCGTGGCGCTGTTCTTCATTCGCTTCTGCGGCATGTACTGGAGCCTGCCGGCCGTGATCGGCGGACCGGATCGCACCGGGGTGCTGGCCGGGACCATGAACTTCTGCGGCAACATGGCCGGCGTGGTGGTGCCGGTGCTGATCGGCGTGATCGTGCAGTGGTCCGGATCCTACTTCCTGGCACTGTTGTTCTTCGTCGCCATGGCCGTGGGGATTGCCGTGTTCTCCAGCCTGATCGACTACCGCCCGCGCTCGCAGGCTGCCTCGGGCCACTGATCCCGTCCCACCAGGCCGGCCCGGACACCCGGTGCCTGCAGTGCCCGCCCCGGCACACGCGCCGGCCGGCACGGGAAGGCACCTATGGCCGGCCATCCTGCGCCGGTGCTATGTTGTGCATCCAGCCCGGCCGGATCCCGTGACAGGCGCCATGTGACGGCGGGCCAGACGCAGCGGTGTTGCGACCCGACACGAACGCGAGACCATGTCCAGATCGATCCCTCCCCTGAACCCGCTCCGGGCGTTCGAGGTAGCCGCGCGGCACCTCAGCTTCACCCGGGCCGCCGAGGAACTGTTTGTCACGCCTTCGGCGGTCAGCCACCAGGTCAAGACGCTCGAAGAGAACCTGGGCGTGCAGCTCTTCATCCGCGAGGCCAAGGCGCTGGTTCTGACGCCGGCCGGTACCGCCTACCTGCCGGCCGTGCAGCTCGCCTTCAAGCAACTGGCCGATGCCACGCATCGCCTGCACAGCAAGGACCGCCCCGCGCTGAAGGTCAACATGCCGCCGACGTTCGCGGTCAAATGGCTGATCCCGCGCATGGACCGCTTCATGCAGGCCCATCCCGAGATCGACCTCAAGGTTTCCACCTCGAACCACCGCATCGACTTCGAGCGCGACGACTTCGACCTGGCCATCCGCTATGGCCGGGGCGACTATCCCGGCCTGTATTCACGCCTGTGCCTGCCGGTCGAGGTGATCCCGGTCTGCAGCCCCGCGCTACTGCAGGGCGCCGCGCCGCTGAACCAGCCGTCCGACCTGCAGCATCACACGCTGCTGCACGACGACAGCACCTACACTGACGTGAGCAACCCCGACTGGGCGATATGGCTCGAACATGCGGGCGTCACCAACGTCGACGCCAGCCGTGGCCCCTCGTTCTGGCCGAGCCACCTGGTCATCAACGCCGCCATCAGCGGGCTTGGTGTAGCGCTGGTCAAGAAGAACTGGATCGAGCAGGACCTCGAGGAAGGCCGGCTGGTCAGGCTGTTCGAGTCGATCCGGCTGCCGGTGGAGTTCTCGTACTTCATCGTCTTTCCGCGCGAACGTCTCGACGATCCGCGCATCCGCAGCTTCGCCGACTGGATCTGCGGCGAAACCGCGGCGCTGCGGCCACCGGCGGCGCCGGTCAGCGAGCTGCCGGTGCGGCTGTAGCGGCCGTAGCTGCGGCCTCGGCCTTCTTGCGCACGCGGAACTTGAGCCGTTCCACGTCCACCACAAAGCGCCGATGGTTGCCGGTGCACACGGTCTCCACGGCGTCATGGGCGGCCACGTTGAAGGTCACGCTGCGGCCGTCCACCGCCGCGACTTCCACCTCGATGCGCACCTCCCCGCCCAGCGGCGTCGCGCCCGCATGGGCGACCGATACCTCGGTGCCCACCGAGCTCTGCCCCGCCGTCACGTGATCCTGCAGGAAGTCTAGGCAGGTCTGCTCGATGTCGCGCACCAGTTCCGGTGTCGCATAGATACGCAGGTCCTCGCCCAGGAAGTCGATCGTGCGCGCACGGTCGACTTCCAGCTTGCGGATGCACCGTGCACCCACCTTGATCTCGTTTTCCATGAATGTTTGTCCGTTCAGTCGGGCAGCCGGTAGATGCGTGCGGCGTTGTCGTGCAACAGCGCGCGCTGCTGCGCCTGGGGATAGATCGAAATGGCGGCCATGAAGCCCGCCAGGATGGTGGCGTACGGCGCCACGAGGCTGTCCACCGGATAGTTGCTGGCGAACATGCAGCGATCCGCGCCAAAGATGGCAATGGCGTCGCGGATCACCGGCACGTTGTCGACCTCGGCCCAGGGCCGCCCGGGCAGGCCCAGCCCCGAAACCTTCACCGCGACGTTGGGCTCGCGTGCCAACCGTTCCATGGCGTGGCGCCAGCCGTCCAGCCCGGTCTCACTGCGGTCCGACGGCAGCCCGGTGTGGTTCAGCACGAGCCGGGTCTGCGGAAAATCGCGCGCCAGATCGGCCGCCTGGTCCAGGTGCCACCAGGGCGCCTGCAGGTCGAACGACATGCCGTGGCGGCCCAGCAGCGCGTAGCCGCGTCGCCACTGCTCGTCGTCCATCGACCCCGGTTGGCCACGGCGCGCATCCTCGCGACGCGCCGTGGCCGGCTTGTTGCGGATGCCGCGCATCCTGGCGTAGGCCGCATGGCCTGCCAGCACGGCTTCCACGTCGCCACGGTCGAGTTGCGCGTGCCCGACGATGACCGTGGGGCGGCCATGGGCCTCGGCCAGTGCGTCAACCCACGCGGTCTCGTCCACCGGATTCTCGCGCGCCCATTCGGCCTCGATATGCACGGTCTTCACGGGGGCGCACCCCGCCGTATCGCGCGCATAGTCGGTCGGCAGGTAATTGCGCCGCAGCGCGCTATAGTCGCCATACCGGAAGTTGGGCACTGTCTCGCCCTGTAGCCAGGGGTACGGATGGCGCGACAGATCCCAGAAGTGCTGGTGGGCGTCGATGAACGGCGTGGCGCTTTCGGCGGCGGCGCTCATCGTGCGTTCTGCTGCGCGGCGATGCGTTGCGCCAGCGGCCGGAATTGCACCGCTTCCCGTGCCATCTCGGCCTGCAGCGTCGCGTCGTCGGCATAGGTGTCGGTGCTGAAATGGAGCTTCTCCAGCGTCTGGCGCATGATGGGCTCCTGGACCGATTTCGCGATGGCCGTCTTCAGCACGGCAATCACTTCGGGCGGCGTGCCCTTGGGTGCCGAGATGCCGCGCCAGATGCCCATCGACAGGTCGATATGGCGCTCCTTCAGCGTCGGTACGTTCTCGAAGCCGGCCACGCGGCGATCCGCCATCACCGCCAGCACCTTGAGCTTGCCAGCCTCCACATGGGTAGCCACCTCGGCCGTGCTCACGGTGACCGCGTCGATATGGCCGCCCAGCAGCGCCAGCGTGGCCGGTGCGCCGCCGGCATACGGAATGTCATTGAAGCGGGCACCGGTCTTTTCGGCCAGCGCCGCCGACGCCATGTGCCACGCCGAGCCCTGCCCGGCCGTGCCAACCCGGATATTGGCGCCCGGCTTGCGCGCATCGGCCAGGAATTGCTCCAGCGTGGCCCACGGCGCATCGGCGCGCACCACCACGGCAGCCGGATCGGCGTTCAGGCGGGCGATGGGCACCAGGTCTTGATAGGTAAACTTGGCCAGTCCCAGCGCGTTCAGGAACGTCAGCTCGCTGGACGACAGCACGAGCTTGTAGCCGTCCGGCTTGGCGTTGACCACTTCACCCAGGCCCACTGCGCCCGTTGCGCCGGGCTTGTTGATGACGACCAGCGGTTGCGGCAAATGCTTGGCCGCCGCAGCCGACAGCGCGCGGGCCACCACATCGGCACCGCCGCCGGCCTGCCAGGGCACGATCAGTTCGATGCGGCGGCTTGGATAGGTTTCCGCGAACGCGGGCAGGTTGCAGCCCAGCGCGGCCAGCGCCAGGGCGCCGAGCACGAGGTGCCGGCGTGAAGTGTGTACGGGGGTCATCCCTGTCTCCTGATTGTCATGGTCTTCCTGGCGGGTCTCTGGCCCGCTCAGTGGTCAAGCTGTCTTGCGTACCGGTGGCTGCACCGCGTCCTGCGCGCCGAAGGCGCCCTGTGAGCGCAGTCGTGCCACGGCGGCGGCGTCGACACCGAATTCGGCTAGCACCTCGTCGGTATGCTGCCCCAGCAGTGGCGCCGGATAGCGCACCTGCTGCGGCGTGCCCCAGAGCTTCACGGGAAAGCCCAGTGCCTTGGTTGCGCCTTCCACCGGGTGGTCGATGTCGAGCACCATGTTACGCGCCACGGCCTGCTCGCTCACCAGCGCCTCGTCGTAGGTGGCAATCGGCGCGGCCGGCACGCCTGCCGCCAGCAGCGCATCCACCCACTCGTCGGCTGGCCGGCGCGCGAACTCCGCCTCGATTTCGCTGATCAGGACGTCACGGTGCCGGATCCGGGCCGCGTTATCGACAAAGCGCGGGTCGTCCACCAGCTCTGGACGCCCGATCACCTCGCACAGCGCCTTCCACAGCTTGGGATTCGCGGCCCCGATCACGAAATGGCGGTCGGCGGCACGCACGGCCTGGTACGGCGCGCTCATGCGATTGGCGCTGCCGATCGGCACCGGCACGGCGCCGGTGCCCCAGTATTCGGCCGACTCCCAGACCGAAAGCCCCAGTGCGGTCTCGAACAGCGACGCATCCACGTACTGCCCCTGTCCGGTCTGCGCGCGGCCCATCAGCGCGCTGAGGATGCCGTAGGCCGTGAACAGGCCGGCCCCAAGATCGGCGATTGGCACGCTAGACTTCACCGGCGGCGCGTCGGGATGGCCCATCACGCTCATCACGCCCGACATCGCCTGCGCGATCAGGTCGAGTCCGGGACGGGCCGACCATGGACCGGTCTGTCCGAAGCCCGAGATGCTGGCGTAGACCAGGCGCGGATTGATCGCGCTCAGCGTGGCATGGTCGATCTTGAGCCGTGCCGCCACGCCCGGCCGGTTGTTCTCGACCAGCACGTCGGCGCCGCGCACCAGTTCGTAGAACGCCTCCAGGCCGGCGGGATTCTTGAGGTCGATCTCGACGCTGCGCTTGTTGCGGTTCAGCGCCAGAAAGCCGCCGCTGTCATCGCCCTTGAGCCGGAAGCCCATGGCCTTGCGGGTCTGGTCGCCCACGCCCGGCGTTTCTACCTTGATGACGTCGGCGCCCATGTCGCCCAGCAGCATGCAGCAAAACGGACCGGCCATGATCTGGCTGACGTCCAGGACCTTGATGTTCGATAGCGGCAAATTCATGAAATGCACCTTGCGGATGGATGTAAGACGGAACGGCGTCGCGGGCGGCGTCTAGCGCCCCACGAACTGCGGGCGCGACTTCGACACGAACGCGTCGAAGCCGATGCGGAAATCCTCGGTATCGAAGCACGCGTAGGCTTCGTCCTCCTCGTCGGCGCGCAGCGGTGCCGACTCCTGCAGCCGGCGCGCAAACTGCTTGTGCCAGCGCGCCACCAGCGGTGCGCCCTGGGCGATGCGCCGGGCCGTGGCGTAGGCTTCCTCGGGTACGTCGGCGTCGGCCACCACCCGGTTGACCAGGCGCATCTCGCGCGCCTCGGCGGCACCGAACACGCGCCCTTCCAGCACGATCTCCAAGGCCGCGGCCGGGCCGGCCAGCGCCATCAGGCCGCCCAGCTCGCCATACGACATGACCAGCCCCAGCCGGTTGACCGGCACGCCGAAGCGGCTTGACTGGCCACAGATGCGCATGTCGCACATCGACGCGATCTCCAGGCCGCCGCCTACGCATGCACCCTGGATCAGCGCCAGCGTGGGATGCCGGCAGTCGGCGATGGCACGCATGGTGGCGTGGGTGATCTGGCCGTAGTCACGCGCCTGCGCCGCGGTAAAGCGCCGCGTGCGGAATTCCTCGATATCGGCACCGGCGGCGAACGCCTTGTCTCCGGCGCCGCGCAGGACGACGCAGCGCACGGTGTCGTCCGCCGACAGCGTGGTCATGGCATCGGTCAGGCCCTGCCACATCGACAGGTCCAGCGCGTTGAGCTTCTCGGGGTTGTTCAGCGTGACGGTGGCGATCTGGCCATCGCGTTCGATCAGGATCGGCTGTCTCATGGTTTCTCGTTGGTGTGAGGGTGTGCGGCAGGCCGTAGCCGGCGTGCTGGCTTGCAGTCTAGGGGCGCCGCCGCGCGCGGCAAAACGAGAAAAACTCGACCGGCCTTCAAGAAAAACTAGGCCCATGGCGTTGTGAGTTTTTCTTGGAGGCGCTTCAAGTAAATCCACGTTGTCCGCACCCGGCCTTGTTCCTAGACTTCGTCACCATTCCAGCCCCAATTCGACAACCCGGATTGCCGCACCGCAGCACGGTCGCGGGCAACCATCAGGAGACGCCATGCCGCTGATTCAGTACATCACCCAGATCCAGATCGACTTTGGCGCAGTCAAGCTGCTGCCGCAGGAATGCGAGCGCATCGGCATCACACGGCCCCTGGTGGTCACCGATGCAGGCGTGAAGGCTGCCGGGATCGCGCAGCGCGTGCTGGAACAGCTGGCCCCGGGCATGGAGGCCGTGATCTACGACGGCACGCCATCGAACCCAACCGAGCGGGCCATGCGCGAGGCCGTGGCGCTGTATCGCGACTACCGCTGCGACGGCATCATCGCCATCGGCGGTGGCTCGCCGATCGACCTGGCCAAGGGCGTGGCCGTCTGCGCCACGCACGAAGGCCCGCTGCGGCAGTTCGCGGCCGTGGAAGGCGGCGTGGCCCGCATCACGGCCGCCACGGCGCCGGTCATCGCCATCCCCACCACGGCTGGCACCGGCAGCGAAGTGGGCCGGGGGGCCGTGCTGATCCTCGACGACGGCCGCAAGGTTGGCGTGCTGTCCCCGCACATCGTGCCGCGCGTGGCGATCTGCGACCCCGAGCTGACGCTGGGCCTGCCGCCCGGCCTGACCGCCGCCACGGGCATGGATGCCATCGCGCATTGCATGGAGACCTTCATGGCTCCGGCGTTCAATCCGCCGGCGGACGGCATTGCGCTCGACGGCCTGCGGCGCGGCTGGCAGCACATCGAGCTGGCGCAGCGCGAGCCACAGAACCACGACGCGCGGCTGGCGATGATGAGCGCCTCCATGCAGGGCGCACTGGCCTTCCAGAAAGGACTGGGCTGCGTGCACAGCCTGAGCCATGCACTGGGCGGCCTGATGCCGACGCTGCATCACGGCACGCTCAATGCCGTGCTGCTGCCCGCCGTGATCCGCTTCAACGCACAGGCCCCCTCGGTACGCGACGAAGACCGCCTGGCGCGGATGGCCCAGGCGATGGGCCTGGGCAGTGCCGATGATGTCGACGCGGCCATCGTCGAGAAGAACCGGCGCCTCGGCCTGCCCACCGGGCTGGCCCAGATGGGGGTAGATCCGGCACTGTTCCCGCGCGTGATTGCCTATGCGCTGGCCGACCACTGCCACAAGACCAATCCGCGCATTGCCAGCGAAAGCGACTACATGGAGATGCTGACGGCATCGCTCTGACGCCCGCGTCGCTGCACCTCACCCCATCAAAAAAGATAACAGGAGACCGCCATGCAACGTCGTACCTTTATCGGCGCGGGCGCCGCGCTGTTGGCCACCTCGCTGGCCGCGCCGTGGGTCCAGGCCCAGACGCTTCCGTCGGGACCGATCCGCATCATCGTCGGCTTTCCGCCCGGTGGCGGAACCGACGTGATGGCGCGCGTGCTGGCCGAGAAGCTGTCCGCGTCATGGCGCACCTCCGTGATCGTCGAGAACCGCCCCGGCGCGGCCGGCGTGGTGGCGGCCGAGTACACCGCGCGCCAGCCCGCCGACGGCGCCACGCTGCTGATGACCAACATCAGCAACCATGCGATTGCGCCGAGCCTCTATCCGAAGATCGGCTACTCGGTGGAGAAGGATTTCACGCCGCTGATGCTGGTCGGCGTCACGCCCAACCTGCTGATCTGCCGCGCCGGCGGACCGGCCCGCACGGTGCAGGACGTGGTGGCGCTGTGCCGCAGCCAGCCCGGCAAGATCACGTTCGGATCGTCCGGCACCGGCGCCGCGCAGCACCTGGCGCTGGAAATGTTCAAGCTGCGTGCCGGCGTGGACGCGCTGCACGTGCCCTATCGCGGCTCGGCGCCAATGCTGACCGATCTGGTCGGCGGCCAGATCGACTTCAGCTTCGAGACCATGACGTCGGCCACGCCGCAGATCCGTGGCGGCAAGGCCGTGGCCATCGCCCAGACGCGCCTGCATCGCGCGACCAGTTTCCCCGACGTGCCGACCCTGGCCGAATCCGGCTTCCCGGGCTTTGACGCGGGCACGTGGTACGGGCTGGTGGCTCCGGCCCGGATGCCCGCCGCGCTGGTGGCCAGGATGAACGCCGACATGAACCGCGTAATGGCGATGCCCGACGTCGCCCAGCGGCTGGCCGGCTTCGGCGCCGAGGACGGTGGTGGCAGTGCGGCCCACTTTGGCGAGTTCATCAACGCCGAATGCATCAAGTGGGCGCGCATCGTCAAGGAAGCAAACGTAAAGGTATGACCGTATGACCATTGCTACCACCATCCCCCGACGCATCACCGTCGAAGAATCGCTGCCAGTCGATGCCGACCGCGCGCTACTGGTTGGCCGTGCGTGGGTACCCGGCCGCCTGGGCGGCCCGACGCTGGTCACGGTCCGCCGGGGCGAGCTGGTCGACATCAGCGCCGTCGCCCCCACCATGGCCGCCCTGCTAGCGCTGCCCGATTGCGCCGCGCGGGTGGCGGCGGCCGATGGGCCATCGCTTGGCGCGCTGCAGGGCTGGCTCGACGATACCTGCGCGCACGGGCCCCACCCCGCGCACCGGCACCTGCTGGCGCCGAACGACCTGCAGGTGGTCAAGGCGGCCGGCGTCACGTTTGCGGCGAGCATGCTCGAACGCGTGATCGAGGAACGTACCCGTGGCGACGCGGCGGGTGCGGCCGCCGTACGGGCGTCGCTGGCCGGCATTCTTGGCGACAGCTTGTCCGACGTGCGCCCCGGCTCGCCCGAGGCGGCGCGCATCAAGCAGGTTCTGCTGGCCCAGGGGCTGTGGTCGCAGTACCTGGAAGTTGGCCTCGGGCCCGATGCCGAGATCTTCACCAAGGCGGCGCCGCTGGCGTCGGTGGGTACCGGCGTGGGGGTGGGCATCCATCCACGCTCCACCTGGAACAACCCCGAGCCCGAGGTCGTGCTGGCCGTATCGCCGGACGGCAGGATCGTCGGCGCAGCGCTGGGCAATGACGTCAACCTGCGCGATTTCGAGGGGCGCAGTGCCTTGCTGCTTGGCAAGGCCAAGGACAACAACGCGTCGTGCAGCGTGGGGCCGTGGATACGGCTCTGCGACACGCACTTTGGCATCGACGAGATCGCTGCCACGGACATCGCCCTGACCGTGGAAGGCGAGGACGGCTTCGTGCTGAACGGCCACAGCACGATGCGCCAGATCAGCCGTGCTCCGCAGGAACTGGTCACCCACGCCATGGGCGCGCACCACCAGTACCCCGACGGCATGATGCTGTTCTGCGGCACGCTGTTCGCACCGATCGAGGACCGCGACGAGCCGGGCGCCGGCTTCACGCATCACCAGCACGACCGCGTGGCCATCCGCGCGGCGCAACTGGGCGGCCTCGTGAACTGGGTGCAGGACTGCACCACCCTACCGCCGTGGACCGTCGGTCTCGGCGCCCTCATGCACAACCTTGCCCGGCGCGGTCTGCTGCATCCGCCGCCCTGACAACGCTGGCAAAGGGGCCGCATGGCCCCGCCGGCGACCGCCATCCAGACATCTCACGGAGGTGGCGGCGCCTTTCATCACCCAGGAGACAACCACCATGAAACACGCTATCTCGCATATCGTGCTGGCCGCGCTTTTGTCCATCGCCAGCGCGGCGGGCGCCCAGACCGTCAAGCTGCGCTTTGCGCATACGGTGCCCGAGACCGATTCCCAGCATCTTGCCGCGCTGTCGTTCAGCGAGAAGGTCAAGGCGCGTACCAACGGCGCCGTCGAGATCCAGGTCTTTGCCAACAGCCAGCTGGGCAACGACACCTCGCTGGTGACCGGTGTGCGCAGCGGCACCATCGACATCGGTGCCACCGGCAACCCGTTCGTCACCGGCCTGGCACCCCGCCTCAACGTGCTGGACCTGCCCTACCAGTTCGAGGACGGCCCAGGTGCCTACCGGGTACTGGACGGTGCCGTCGGCCGTTCCCTGCTGGACGAACTTGGCGCGCATCGCATCAAGGGCCTTGCGTTCTGGGAGATCGGCTTCCGCAGCCTGGGCAACAACAAGCGGCCTATCCAGCGCGCCGAGGACGTCCGTGGCCTGAAGATCCGCACCACGCCGAATCCGTCGCATATCAAGGCATTCCAGCTGCTGGGCGCCAGCCCGCAGCCGATGCCGTTCGCCGAAGTGTTCGGCGCGCTGGAGTCGGGGGCCGTCGACGGCCAGGAGAATCCGCCCACGCTGATGGTGTCGGCCAAGCTCTACGAGGTGCAGAAGTACGTGTCGCTGACGCGCCATGCCTACACCGCGCTGGTGGTGCTGATGAACAAGGCCAAGTTCGAATCGCTCAAGCCCGAGTACCAGAAGGTGCTGCTGGAGGAAGCCGCCGCGGCCGCCACCTACCAGCGCAAGCTCAATGCGGACAACGAGCGCGCGGCCATCGCCCAGTTGCGCGCCAAGGGCGTGCAGGTCAACGAGCACCCCGACAACGACAGCATCCGCAAGATCGTGCGCGAGGAAACCCGCCAGCTCTTCGTGCAGAAGAACGGCGACGCGGGCGGTGCCATCCTGCGGGCCATCGAGACGCAGCGCTGATGAACGCCGCCGACTCCCAAGGGCACGTCGCCATGACCCACCGCCCCGACGCCATCGTCGATGCCCATCACCATCTGTGGCACCTTGGCGCCGGCCGCTATCCGTGGTTGCAGGACCGCTACGACCCGCAGGCCTTCTTTCTCGGCGACTACCCGGTCCTGCAGCGTGACTTCGGCGCGGACACCTACCTGGCGCAATGGCCCGGCATCCGCGTGGACGGCACGGTCCATGTGGAAGCCGAACGCGACCGCGAGGAGTCCCTGGCGGAGACGGCCTGGCTCCACGACCACCATGCCCGGCACGGTTTTCCGAACGCCGTGGTGGCCCACGTCGACCTGCTAGACGCCAACCACGCGGCCCACCTGTGGGCGCAACTGCGCTATCCGCTGGTGCGCGGCGTGCGCTGCAAGCCGCGCACCGCCAACGATGCCACGCACGACGTGCGGCACCAGCCTGGCACGCTGCAGGATCCGCGCTGGCGGGCCGGACTCGAAGCGCTGGCCGCGCATGGACTGGCGTGGGACCTGCGCGTGCCGTTCTGGCACCTGGAGGAAGCCGCCGAGCTGATCGCCACCGTGCCGGGCCTGCGGGTGGCGGTGGAACACGCCGGACTGCCGTGGGACCGCTCGGAGACCGGCCTGGCGCGATGGCTGCGCGGCATGCGCGCGCTGGCCAGCCTGCCCGACGTCCACGTGAAGCTATCGGAGTTCGGCCTGCCCGGCGCGCCGTGGCAGCGCGCCAGCAACGTGGACGTGATCCAGCACGCCATCGATACCTTCGGCGCCGGGCGCTGCATGTTCGCCAGCAACCTGCCCGTATCGGGGCTGCGCGCCAGTGCGGCCGAGATCGTCGACACCATGACCGACGCCATGGCTGGCCTCGACGCCGGCCAGGCACGCGGCATCTGGCGCGACAACGCCCTGGCGTTCTATTGCATCACGCTCGATGGCACGGCGCCGCATGCAGGTGCCGGCCAGCCATCGGCAGCTTCAACAGGAGTACAAGCATGACCCGCCTCACCCTTCGAATCGCCCATGGTGCGATGGTCGTCCTGATGATCGCCATGATCGGGCTCGTCTTCGGCAACGTGGTGCTGCGCTATGTGTTCAACACCGGCATCGCGTTTTCCGAGGAAGCTTCACGCTTCCTGTTCATGTGGCTCACGCTGCTGGGCGCGCTGCTGGTCATGCACGACCGCGCACACCTGGGCATGAACACCGTCGTCGCACGCCTCGGGCCCGGCGCCCAGCGCATATGCCGCCTGCTGGCCGATGCCGGCGCGCTGGGCTGCTGCCTGCTGCTGACCCATGGCGCGTGGCAGATCGTGGAGATCGGCATGGACGACCGCGCGCCTGTTACCGGCGTGCCGCTCGGCCTGGTCTACGCGTGCCTGCTGCTCTGCGGCGCGGGCATGGCGGCCATGCTGGCGTGGTCGCTCTGGCGGCTGGTCAGTGGCCGCATGGCACTGGGTGAATTAGTGCCGCAGTCGGGCACCAGCGGCGAATGACGGCAAGCATTATCAGGACGGAGTAGGAAATCATGACCATTTTTGTATTTGTCGGCTCCCTGCTGGGCGCCATGGGCCTCGGCATGCCCATTGCCTTTGCCCTGCTGGCCTCGGGCGTGGCGTTGATGCTGCACCTGGGCAACTTCGATACGCAGATCCTGGCCCAGACGATGCTCGAGGGCGTCAACAACTACCCGCTGATGGCGGTGCCGTTCTTCATGCTGGCCGGCGAGCTGATGAACGCGGGCGGCCTGTCGCGGCGCATCGTCCGGGTGGCCGACGCCGCCGTGGGCCATGTGCGTGGTGGCCTGGGCTACGTGGCGATCATCGCGGCCACGGTCGTGGCCAGCATCTCGGGGTCGGCGGTGGCCGATACCGCCGCCGTCGCTGCGCTGCTGATCCCGATGATGCGCAACGCCGGCTACAACGTGCCGCGCGCGGCGGGGCTGATCGCGGCCGGCGGCATCATCGCGCCCGTGATTCCGCCATCCATTGCCATCGTCGTTTTCGGCGTGGTGGCGCAGATCTCGATCACCAAGCTGTTCCTGGCCGGCATCGCACCAGGCGCGATGATGGCGCTGACACTGGCCGCCACGTGGTACGTCTGCGCCCGCAAGGAAGACCTGGCCCCCGTGGAGCCGTTCTCGGCACGCAAGCTGCTGCGCGCGCTGCGCGAGGGCATCTGGGCGCTGGTGCTGCCGGTGGTCATCATCGGCGGCATGAAGATCGGCGCGTTCACGCCGACCGAGGCCGCCGTGGTGGCCGTGGTGTATGCGATGGTGGTGGGCCGCCTGGTCTACGGCGAACTGTCGATGCGCAAGGTGCCCGACCTGATCGTCACGGCCGCCAAGACATCGAGCACGGTACTGTTCCTGGTGGCCTGCGCGCTGGTGTCGGCATGGCTGATCACCATCGCCAACATTCCCGCGCAGGTAACCGCGTTGCTGGAGCCGTTCATCGGCAACAAGATCCTGCTGATGTTCATCATCATGCTGCTGGTGATCGTGGTGGGCACGGCGCTGGATCTGATGCCTACGGTGCTGATCATGACGCCGATCCTGATGCCGGTCATCACCAAGGCGGGCATCGACCCGGTCTACTTCGGCGTGATGTTCGTGCTCAACAACGCCATCGGCCTGCTGACGCCGCCGGTCGGCACCGTCTTGAACGTGGTGGCCGGCACCTCGCACTGCAGCCTTGACAGTGTGATCGGCGGGGTCTGGCCCTTCCTGCTCAGCCTGACCGCGCTGATGTTCCTGTTCGTGCTGTTCCCGCAATTGATCCTGGTGCCGGCCGCCTGGCTGCACTGAGCCCCCACCCTTCACAAGACCCAACCCATTACAACGAGGAGATAGACATGCACACCACCCCTGCCCGCTCATGGCTGGCATCCGCCATGCTGGCCATGGCCGCCACCACCGCCCTGGCCGTCGTGCAACCCGCCCAGGCCCAGTCCGCTGCGCCGTCCGGCTGCAACGGCATGCTGCGCGTGGAACCCGAAAACAAGAACTACCCGAACGTGCGGCGCTATATCAAGACGCCCACCGGCTACCTGCTGGTGCTGCGCATGGGCGACAACGTGCTGGACCGCCTGGCCGCCTTTGCCGAGTGCGAGAAGATTCCAAGCGCAAGCCTGTCGGCCATCGGCTTCGCCAACGTGACCTTCGGTTTCTGGGACGCCGGCAAGCAGCAGTTCAACCCCAAGATGTATCGCGACGTGGAAATGGCCAGCGTGGTGGGCAGCGTGGCCTGGAAGGAAGGCAAGCCGTCGATCCATATTCACGGCGTGGCCGGCGATGTCAAGTTTGACACCTACGGCGGCCACATCCTGGCGATGGAGGTCGGCACGGGGTCGCTCGAAGTGACCATCGCCTTGCACGGGCAGCAGCTGGAGCGCGCGATCGATCCGCTGATCGGTGCCAACGTTTTGCAGTTGTCGCGAGAGTAGCCGCGGTACAGGAACGCAGTAACGGAACGGCGCGGTGATCCGCGCCGTTCTTGCGCTGCCCGTCATCAAGGCGGCAATACGCTCAAGCCCGATGCCCCGCTGGAAGTTGCCCTGCGCACGCTCCTGAGAACACCGTTCGAATCGAACTCGAACAGCGCCGTCGAAGATCGGATCTTGCCCCCCGCAAACAAGGGGCCAACGATTGGGATGAAGCTCTCGGGATGCGTTTGGGAGGTTGCAAACGAATAGATCAGGATTGTTGATCCATTGCTTAGCGTCGCCTGGGAGGTCGGCACACCAATCTGCCCGATCACGTCCTCCTGGGTGGAAAAACCCGGTAGAAAGTCCTCCAATTGCTCCGGCCTGACGTCCACCCCCGTCGAGACACAGCCACTCATCAGGCCGCACACCATCGTCAATGCGAGAACCCGATTCATGTCGTTACTGCCCTGCCTCTGTGCGACGACGCTGAACATAATGCTCACCATGGCAGTGCCTGATGAAAACTTTCGACATGACACCGACTGACCAAGACGGACCGTCTGGCCGTGATGCCTCCCGCCGGGTCGTTTTGATACTGGGGCGCGTGGCGGCAGTATCATCACGGCGAGGCGTCAGCGCGTCCGGGACTGGTGCCGTCGCGCGCGGGGTACGACCCGACGGTATCAGTCGCGCTTCCAATGCCCTTGCCGCACTTCAGGCTATACAGCACAGACCCAGCCACGCAAGGTGAAAGAACCCTGCCTGGCTACCTACCGTCCCAGCGAAGGCAGTCGCAGCGCATCAGGCGCCAGAGCCGCGTCCGAGAAATCGAAAGCAAGTCGCTTAAATCACATTTAATGGGCCAAAACGCTCGAGAAGGGAAGTCAAGCGGCTGCGTGCGCAACTGGAGCAGTTGCTGGGTGCGCGGGAGCGGTGCTGCGCGAACTGTTCGGCGCGTTCGGCGAGCGCGCGCGACGCAGACGGCGCACGGCCAACCATGAACGCCTGTGGCTGAACCTGGCCGGCTATTGCGTGCGCCCGGGATTCGGCTACCCGCTCGACGACTGGCGCGTTGAGCAACTCTGGGCGTTGTACGACCAGGGGATCCAGTACGGCCGCGTTCGCCGCAGTACCTTCCAAGCGTCGGCGGTTACTGGCAGCAATACGGCGGGCAGTACGCAGGCGCAGGTGCAGGCGGGGCCGTCGCGCACGCTGTCGGGCGGCCCGCCGCGCGCGGTGCAGGCCGCGCCGAATGTCAAGCGCCAACAGCTGATCAATTGGCTCGATCTAGAGCAAGCGATGGTGGGACCCGACGGCCGCACCCTGCTCCACCCTCAGGCGCCGCCGGCCTGCACCACCGCCTTACGGCCAGCCCACAAAACACGTCCCACCCCGCACAAAAAGCACGCTCGGACTGACATTTGAGATTAGCGGAGTGACCTTTCAGAACCCATTGGAGTTGTTACTTATAAGGCGCTTTACGGGCTGTGTACCGCCGGGTTTGAGATTGCCAATATAAACCGGTAAAGTGATCTCGATGGCGGAATCCGGACCGCCTCTGATCGGAGCAATGCGATGTCGTCTAGAGATGTTGAGCAAACCTTACTGAGCCGCTGCGCTGCAGCGGCAAGGGGTGAGCTCACGCGTGCGACCGATCAACGTGAAGCCAACGTTTTCCGGCTCGCCTCGATGGTCCTTCGACCGCGGATGCCGTCAGAGGCGGATAGGCTCTTGGCCGTCAGCGAATCCTATTTCAGCCAGCATCCTACGGACCTGGTAGCGAGTGGCGACATTGTCCGGAACGGTTGGGTGCTGAGTGTTCCGCGTCTTCGGGACATGTTGACCATGCGTCTGCGCCACGCTTGATATGTCCGACGGCTTCTACACCCACACCGCTCTCGCCGAGGGCCTTCGGGATTTGATGGCGCAACTCGAAGCTCGCCTTTCGTTGCAAAAGCCGCTGACTGTGTACTTGGCGGGCGGAATGGCTGTTCATCTGTACACAGCCAGCCGAGTGACTACGGATGTAGACGCCGAGTTCGCCGGTCGCGTAATGCTCCCGCAGGATTTGCTGGTGGACGTGAAGCTAGAGAACGGTATCACGCAAGCGATCTACCTAGACACCAACTACAACCCCACGTTCGCTTTGATGCACGAGGACTACCAGGAAGACTCAATTCCGGTGGACCTTGGTCTCAAGCAAATCCGTGTGCGAGTCCTCTCACCGACTGATCTGGCCGTCAGCAAGATCGCTCGCCTAGCCGACAACGACCGGGAAGATATTCGGGCGCTGGTGTCGGAAGGCCTGACTTCGGCCGCGGAGATCGAGGCACGAGCCACAGAAGCCCTTGGTGGGTATGTCGGCGGTATTGAGATGCTACGCGCAAACCTCCGGGACGCCGTCGCCATAGCTCAGGATGAAGAGCTGGCGATGGACGCCAACCGGGCGGTGGACCGGCCAGAACGCTAAGTGCCCCAACCCGTGCAGCGTTAAGGCTCTTGGCCGAACCGACCGTCGTTGACGTTACGAATCTTCGACTCCAGCGCATCTACGCGAGCCTTGAGATCCGCTGGGGCTCAACCAATCGAAGTACATGCGCGTGGTGAAGGATCCGGTCCAGCATCGCCGCTGTTAGCGTAGTATTGCCGCCGAAGGTCTGGTCCCATTGGGTGAAGGGAAGATTGCTGGTGAGGATCATGGAGCCCCGTTCGTACCGTTTGGCGACGATCTGGAAGAAGTGACTGGCTTGATCCCCAGACAGCGGTAAGTAGCCGATCTCGTCGACGATCAGCAGACGTGGGCCAAGGACGTTGTGCCTAAGGACCGCGTCATAGCGCTCCTGGCGGCGGGCGGCCTCCAGTTGCAGCATCAGATCGGCTGCAGTGACGAATTTGGTCTTGATGCCGGCTTGCGTGGCGGCGTATCCGATTGCGATGGCCAGGTGGGTCTTGCCAACACCGGACGGGCCAAGCAGCACAGCGTTCTGGGAACGCTCGATGAACCGCAACGTCGCCAGCTCTTCGATTAACTTACGAGGTGCTCCGACAGCGAAGCTGTAGTCGTATTCATCCAGCGTCTTGACTGTTGGAAACCCAGCCATGCGGACCAGCGTCTGGCGTGAACGAACCTGTCGGGTATCCCTTTCGTGTGCCAGTACGTGCTCCAAGTAATCCATGAAGCTCCAGTCTTTAGTCGCGGCATCGCCAGCCATCATGCGGTAAGCCTGCATCAGGCCTTCGAGCTTGAGTGCTTGGCAGTGGGCGTCAATGCGCTCTTGTTGCAAGTTCACGCCCGCACCTCCGTCAGAAGCTGCTGATAGACCGACAGCGGATGCTGCAGGGTGGCATCCAGCGAAGGAACCGCCGGTGCAATCCTCGCGGGCTGGGAGGGCTGGGCGAATGCTGGCAGCTTCCGAAGATGCGCGCGCTCTTGCTGGATGAATAGTTCCGCCGGCGCGTAGCCGGTAACCGGATGCACACGTTGGTTCGCCACGTCGCGCAACCACTTGCCAACCTCGGCGTTGGCCGTATCAACATCAAGCACCAGGCCCGACTGCTTTAGCCAACTGGTCAACGGTACGTAGAAGTTGCCGCGCAGATACCGATGGAAGCGCTCAACCTTGCCCTTGGTTTGCGCGCGGTATGGACGGCAGAGTCTGGGAATGAAGCCATAGCACTTGGCGAGATCCAAAAGACCAGGGTGCCAGCGATGATGCCCTTCGGCATAGGCATCGCGCACATCGACGATGGTCTTGGCGTTGTCGTACAGGATCTCCCGGGGCACGCCACCCAACGTCTCGAACAACGCGTGGTGACAGGTCACCAGCGTGTCTGCTCGCTCGTTAGTGGTGAATCTGGCCCAACGCCAGCGGCTGAATCCAAGAGTCGCGGTGAACGCGTAAAGTGGATCGGAACCACGGCGAAAGACGACGAAGTCGCATTGCATCTGTTGGCCCCGAGCGGTCTCGAACCGCATGACCGGATCGGATGCTTGCAGGGGCTTATGCGCCTGCATAAAGGCTTGCAGGCTGCGCAACTGCCCCTGGTAGCCGCGTGCCCGCAGCTCGCGCAATAAGGCCGGCGCGGCGATCCACTCAGGCGCCGCCGCTTGCATGCGCTCCCGAATATAGTCTTGAAACGGATCCAACTTGGTCGGACGTGGGTCACGCTGCTTGTAGCGTGGAACCTCATCGGCAGCCAGGTAGCGAGTTACGGTGTTGCGAGAAACACCCAGGCGCCGCGCGATCTCGCGCAGTGACAACCCCAGGGCCTTGAGCACATGGATCTGCATCCACTGTTCCTTCAAAAGCATCGTCGGCCCTCGCGCGGAAAAGGCTGACTGTACGGAAAAGTGGTTCAGATTTACCTTGCGCGAGGTGGCTCAGTTTTACATTGCGCGCAACACCATTCTTATGTAGCGAACTTCAATATGTGGCGTAACTCGGCAACATCGCAGGATTCGCCCGTCGGCTGGCTGTTCTTCGCCACGTAATCATTTTTATTCCACTCTTTCCGTGTCGGGGGATTGTCTCCGGCTGTTATAACCGAAGGAGTGGACATGCTAGAGCTCTACTTCAAGTATCACCGAGTGATCGACCGTTTTCGCAGTGGGTCGCTAAATCGCACGGCAATCAAGGGGACCCCTTCCTCGGAACCGCGGGCATTTTTCACGAACAATTGGAATGCAAATAATATTGCGAATGCAAATTATTCTTAATTCGAACAAATTCCTGCTTCTCGCTTAAGTGGTTTGAGAGATTTGTGCATCTCCGACAGCCGAGTGATATATGTGTTAACCATGATACAGGTGGGATGTAAGTGTGCCCTACATTATGCTTAGCCGAGTCGAACACCCTTCAAATACATGCCTCGAAGAAAGCATTGATTTTAGTTTCCTTTTCTCCGCGCGCGGGCAATCGTCCTGTAAATCGAAACTGAGATGTTAAAAGAGATAGCATTTCGAGCTGCACAAGCAGAAGATATGGGCCTAATTACGGAATTGTGTACGAAGTACGGAATACAGGCCGATACGTTTGCGGAAAATTCAACGCGACTTGACCATGTGGCCCGGCTGCAAGGAAAAATTGTCGCCTGGGCTTTTGGCGAATGCTTTGATGACGCTATTGTTATCCGCACCGTTTACGTTCTTCCTGAACTTCGGCTGCAAGGCATCGCAACACTCCTTGTTGGGGCATTGCTAATGCGCGCTCGTGCCCGCCGTTGCAACACAGCGTTCCTACTCACGGATGACCATCCGACATTCTTTGCACGCCATGGATTTTCGCTCGCATCGGTCAATTCTATGACCCGAAAAGTAGTGCTATCAGGGGAGCTCCTGCGGCGCTTCGGTGCGAGGACGCATTGCATGTGTCGCCGGCTGGATTAAATTCTAAAGAGCAGTTTTTTGTGAAGGTTGGAATGAGGGTGCAAGCTACTGTAAGCAGTGGACGTGCAGCCATTGCGCAGCGGTACACGACCCGACACAAACGCTGCCCGGAATATTGCCCGCCTGTGACTTCAGGCGCTTACAGAAGGAATCGCCGGGGTTTAGGACGTCAAAGACTGTACGCAGGTGGACCGGCAGCATGCCAGTCTTCGACTAGCAGCTGCGTTACACGGGAAAACTCGCGGACGTTGTGTGTCACAAAGAATGAGGTTGCGCGCCCTCGCCTGTCCGGCAATCAATGTGGCATAGGGGCCGATCGGCGTACCAGCGGTACGCCAATTGTGCACGAATCTCGCCTGCGTGCTAGGCGTCCTCCGTATCAAATGGGACCACCTCGAGCTGCAATGCTTCAATGCCCGCAAAGTTCGCCGCCGCGCGCTAGCTCTTGTAAGCCCCGTAGTACAGCTCGTGAGCAACGATGGACGGCATCCCAAAATCCGCCGGCAAATGCGGTCGCAGACGGGCAAGCATGTTGGGTTCGCCCCTTGAGCATCGCGATCACCGCGTTGGTATCGAGAAGGTACTTCATTCAAAGACGTCCAGAAGGGCAGACGCCGATAAGGAACCGTGCTTCGTGAGTTCCAATGATCAGTCATTCAAATGACGGGTCGCGCGCAAACCTGTTGCGCACCCCGCGAGAGCAACTTGGTAATTGAGACGCTCGTCCACGAAGGAGGCGGGTGGGCCGCCCTCCGGATCCAGCAGGACGCTTCTACTCGAGCTTGGCGCCCGACCGTTCCACGATGGGCTTCCACGCCTTGTATTCCGATGTCACGAGATCGGTGAATTGCTGGGAAGTCAGGAGCTTGGGCTCGGCTCCTTGCTCGTGGATGGCACGGATGACGTCAGGCCGGGCGAGAACCTTGTTGACCTCGGTCCCAATGCGTTCGACAACATCCGCCGGCGTCTTGGCCGGCGCGAAGATGCCGTACCAGGTACTGACGTCCACGCTCTTGTAGCCGCTTTCCGCAACCGTCGGCACGTTGGGCAGCGACGTGCTGCGGGTGGCCGACGTCACGGCCAGCGCGCGCAGCTTGCCGGCCTTGACCTGGGCCAGCGCGGAAGGGACTGATGCCACCATCAGGTCGACGTTGCCTGCCATGGCGTCCATCATCGCAGCATTGGATCCCTTGTATGGAACGTGCAGCAACTTGATGCCGGCGGCCTGGCTAAAGATCTCGGCGGCCAGATGGATGGTCGTCCCATTGCCGGGCGACCCATACTTGATGGATTCCGGATGCGCCTTCGCGGCGGCTACCACGTCGGCCAGCGTCTTGAAGCGCGAATTGGCTGACGTGACGATGGCGATGGGCGTGTAGGCGACGTGGCTGATCGCAATGAGGTCGCGACCTGGCACATAGGACACCGACTTGTACAGCCAGGGGGCGACCACGAGGTTGTCTTTCTGTCCCATGACCAGGTCGTACCCGGTCGGCGCGGCGCGGACGATTTCCGCGATGCCCAGCGTGCCGCCAGCCCCCGGCTTGTTGTCGGGGACAAAAGTCCATTTGGTGTCCTGCGACACCTGGTTGGCCACCAGGCGGGCCAGGATATCGGTGCCGCCGCCCGGCGGGAACGGAATCACCAGCCGGATGGGCTTGGCTGGCCACGGGTTGTGAGCGGATTGGGCTTGTACGGGCGTGGTGGTGAGACCACAGGCCACCAGCACGGTGGCCAGCATTGCCTTCAGCATTGCAAGGATCCTTGTGAAGCGAATCCTGAGCCGAACGTTCGCCATCTTTTGGCGCGGGCTGGTGGGGGGGAGGTGTGACGCCGCTGCTCACGCGTTCATTGCGCGCTGCGGGTGGCACAGGCGCGCAGAATCGAGACATCACTTCAGACAACAGGAATTCGGGTAATAGATGCGGCCCGAATTATACCGGCGAAGCGGAACCGGCCGCCGGAAAGGGCCGCCGGGGACCGCAGCCGGAGAGGCGACCGGCCTGCGGCCTCGGCGCGCTAGCGCTGTCCGTCGGCGCCGACCACGTTCTCCTTGAGCAGTCCGCCCAGCCGTGAATGCACACGGCCGCCGGTGCCCATCACCAGTGCAAACAGGATTTCATCCGGACGCGGTGAATCCTGGATGCCGATCTCGATGCTGTTGAAGTGGCTGCGCACGTACGACGCGTGGACGTAATGCACCGGCACCATCATGCGGTAACCCGCCGAGGCCACGGCCTTGACCGCCGGCACCATCGCCTTCGGTTCGCCCAGCACGGTGCGCATGGCCCAGCCGCCCGCTTCATGCCAGACTGCACCGTGCTCCATTTCGCCGTTGATACCGACGATAGCGGCCTTGCTGTAGACCTCGATCTTGTCCTTGCCGCCCAGCGTTTCCACCAACTCCGTGGCCAGCAGCGAGCCAAGGGTGCGCAGTTCCGCCATGAACGGCATCAGGTCCGGTTCATATCGGCCGGCATATGGGTTGCGGATGACGGCGGCAGCCGCGGCCAGCTTCAGCGGATGCGCAACCGGCGGGCCGCCTTCGTGATAGGTCGTTTCAACGATCAGATGGCGTTTGCGGATTTCGATCAGGGACACAGGTTTGCTCCGGGGGGATGGGGTAAGAGACCAGGGGGCGCTGCAAGGGCGATGGCGCTTATTCCGGCGTAATGCCGACTTCCTTGACGATCGTGGCCCATTTGCCGATTTCGGACTTGACGAACGAGCCGAACTGCGCGGCCGGCTGCCGTTTCGGGGTCAGCCCCTGCTGGGCAAAGCGACGGATCAGGTCTTCATTGGCAAGCGCCTTGTCCAGTGAAGCCGAGAGCTTGCGCGCGACATCGTCGGGTAGGCCACTCGGTGCCATCAGACCGAACCAGACTGTCAGGTCAAAGCCCGGCGCGCCGGATTCATTCAGCGTCGGGATGTCGGCGGCCAGCGCGAAGCGATCCCGCGTGCTGACGCCGTAGATCTTCACCTTGCCGGCACGCGCCTGCTGCAAGCCATTGGCGAAGTCGGTAAACGTCAGCGTGACAATGCCGCCCATCACGTCGGTCAGGGCCTGCGGACCGCCCTTGTATGGCACCTGGACGATTTCGGACTTGCCCATATGCGCAAGCTTGGCGCCGAATACCTGCGCGCTACCCGAACCGTAGCCATAGGTCAGCTTGCCCGGGTTCTGGCGCGCGTATTGAAAGACATCGCCCACGTTCTTGCCCGGCGCGGCCGGCGCGCCGACCAGCAGGTACGGTGTTTCCGCAACGCCGCCCAGCGGCTGGAGATCCTTGACCGGGTCATACGGCAGTTTCTTGAACAGGCTGACGTTGCTGGCCGCCGTCGTGACGCCGACGATTACAATCGTGTAGCCGTCGGGCTTGCTCTGGGCCGCCTGCTGTGTGCCGATGATGCCGTTGGCACCGGGTTTGTTGTCTATGACAAAGGGTTGCCCCAGATCGTGCGACATCGGTTCGGCCAGGGCACGCGCCACCACGTCGGTAATGCTGCCAGCCGGGAATGGCACGACCATGCGGATGGGCCGGTCAGGATAGCCCGCTGCCAGGGAGGCGGCGCTCAGCGTGAAGGCCACCGCCGCGGCCATGCCACGGTATAGGTTGATCATGTTGTCTCCAGAATCGTATTTTTTATCCGGCGCGATGCCGGTGGATGGTGCGCTTCGGGGGCGCGCGATCGATATGGCTCAGGACGCGACAGTGCCCGCCTGCATGCTTTCCAGATACCGAATGATCTCGGTATTGTCGGCACGCGCGTCAAGCGTATCGGTGGCCTGCCTCCAGAGCGATGCGCAGAGCGTCAGCTGGGGCGCATCGACATCGGCCAACGCCTGCAAGCCGGCGGCGGTGGCCAGGTCCTTGGCCTGCAGGCGCAGCGCGAAGCCGGCGTTGAACGTGCGCGGGATGATGAACTGGGTGAGCTTGGTCTCGGTGGCGACGTTGCGTCCGCTCGATGCGTTCAGAACGCGTGCGAAGACGTCGGCGTTCAGGTCCATGCGTTGCGCAATCAGCATCGCCTCGGAAGCGGCCAGCAACCCCGCTGCATAGACATAGTTGTTGAGCGCCTTCATCGCATGCGCAGAGCCCACCGCGCCGGTTTCGATCAGGGTCTCGCCCATGTACTCGAGCAGGGGGCGTGCCACCGCCACGTGTGCGGGATCGCCCCCGGCCATGATCGCCAGCGTGCCCGCGCGCGCCTTGGCGACGGCGCCGGACACGGGGGCGTCGACCAGGGCAATCTGCCGTGCCGCGAGCGTGTCAGCCAGCTTGCGCGTGTCGCCCGGATTCGACGACCCCATGTCGATGATGGTGCTGCCGGCCGACAGAGTGTCCACGAGTCCGCGCTGCTCGCTATTGCCCGCAATGACTTGATTGGTGATGGGGCTGTTGGGCAGCATCGTGACAACGATACTGCACTCTGCCAGTTGCGACAGCGACGTCGCGCGGTGCAACGTATCGCCCCAAGCGGGCAGTCCGGCCAGTGCGGTAAACGCCGCGTCCGCGGTATCGAATGCCTGAATGTCGAGATCTGGGGCCGTTGCCAGGTTTTCCAACATCGGCAACCCCATCATCCCCAGGCCCACAAAGCCAATTTTGCGACGCATGCATCTCCTCCAGAGTATGTCTCTTTTGTATCCGGGATAGCCCGTTCCATGAGGAAGATGCTATGGGTTTTTATCTGCTTTGTCGTATGCTCGGGTGATTGCAGGATATAACATTCGGTTATCGATGAGGGTGCGTTGGGGGCGCGATGAGATTCAAGCTACGGCAGATGGAAGTGTTTCGGGCCGTGATGCTGACGGGTTCGATGAACGGTGCGGCCAGCCTGCTCTGCATCTCGCAGCCGGCCGTCAGCAGGTTGGTCGCCTATACCGAGCAGAGCCTTGGGCTGAAGCTGTTCGAACGGGTGAAAGGCAAGCTGCATCCCACCGCCGAAGCCCAGATGCTGTACGAGGAAGTCGGGTCGCTGTTCGAGGAAGCCTCCCGGATCGACGAGTTTGCGCGGGATCTGGCTACCAATCCGCAAGGCACGCTCAAGCTGTGCTCCAGCCCAAGCCTTGCCCTCAATTTCCTGCCGCCGGTCGTGGCCACGTTCCTGGAGGCGCATCCGCAAATCCGGCTGACGATGCGCACTACGTTGCTGGCCGATATGGCGCTCGAACTGCTGGGCCGCAAGGCGGAACTGGCGGTCTCGGTGCTGCCGATCGAGCATCCCAACCTCGTGGTCGAGCCATTCGCCCAAGGCCGCATGGTCTGCATCATGCCGGAGGGCCATCCGCTAACCGCCCACGCTGCAGTCTCCCTCACACAGGCCGCGGCGTATCCGCTGGTCCTGTATGCCCGCCATATCCCGTTTGGTCAGCTGTTGTCGGCGGCCTTCGAGCAGGCGGGCGTGGAATGGCGGGCCAAGGCGGATATCGAACGGGCAGAACTGGCTTGTGCGCTGGTACGGGCAGGCACAGGCATCGCGATCGTCGATGAATTCTCGGTGGGCCGTGCAGGTTGGCCGGGCACGATAGTGCGACCGCTTCGCGAACATATACCGCTGACGCTCAGCCTGGTCCGCTCGCGCTTCGACATGCCAACCCGTCAGGCCCAGGCGTTTGTCGGTCTGCTGAAGTTGCATGCCGCCAACTATGTCGGGGTGGATATCGTCGACTGAGTGTGCGCAACCAGTCGCGCATGGCTGCATCAAGCGCCGAGGCAGATCTTGGGTCAACAAACGGCTCGAGCTAATTCGCGCATCTTTGGGGTCCCTTTGATTCCCGTGCAGTTTACCGGGATAGCCCCCCCTAGCACCCATGCGGGTTCTCGGGCGACGATCTCCTAAAATTCCAGTCACCTTCCCGGCCGCCGAGTTAGGTCGAGTTCATGGACCCGGCCGCAGGGGAAGAAGGCGTCAGCGGCGCGATTTCCCGACCGGTAACGTGGTCGACGAGCTGGAAGCATCCGGGCGCCGGCACATTCGAGTGCCACAATGATCGACGCCGGCATCCCAACCAAGCGCACGCGTGCTGATGGAAGGCTGAGTGCGCGTGCCAAGCGACGCGTTTTGATACTTCCCCTCCCGCGAGGCTGACCATGTCCACCGACACGCCGTCCGCGCAACGCCCCGATCCGGACCGGGTACTGGTCGACATCGTCGACTATGTGACCGGCTACGAGATCAAGAGCGACCTCACCTACGACACCGCCCGCAACTGCCTGATCGACACCCTCGGTTGCGGGCTCGAAGCCCTGTCCTACCCGGCGTGCACCAAGCTGTTGGGTCCCATCGTGCCAGGCACGATTGTGCCGAACGGCGCGCGCGTGCCGGGCACCCAGTTCCAGCTAGACCCGGTCCAGGCTGCCTTCAACATCGGCACGATGATCCGCTGGCTGGACTTCAACGATACCTGGCTGGCGGCCGAATGGGGGCATCCGTCTGACAATCTGGGCGGCATCCTGGCCACCGCCGACTGGATTTCGCGCAACAACATCGCCGCTGGCCGCAAGCCGCTGACGATGAAGGCTGTGCTCACGGCCATGATCAAGGCGCACGAAGTCCAGGGCTGTATCGCGCTAGAGAACTCCTTCAACAAGGTCGGCCTCGACCACGTGGTGCTGGTCAAGGTGGCCTCCACCGCCGTGGTCGCGCAGATGCTGGGGCTGACGCGCGACGAGATCATCAATGCCGTGTCGTTGGCGTGGGTCGACGGCCAGAGCCTGCGCACCTATCGCCACGCGCCCAACGCCGGCAGTCGCAAGAGCTGGGCCGCAGGCGATGCCACCAGCCGCGCGGTGCGGCTGGCGTTGATCGCGCGCACCGGCGAGATGGGCTACCCATCGGTGCTGACGGCGAAGACGTGGGGCTTCTATGACGTACTGTTCAAGGGAGAGCATTTCAGATTCCAGCGCCCATATGGCTCGTACGTGATGGAGAACGTGCTGTTCAAGATCTCGTTCCCGGCCGAGTTCCACGCGCAGACCGCAGTGGAAGCCGCAATGGCGCTGCATGGCACGCTGGCCGACGCCGGCAAGACCGCCGCGGATATCAAACGGGTCACGATCCGCACGCACGAGGCCTGCCTGCGCATCATCGACAAGACCGGCCCGCTCAACAATCCCGCCGATCGGGACCACTGCATCCAGTACATGGTGGCCGTGCCGCTGCTGTACGGCCGCCTGACCGCCGATGACTACGAGGACAAGGTAGCGGCCGACCCGCGTATCGATGCGCTGCGCGCAAGGATCGTCTGCAAAGAAGACAAGTCATTTACCGCCGACTACCATGATCCGGACAAGCGATCGATCGTCAATGCCCTGACGATCGAACTGGACGACGGCACGGAACTGGACGAAATGCTGGTCGAGTACCCGATTGGCCACAAGCGCCGGCGCGCGGAAGGCATCCCGTTGCTGGTGGAGAAGTTCCGGACCAACCTGGCGCGCCGTTTCCCGCCCAAACAGCAGGCGGCGATCCTTGCCGTATCGCTCGACCAGGCCAGGCTTGAGGCGATGGCCGTCAATGAGTACCTCGATATGTATGTGATTTAGGTTATCGCCTCACACTTTCATTGAACATGCTGGCTTGGCAGGCCAAATGGCAGTAGCTCAAGTGAATGCGGCCGCCGCTTCCAAAGAAATGAAACGGCTGAGAGGGCGACTAGTTGGCGCGGGCGCGGCGGATCTCTAGGGGGCGACTAGGCGCTTGCCAGGGGCGGCCCGTCGATGCCCTACTCTCGATGAGGTGCACCAATCGGCAAATTTGGCGGCCGAGTACTGTGGATCATTTCCCGAAAGTTGGTTCGTGTCGTGTGGCCAGTCTTTGTGGCGGTAGCAATCGCCGCGTTCATGAATTCCTTGCAGATCAGCATGACGCATGCGTGCAGGTCATCGTCACGTACAGTCGATGGTGGCGCTGGTGGTCGGCAAGCTCCTCCAGTGCTGGATCACTTGATCGCACCAACGGTAAACCCCGCCACGAAACGATCAAGGAAGCTGTTGTAGAGCGCCGCCACCGGCACGCTGACGATCAGGCACGCGCCCATCAGCGAGCCCCAGAAATACACGTCGCCCCGAACCAGAAAGGTCGGCACACCTACGCTCACCGTGTACTGCGACGAACTGGTGATGAAGGTCAGCGCATAGACAAATTCCTGCATTGCCAGCGTGGCGCTGAAGATGACTACGGTGAGGATCCCGCTCGACGACAGCGGCACCACCACTTTCAGGAAGGCACCGAAGCGGCTCAGCCCGTCCATCATCGCGGCTTCCTCGATATCGCGCGGCACCGCCTTGAAAAACCCCATCATCAGCCAACTGCAAAACGGCACCGTGAAGCTGGGGTACACCAGCACAAGCGACCACAGTGAATCCTGCAGGCCCAGCGCGCCGATGATGCGCGAGAATGGGATGAACAGAATGGTGGGCGGGATCAGGTAGGTCAGGAAGATGCCGATGGCCCAATGCCGACCCCAGCGTCCTGATAGTCGCGCAAGGCTGTAGCCCGCGGGCACGGCCAGCAGCAGCGTGATCAGCACCACGCCGACCGACACCACCAGCGTATTGAGCAACCAGCGTACATAGCGGGTCTCGCCGAAGAGCACCCGCAGATTCTCCAGCGTTGGGGGCAGGTTGAACAGGAAGGGATTGTTGGCGGTGTTGATCAGGTCGTGCACATCCTTGAAGGTGGTGATCAGCATCCAGTAGAACGGAAACGCGCAGAACGCCACGAATGCGGCGACGATGCCGAAATGAACGCCGCGCGCGGCCCAGCGCTGGTAAGTGATGGCAGCGGGACGCATTTCAGGTCACCTCCGTGCGGCGCGCCACGGACAGCAGCACGATCACGACCGCCACCAGCACCGGGAACAGGAACAGCGAGATCGCCGCGCCCTCGGCCAGGTCGCCGCCCGGTATGCCGGTGAAGAAGGCCAGGCTGGCAAGTACCTGCGTGGTGTCGTACGGCCCGCCGCGGGTCAGCACGTAGATGATGATCATGTCGGTGAAGGTGAACACGATGCCGAACAACAGCGCCACCAGCATGATGGGCATCACCAGCGGAATATTGATGAGGAACAGGTGGCGCCAGAAGCCGGCGCCGTCCATCTCGGCGGCATCGTGGATGTCCTGCGGGATGCCGCTCAGGCCGGCGAGGATAATCACCGTGGCCAGCGGCAGCAGCCGCCACACGTCCACCACGATGACCGATGCCATCGCCAGGTCCGGCTGGCCGAGCCACACCGGCCATTCATGCGGTCCGAGCATCCCCACCGCGCGCAGGGTCCAGTTGATAATGCTGTAGACCGGATCGAAGATCCACAGCCAGCCGATGGTGCCGAGCGAGATCGGCGCCACCCACGGCAGCAGGATCAGCAGACGCACCAGCCATTTGCCGCGGAAGTCGCTGTACAAGGCCATGGCCAGCATCTTGGCCAGCACCACCACCAGCACCTGCGACAGCAGCGTGAACACGAGCGCGTTGCCCAGCGAGCGCCAAAACGTGTCGCTCTCGATCACGCGCCGGAAGTTCCGCAGGCCGACGAAGTTCAGCGCGTGGCTGCCCACCGTGACATCCGTCAGGCTGTAGTAGATCGACAGCAGGAACGGAAAGCCCACCAGTAGCACGATGTAGACCACCGCCGGTGCGAGCATGGCGCGACCGAGCCAGCGGTCGTCGTCAGTCAGGCGCGGCACGGGATGCTGCGCCAGCACAGGCGCGGGCTGCCCGGTGGCGACGTGGAGTCGCTTCACGGCGAGCCTCCGAGGCTGGCCCCGGATCTGGCATCGAAGCGACGCAGGTCGCGCTCGCGCACCGCGAAGCGGTGTCCGCCCCCGGCCTCGATCGGCGCCGTCACCGTGCAGGGAATTCGCGAGACCACGCTGGCCTGCGGCATCGGCGGCTCCAGCCTGCCGTATACGAGGCGGTCCGAACCCAGGTTCTCAATGCGCGTCACGTCCACCGCGAAGCTTCGCAGCGCCCCCTCTCCGGGATAGGCCTCCTGCGGCAGGAAATGCTCTGGCCTAAAGCCGGTGACGACACCGTCGGCTTCAACCAGGTTCATTGGTGGAGAGCCGATGAAGGTGGCGACAAAGAGATCGGCGGGATGCTCGTAGACATCTCGCGGCGTGCCGATCTGGTGGACCGTGCCGTGGTCGAGAATGGCGATGCGGTCGCCCAGGCCCAGCGCCTCAATCTGGTCGTGCGTGACGTAAATGGTGGTGATCGCCAGCCGGCGCTGGAAGCGCTGCAGTTCGTCGCGCGCCGAAGTGCGCAGCTTGGCGTCAAGATTCGACAAAGGTTCGTCGAGCAGGAACGCCAACGGCTCGCGCACGACCGCACGCGCCAGCGCCACCCGCTGGCGCTCCCCACCGGACAGCTGGCGCGGCTTGCGCTGCAACAGGTGGCCGATGCCGAACAACTGCGCGGCCCAGTCCACCTTGCTTCCCACGGCCTCGCGCTGCAGATGCCTGGCCCGCAGCGGGAAGGCGATGTTATCGAACACGTTCAGGTGCGGGTACAGCGCGTAGCTCTGGAACACCATCGCCATATTCCGCAGCCGTGGCGGCAGCGCTGTGATCACCCGGCCATCCACTAGAACGTCGCCGCTGCTCGGCGCCTCGAGCCCCGCGATCAGGCGCAGGAGCGTGGTCTTGCCGGAGCCGGATGGTCCCAGCAAGACCAGGAATTCGGCATCGCGGGCACCTAGGTCGACGTTATTCACGGCATTGGCGCCATCGAAATGCTTGGTGAGCGAGCGAACTTCCACGGAAGCCATTTACAGTCACGGTTGCGCTACACCATGCCCTTCTCGCGCCACTTGGCGAAGATGCGCTTGCAGGTGGCGTCGGCAATGCGGACGGCATTTTCCGGGGTCTCGTCGCCTGTGGCCGCCTTGGCGAACATGGTGTTGAGGACCCAGGTATTGAAGATCTCGTCAATCGCCGCGTTGGCGTAGCCGGGGTAGCCGACATTGGTCGCCTGGTTCATCAGCGTGCCCAGCACCTTGTATTTGTTTTGCGGCGCAGCCTTCTGGTCGTCGGCGATCAACTTCTGCAGGTCGGGCACGGTGCTGAGGAAGCACGGGAAGTTGTAGAACTCGCTGCCCAGGAAGCCCTGCCGGAAGTTGTCGATATAGTCGGCCAGAAACCGCTTCGCGCCAGCAATGTTCTCGGCGAACTTCCAGATCACATAGCAGTCCATCACGTGTTCCAGTGCGATGCGCCGCGCCGGCCCCTGCAAGGCCTGCGTGAGCCAGATGTCGCGCCCGATCGGCAGCTTCTTGTTCTCGGCCTCTCGGGTGATGGAGATGGCGTTCAGGCACAGCGAGATCTTGCCGGCCAGCATCGCGCGGTTGTTGGACGACGGGTCCCATGCCAGCACTTCCGGTGTCATCGCCTCCTGGTACAGCGCCTTGACGAACTTTGCCGCTTCCAGGGTGTTCTTCGAGTTCAACACTACGGCGTTCCGGTCATCCTGGACCGAGCCGCCGAAGGCATACAGGATAGTGCGCATCGCCATTGCGGTGTCGAGCTCCGCAGACAGCCCGACCCCAATAGGGATACCGCGGCTGGCCTTGATCTTGCGCCCGGCGGCCAGGATATCCAGCCAGGTGTCGGGAGGCTTCATGCCGGCTTCCTCCCAGAGGTCATTGCGGTAGTTGATCGGGTCCGGCACGAAGCTGTCGGAGAAAGCGAAGTACTTCTTCGTCTTCGGGTTGTAGGTGCTCTTGATCGCAAGCTCCACGGGCTTGCCATGCTTGCGCTGGCATTCCTCGTAGATTTCGCGATGGTCGATCACCTGTTCCTCATACACCGGCGGCGGCGACAGGAACATGAACAGGTCATGCCCCTTCTGCGCCGATACTTCGGCCGCAGCGCGTGTGGCCAGCGCGGGAATGCCGACGTGGTCCACCACCACCTCGGTATCGTTCTTCTGACCCCACTCTTTCACATAGGTGTCGTCGAACCACTTGTCGTAGCCAGGCACGAAGTGGTTCCACTGCAGGATCTTCAGCGTGTGCCTGGCCGCGTGGGCGTGGCGCGAGATTACGAACGGTCCGAGCCCGGCAGCAAGCCCGACGGCGCCAGTGGCCTGGATAAATCTGCGTCTGCTGGTGTTGGCACGCGTATCCGTACCGGTGGCGACTGCCATGTCGGCTCCGCCAGGATGTATTGTCTTCGCCATGGCCATCTCCTTGCGAGAAAGCGGTCGGCTCCCACCCCGGTCGAGCAACGATCTACCTGATCAACTCAAGCGTAGGCCTCATTTCGTAAATAGGGAATCCAGAAACACCTCATGAAGTGCCGAAATCAGTACATTGGGCACTTCCTTATTCAGAAATGAGTCATACCTTGGAGAAAGAGAGAGTGCGTGAGGAGGTGGTATGTCGCGCGCGTCCACACAAAGTTTGCCGGTCAGTGCCAGGTCCGTTATCAGTTTGCGCCGCACCATCGTGTGCAGCCTCGCCGGCCTCGGGCTGGCTGTCTCGGTCCCTGCTACCGCCAAGGTGGAGGGCGACACCATCATCCTCGGTGCAGCCGTCTCGCTGACGGGCAAGTATTCCACCAACGGCAAGAACACGCAGGACGGCTACAACCTTGCCGTGAAGCGCATCAACGAGATGGGCGGGGTCAAGGTCGGCGGCAAGGCCTACCAGTTGAAGGTCCTTTATTACGACGACGAATCGACCTCGGCACGGGGTGCACAACTGGCCGAGCGACTGATCAGCCAGGACGGCGTGAAGTTCGTGCTGGGGCCCTACAGTTCCGGACTGACCAAGGCCATCGCCCCGGTCACGGAGAAGTACAAGATTCCGATGGTCGAGGGCAACGGCGCGGACCGAAACCTGTTCACGCAGGGCTATCGCTATATGTTCGCGGTGCTCAATACCTCTGACTACTACCTGCGGGCAGCCATCAACCTCGCGGCAGAAGAAGCACAACGCGCCGGCAAGTCCCCGAAGAACCTGAAGGTAGCCATCGCCATCGAGAATGACAACTTCTCGCAGGACGTGCACGATGGCGTGGCCGAGGATGCCAGGCGCCTGGGCATGCAGGTGGTGATCGACGAGAAGCTGCCGCCCGAACTGAACGACATGGCGGTCACGCTGGCCAAGGTGAAGGCGCTCAAGCCTGACATCCTGGTGGTGTCAGGCCATGAAAAGGGTGCAACGCTGGCGGTGCGGCAGGTGTCCGAGATGCGCATTGACGTGCCGATGCTGGCGCTGACCCACTGCGATTCCGCGCAGATCATCGAGAAGTTCGGCAAGGCATCAGAGTATGCGGTGTGCGGCTCGCAATGGGACCGTACGCTGAGTTACGAGGACCGCTGGTTCGGCACGGCCAACCAGTACGCGCAGCGCTTCGAGAAGGAGTACCGCTACGAGGCGCCGTACCAGGCGGCCGAGTCCAGTGCCGCGGTGCTGGCCTTCGTCGACGCCTTCGAGCGCGCCGGCTCGTTTGATACCGAGAAGGTCCGCGAGGCAGTGGCAAGGACCGACTTGATGACGTTCTACGGTCCGCTCAAATTCGACCAGAGCGGCAAGAACGTCGCCAAGTCGATGGTGCTGTACCAGGTGCAGGACGGTAAGTTCAAGGTGGTCGCGCCGGGAAAGTGGGCGTCGTCGAAGGTCATCTTTCCGGCGCCGCCCTGGGCAGACCGCAAGTAGTGAGCCGCTGCGTGGCGGCCTGATGACAATGACCGACCTGACGCTGCTATTCCAAAGCCCGGAGCTGAATGCACAGCTCGTGGTGGATGGGCTGCTGGCCGGCGCGATCTTCGCACTGGCGGCCTATGGCATGGCCTTGGTCTGGGGCGTGATGAACCTCATCAACGTGGCACAGGGCGAGCTGGTGATGCTGGGCGGCTATACGGTGATCTGGCTCGTCGGCCGGGGCGTGCCCGCGCCGCTGGCGGTACTGCTTGCCGCGGCGGCGATGTATGGCGTGGGCTGGGGGCTCTATCGCATCGTCATCTTTCGGCTAGTCGAGCGCGATCTCTTTGTCTCGGTGTTGGCCACCTTTGGCCTGAGCATCGTGCTGCAGCAGCTTGCCAACATAGCCTTTGGTGCGAACGTGCGCACGCTCGACGCGGGCTTCGGCAGCCTGTTCCTGCCCGGTGGACTGGTGGTGCCAAAGGTAAAGCTGGCCGCGTTTGCCGCGGCGCTCGCGCTGGGCGCCGCGTTGATGCTGTTCCTGCGGCGCTCCCGCCACGGCCAGGCAATCCGCGCCACCGCGCAGAACGCACGCGCCGCGCGCGTGCTTGGCGTGGACACAGATCGCATTTACGCCACCACCTTCTCCCTGAATGCCGCCATCTGCGGCGCGGCCGGCGGGCTGGTTGCAATGACCTGGGTTGTCCATCCGTACCTGGGCCTGCCATACACCGTGCGCGCCTTCATGATCGTGGTCGTTGCCGGCCTGGGCAGCATGCTACCGGTCCTCAGCGCTGCCGGTGGGCTTGGCATCGCGGAGAACTACGCGGGCTTCCTGCTCGGCAGCGAGTACCAGACCGCTTTTCTGTATGCCCTGCTGGTAGCGATCCTGGTCAGCCGGAACCTGATGCTGCGTCGGCGTCGAGGCTATCTGCGATGAGTCTGCTCCCGCGCGGCACACGCCGGCTCGAATCGGATGTCCCGGCGACCACGGTCCCCCTGGCCGCCTGGCTTGTCCTGCGCGTCGGCTTTATCGGTGCGATCGCGGCGCCTTGGCTGCTCACCGGCATAACCACGCAGCTCACCTTCCTCTGGCTGATGGTGCTGTTTGCGCTGACGTGGGACGTGATGGGCGGGCAGCTGGGCTACAACTCGTTTGGCAACATCGTCTTCTTCGGCGTAGGCGCCTATGTCTGTGCAGTGGCACAACGCGACCTCGGACTGGGATACTTCTCCGGACTGGCGGCGGGCATTGGACTGGCGGCGCTGGCGGCGATCACGGTCGCGCTCTTGCTGGGGCCTGCGATACTGGCCCTGCGCGGACACTATTTCGCCATCGGAACCCTGGGTTTGGGCATTGCCTTTGCCGATGCCGCCGCAGGCTGGGATTTCATCGGCGCGGGATCAGGCATGACGCTACCCTTGTTCCCAGGCGCGGCCGGTAGCCGCGAGCCGTTCTACTACTACACGATGCTGGTGCTGGCCTCCATCACCCTGCTGGTGCTGCGCTGGCTCTACACGCGTCCGTTCGGGCTGGCGCTCAACGCCATCCGTGACGACGAAGACAAGGCGGACGCGCTCGGACTGCATACCACGCGGTACAAGATCCTGGCCTGGTGCGTCTGCGCCCTCTTCCTAGGCATTGCAGGTGCGCTGACTGGGAACCTGGTGGGCTTCATCGATCCGCGCGAGCTGGCGTTCGCCAGCGCCACGTTCGGGATCTGGATGGTGGTGATGGCAATCCTGGGCGGTAAGGGCACGTTGTGGGGACCGGTGATCGGCGCGGTACTGTTCCACCTAACACAGGAACTGTTCTGGACGTACCTGCTGAACTGGCAGCGCGTGGCGCTAGGGGTGCTGATCGTGCTGATCGTGGTGCTGTTCCCGACTGGCGTCATGGGCTGGCTGCGCGAGACCCGGGCCAACCGCCGCGGCGTCATGGGGAGTGCCATGCCATGACCGACCTGCTTGCACTGCACGGCGTCACCAAGCGCTTCGGCGGAGTCGTGGCCAACCATGACATCTCCTTGTCCGTGCCACACGGCGGCATTGTCGGCCTGATCGGGCCGAACGGCTCCGGCAAGACCACCCTATTCAATTCCATCGTTGGCTACCACCCCATCGACGCAGGTTCGATCACCTTTGACGGGCGCGAAATCTCGCGGATGCGCGTGCCGGAGATTGCGCGCCTGGGGCTGGTGCGCACTTTCCAGCAGACCCGGGTATTCGGCAAGATGAGCTGCCTGCAGAACCTGCTGGTCAGCGTGCCTTACGTGCACGAAGGCCTCGCCACGATGTGCACGCGCCAGCCGCGGTCGGTGACGGACCGGGCCCGCGAGGTCCTACGCCTTGTCGATCTGCAGGATCATTTGGAACAACGCGCCGCCGACCTGTCGTTCGGCCAGCAGAAGCTGCTCGAGATCGGTATGGCCCTGATGAACGAACCGAAGCTGCTGCTGCTCGACGAACCGACCGCTGGCGTGAACCCAGTGATGATCGAGAGCCTGATCGCGCTGCTGCGGGACATCAATGCGCGGCTCGGCATCACGCTGCTGGTGATCGAGCACAACACGCGGGTCGTGATGCAGCTGGCGGGCCACGTCTATTGTCTTGCACAGGGTGCGGTGCTGGCACAGGGCCCGCCGGCGCGGATCGCCGCCGACCGCGCGGTGATCGAGGCTTACCTGGGAGCACAACCGTGAACGCGATGCACGACACGGCGCCGCCAATGGCGCGGCCGCCAGCGCTTGCGGCGGGCGCCACACTTGCCACCGTCCTGGCGCGGCCACGGCCGACCATCGCGCAGCTCGATCAGTTGGCCGGCGGCGCGCCGATGGTCGCGGTCGACGACCTCGTGGCCGGCTACGGCGGCATGGAAATCCTGCACGGCTTCAGCCTGCGCGTGGCACGCGGCAGCTCGCTCTGCCTGATCGGCCCGAATGGCGCAGGCAAGTCCACGGTGCTGCGCGCCATCTACGGCCTGGCCCGGGTCATGGCGGGCACGATCAGCGTGGGCGGCAAGCCGGTCACTCACCTGCGCGCCGAGCAAAAGCTGCGGCACGCGGGCGTGGCTTATGTGTTGCAGGAAAGCTCGATCTTTCCCGACATGACGGTCGAGGAAAACCTGCTGATGGGCGGGTACCTGATGCGCGACCGACATGATGCCGCAGCGGCGGCAGAGCGCATCTTCCAGCGCCACGGCGCGCTGGCGCAGCGCCGTGGTGAGCGCGCCAGTGTGCTCTCCGGTGGAGAGCGCAGGCTGCTGGAGATCTCGCGTGCGCTGATGATGGGATCCACCGTGCTGCTGGTGGACGAACCCTCGATCGGGCTTGAGCCGCGCTACGTCGAGATAGTGTTCGCACTGCTGAGGCAACTGCAGCAAGAGGAAGGCAAGACAATCATCCTGGTCGAACAGAACGCCCGCAAGGGGCTCGCTTTTGCCGACCTTGGCTACGTACTGGTGGCCGGGCAACTCGCCATGGCCGGCATCGGCGCCGACCTGAGCCATGACCCCGAGGTCGGCCGGCTGTTTCTCGGGGCCTGACATGCCTAAGCGTTCGGGCACCGCCGCAAGGAGATAAAAATGTTCAAGCATATGCTCGTGGCCATCGACGGCTCAACCTTGTCCGATACGGCCTACCGCAAGGCCATTGAACTGGCACGGCCACTGCGGGCTAGCATCACAGCCATGCAGGTCGTCGCACACTATGACGTAATGCGCCTGCAGACCGGCTTGTTGCAGGAAACCCGGGAACGCTACATGCGCGAAGCATACCGGCAGGCGGAAGAGTACCTCGCGACGATCGCGAAGGACGCCGCCGCGGCAGGCGTAACCTGCGATACTGCCTGCGTCACCGGCGACCATATCTTTCAGGCCATCCTGGACGAGGCGGAGGCGAGGAAATGCGACTTAATCGTGATGGCATCGCACGGGCGGCGCGGGTTGCAGGCGCTGCTGATCGGCAGCGAGACGCAGAGGGTGCTGACACACACCAAGATTCCGGTGCTGGTCTACCGCTAGTGGATTTCCACTGAACATTTTCCCCGCTGCCGCACTAAAAGCCTCTACGCCTGTAAGCGCGCAATTGAACCCACCTAGCATTTGCGGCTGAGAGTGGGCAGGCTTGCGTCCGCAACCACTCTTTGCGGACGCAATCATGATGGAAGCCGAGTTTGACGTTCTGCCGCTGAGGGTGATCCGTGTTCGCTCCAACGGGAAGCGGGACTTTGACCGGTCGGACAAGCGCCGAATAGTCGAGACATGCCTGCAGCCTGGGGTATCGGTCTCCGGGATGGCGCTCAAGCTCGGTATCAATACGAACCAGTTGCGCAAGTGGATCCGACTGCACCAGGTGGCAAAGGAAGCCGCCGCGGCCACCGGGTCTACGTTGCCGGCGTTCGTGCCGGTCGTCGAAGTGAGCAATGTGATGCAGGTCACGGGATCGCCGGCGGTGCGGGGACGCCCGCCGGCCGAGGTGCCAGTTCGCACGCAGCCAGCGCAGCGCCCATCTCCTATCTCCGCGTTACTGAAGGCGCGCCTGCCCAATGGCGTGACGGTGGAACTTGAATGCGGCGGGCAGGACGTTGCGTTGGTGACGGCGATGATCGAAGCGTTGGGAGCGCGCTGATGTTCCGATTCGGCTCCGACGTGCGGGTCTACCTTCACCGCAACGCCGTGGACTTCCGCCTCGGGATCAATGGTCTGGTTGCACTGGTCGAGCAGTCGATGCAGCTTGATCCCTTTGCCCGGGCCGTCTATGCCTTCCATAACCGCCGGCGCAACCGCGTCAAGCTGCTGCTGTGGGACCGCAATGGATTCTGGTTGCTGCTCAAGCGCCTGGAGGAAGACCGCTTCGCATGGCCACGGCGTCAGCAGGCGGTGGTCGAACTGACGACCGAGCAGTTGCACTGGCTGCTGGACGGTATCGATGTGGACGCCGTGCAGCGCCACCCGTCACGCCAATATCAGCACACGGCTTGATGGTCCTGCGGGGTGACGTATACCCATCTACGCGGTCGCTGCACTATCGTGTTCAGCATGGATGAACACGACTTCTCGCAATTGCCGCCGGCCGCCCAGGCCTATATCCGCGAACTCGAAGCGCGGGCTGCCACCAACGCCGCGCACATCGCCGAGCTGACCGATCGCATCAGGCTCCTCGAAGAGCAGTTCCGCCTCGCACAGTCCAAACGCTTTGCACCGAGCAGCGAGAAGTCCAAGGACCGCGTGTTCGATGAAGCTGAGCAGATGGCTGCCACGGCCCTGCCCGACGACGAGGAAGACGCGTTCGGGCTTCCTGACACCGGACTGCCGCAGCCGGATAGGCCTGCAGGCGGCAAACGCGGACGCAAGCCGCTGCCGGCAGAGCTGCCGCGCCAGCGCATCGAGTACGACCTGACGGAAGACCAGAAGATCTGCCCATGCTGCCAAGGCTCGATGCACCGCATGGGCGAGGACGTCAGCGAGCAGTTGCACATCGAAGCCAAGGTCTCGGTACTGCAGCACGTGCGCTTCAAATACGCCTGGCGGCACTGCGATCGCAATGCCGAGCGAACACCGATGTTGACCGCGTCGATGCCAGCGCAGCCATTGCCCGGCAGCAGCGCAAGTCCGGCAATGCTGGCTACGGTGGCGGTCGGCAAGTACGTTGATGGCACGCCGCTTTACCGCATGGAAGATGCGTTGGGGCGCGCTGGGATTACGGTTGGCCGTGGAACACTGGCGAACTGGATCATCCGCCCGGCGCAATTGCACTACGGCCGCGTGTACGAGGCACTACGCCGCACGCTACTGTCGCAGCCGCTGATCCATGCCGATGAGACGACGGTGCAGGTGCTCAAGGAAGAAGGCAAGACCGCGCAGAGCAAATCGTATATGTGGGTTTACCGCAGCGCGGAGGACTGTGAGCAATCGGTGGTGCTGTTCGACTACCAACCGGGGCGTGGACAGGAGTATCCGCAGGCGTTCCTCGCCGGCTACGACGGCATGCTGATGACCGATGGCTACAGTGCCTGGCGCACCCTCGAAGGCGTCACGCACTTCGGTTGCCTTGCTCATTCCAGACGGATGTTCGTCGATGCGCAAAAGGGCCAGAAGAAGCCCAGCGCTCGCATAACAAAGGCGCTCGAGTACTTCAAGGCGCTGTATCAGGTCGAGGCGCTAGCAAAAGAAGATCTGCCCAAAGGGGAAACGCGCGCGGACTACACGTACCAACTGCGGCAGCAACACAGTGTACCGTTGCTGAAAGCCTTCAAGGCATGGCTGGATGAGCAGGCGCCGCAGGTGCTGCCGGAAAGCCTGCTGGGCAAGGCGATCGTCTACACGCGCAATCAATGGGAATATCTGAGCCGTTACGTCAGCGATGGACGGGCTCCAGTGGACAACAACGCGGTGGAGCGCGACATCCGACCATTCTGCACGGGTCGGAAGGCATGGCTCTTCGCAGACACTGTAGCTGGCGCCCAGGCGAGCGCCATGATCTATAGCCTGATGCTTACGTGCCGCGCCTGTGACGTCGAGCCATATGCCTACCTGCTCCACGTGCTCACAGAGTTGCCACAGCGAACGCCAGACGCTGACATCAGCGATCTGTTGCCGTTCAACTTCGCCCCGCCGCATCCTGCCTGAACAAACTCATAGCGCGCAAGGTGGGGAGAAACGAGCGCTTACCTACGCCTTACACAAATAACTGTGACACTTGCACAAATCGATCTTGCGTTCCGGAGGTTGGGCGCGATTCTCCAGGCGGCTGGCCTTGGATTTGAGGATCTAGTCGAACTGGTCAGCTATCACGTCGATGTCGACAAGCAGCTTGCGACGTTCCGCGAAATCAAGGATCGATACATCAAGGGGGATGCCCCCGGCCTGGATCATTCTCGGCGTCGCCGCACCTTGGCTAGGCCGACGCTATTCGTTGCAATCAAGGCTGTGGCGGCCTCGCGCGCCGTGTGATCGGTCGTGAGATATGCGCGCGCAGCCGTCCCTAAAGACGGTTCGAGCAAATCGATCTAGCCCACCCAACTGACAAAAGTTCGCTCACAGCGAAATTGTCTTCTCGGGCTCCTGGCGGCTGACGGCTGACGGCTGACGGCAGCATAGCAAATCACGGGTCAACCAGGCGCTTGCCGGCCATCACCGCCATCGTCCCAGCGAATATTACCGATACACCAGCACAGGGATCCTGCTATGGGTCAGGACTTTTTGTGTCTCGCTCCCGAGCAGGACGCCCTGTACACCACGTCGGCCATGCGACGCCATCACGATCAGGTCACACTCTCTGTCTTGCGCAGCCTTGATAATGGCTTCGTATGGGTGGTCGCTCACCACGTAGATCGGCTGGCAGTGCACGCCAAGGAGATCGGCCTTACGGCCTAACTCGGTCAAGTACCTGGTGGCGTTCTCCTCGGCCGCGTCCCGGTATTACTCACGCGTATCGGTCAACATTTCTGTATGGTAAGCAAGCAGGTGATAGTCCGGGCAAACACGTACTGCGGTGACCTTGGCCTTCATCTCGCTGGCAAGCTTGATTGCCTTGTCGAAGGCCGATTCCGCTAAGGGCGAGCCGTCCACTGCTAGAAGAAGGTGCTGGAACATGATGTGCTCCTCGTCAGAACATTACTGGCGCGGAGAATTGATCACTTCTGCTCAAGTGGCGTTGGCCGATACCGCACCAGGAACACTGTAAAAAGATGTGGGGTTTCGGAGATCTCCTTAAAATCAACACCCAACTCAACTATAGGACGGCTGTCGACGAACGATGTCCATGGTGATCTCCCGAGGTGGGACCACCACTGCATCCGCAGATTAGAACTATGTCCAGATCCTCGCTTGCTCACCTTGCCAGAGCCTTGCCATGCTTGGGGCGGCGTCGTCAGCAACCGACCATCTGCGCATGGTTGTGACCTGAGCATAGGGGTCGGTAATTGCCTCTGACGCTGGCAAGTCCATGCCAGGACGCTCCCATGGCTGAAACCGGCCAAGTCCAGCCAATTGCTGAATTCGATCTGGCGTTATCTGCAGCCGCTCTTCAACCCTTCTCGTCCGATAGAGTGACCGGAAGCGCCCTGGCCACTTCATCGAGCAACCAGTCCCGAAACGCCACCAATCTGGGCAGGTTCGCACACTCGGACCGGTACACGATGAAATACGCAAGCGGTGACGCGAAGCTGATTTCCGGGAACAAGCGCACGAGGCGTCCGCTTGCGATGTCTTCTCGTGCCATGACGCTTCGCGCGAGCGCGATGCCTTGCCCCTCCACGGCTGCCTGCAAGACCGCCGCAGAGTTGTTGATCTTCATGCCTCGCGTGATTGCAGCGTTCGCGATATTTGCCCTGCGCAGCCATGCCTCCCACACCGGAAAGCCTGCATGGCCCTCCATCGACAGGTCGTGAATCAGGATCTCTTTCGCCAGGTCCGCAGGTTGCTTCACCGCATGCCGTCGTAGCAGTGCGGGCGAGCAAACAGGATAGACCTCCTCGTCCATCAACCTCTCTGCCGTCAGTCCAGGCCACGCCCCCGTGCCATATCGCACGCCGATATCGATGCCCTGCGCAACAAAATCCACGGGCTTGAGGCTCGTTTCCAGCCGCACGTCCATGTCCGGCCACGCCGCCTGAAACCGGTCCACGCGCGGCAACAGCCATTTGGCGGCAAAAGCAGGGCTGACGGTCACAGTCAGCACGCCGCTGGTGGCGCCCTCCTGCAGACGCTCCAGGCCCAATACGAGCCTGTCGAAGCCCGCACGGATATCGGGCAACGCCCGTTCTGCCGCCTCGGTGGGAATCAGCCGGATGCGTCCACTGGACGCCCGATGGAACAGCGGCATGCCGAGCCAATCCTCCAGTGTCCGGACAAGCTGCCCGACAGCAGCCGGTGTGACATGCAGTTCGACTGCCGCCGCCGAAAAGCTCTGGTGGCGGGCACTGGCTTCGAACGCGCGGAGCGCATTGAGGTGGACTGGCGTCTTCATCGCTCAGGATCAATAAGGATCACTAAAGATTTTCTTTTAATTCGGAAGAGTTTATCTCGTTTGTCAGCCAGGTGCAGATATCCAAAAATTCCCATCAAGGCGCTGGCATTTCGCAAGCGGTAATCACACTGACGGGCCGGTGGGCGACAGAGACTTCCATAGTTTATCTATCGCCGTCCCCGTGTCCCGCCAACCACGGAGTTCATCATGAACAACCAATTCGCAGGCCGGAAATTACTGGTCGTAGGCGGCACCAGCGGCATGGGTCTGCAGATCGCTCGCAACGTACTGGCCCAGGGTGGCAGCACGGTCATCGTCGGCAATCGTGCCGACAAGGCCAGCCAGGCCCGCCAGGATCTGGCGGCGCTGGGCCAGGCCTCGGCCCTGGCTGCGGACCTGTCCAGCAGCGAAGGGCTTGCCAGCCTCCTCCAGGCCATCGACACGCAGCATGCGGACATCGATCTGCTGGTCAACGCCGCGGGCGTCTTCTTCCCGAAGCCATTCCTGGAGCACGAGGAATCCGATTACGACCAGTACATGGCGCTGAACAAGGCGCAGTTCTTCGTCACGCAACGCGTCGCCGCCAACCTGATCAAAGCAGGGCGTCCCGGCGCCATTGTCAACATCGGCTCGATGTGGGCCAGGCAAGCCATCGCCGCCACGCCGTCGTCGGCCTATTCCATGGCCAAGGCGGGTCTGCACTCGCTGACTCAGCACCTGGCCATGGAACTGGCACCGAAGCACATCCGCGTCAACGCCGTGTCACCGGCCGTGGTGCAGACGCCGATCTACGAAGGATTCATTCCCAAGGCAGAAGTCGCCGGCGCGCTGCAGGGCTTCAACAGCTTCCATCCGATCGGTCGCGTCGGCACGCCGGAGGATGTGGCCGAAGCGGTCACCTTCCTGCTGTCCGACAAGGCGAGCTGGGTTACTGGCGCCATCTGGGACGTCGACGGCGGCGTCATGGCTGGCCGCAACTGAACGCGAACACCCCCTCCCTACCCTGAGAAACCGAACATGATGCAAGACTGGAATACCTTTCGCGGTTCACTGCTGGCCCGCGTCGGCGACTACGCCAAACAGAGCCCCGACGTGATGCGAGGCCTCAACATGATCGATGGCGCCGCGGCCAGGACCGGCAACCTGGCACCGAAGATCCACGAACTGATCGCCCTGGCCGTAGCAGTGACCACGCGCTGCGACGGCTGCATCGCCGTGCATACGAAGAAGGCTGTCGAGCATGGCGCGACGCTTGCGGAGATCTCCGAGGCGCTGAGCGTAGCCATCGCCCTCAACGCCGGGGCCGCGTTGACGTATTCGGCACGCGTCCTCGAAACGCACGTCCAGTTGCAGGACGCCTGACCCGGCCTGCCATCCCTGAAGGACTCCCATGCTTGTCAACGCGGATTTCTCGCGGCGTGCCATCGTCATGCCGCATCAGTATCAGTGGGTTGCCTCGCCCCAGGCCGGGGTCCACCGCGTCATGCTGGACCGGCTGGGCGGCGAAGATGCGCGTGCGACCAGCATCGTGAGGTATGCGCCGGGTTCGCACTTTCCTCGCCATCTGCATCCGGATGGCGAGGAAATCCTGGTGCTTGCCGGCACGCTCTCCGAGGGTCACGCCCAATACCCGGCAGGCTGGTATCTACGCAACCCGCCTGGCTCCTCGCACGCGCCGGCAAGCCCGGACGGCGCCATCTTGTTCGTGAAGCTTCGCCAGATGACTTCACATGACGCCCAGACCGTGCGCATCGACACAGGCGATCCGCATCGATGGCAACCCCGTGCCGATGGCGACATCTGCCAGCTATACGACAACGGCGTGGAGCGGGTCTGGCTGCAGCGCCTGAAGCCTGGCTGCATGCTCCGCATCGACGGCGGGATCGAGTTGCTGGTGCTGGAAGGCGAGGCCATTTTCGAAGGCGACCATCATCCTCGCGGCACCTGGATGCGCTTCCCCCCGAGTGACCGTGGTACGGTCGCGACCGGCACGGATGGCGCAACGCTCTATAGCAAAAGCGAACGGAAATACCATGCGTAAAGCGCGATTCATCATCGTCGGCGGCGGTCTGAGTGGTCTCCATGCCGCCGCATTGCTGGAACAGCATGGGGTTGGCGACTACCTGCTGATCGAGGCACGCGACGCGCTCGGGGGCCGCATCCTGTCGCCCTTGCCGATCAGCGCACCCAACCGCATCGACCTAGGCCCGACGTGGTTCTGGCCGGCCCATCATCGCGACCTCGACAAGCTGATCGCGGCCCTGCAACTGGACCGTTTTGCGCAGCACGACGCGGGTGCCATGATGGCAGAACGTGCGCCCACCATCCCACCGATGCGCATGCGAGGCTTTCCCGATTCCCCCACGGCAATGCGGCTGACGGGCGGGATGGGCGCGCTGATCGACGCGCTGCGCCACCACATCGACGCATCGCGACTCATGACTGGCGAACGTGTGCGTCAGGTTCGCGCTTTCGCCGAGGGCATCGAGGTAGAAAGCGTCGACGCATCGGGCAATCACGCCATCACCAGGGGACAGCATCTGCTGCTGGCCGTGCCACCCCGCCTGGCCAGCGAGTCGATCGACTTCTCGCCGGCGCTGCCCGCCAGACTTCAACGGCAATGGCAAGCCACGCCCACGTGGATGGCCAACCATGCGAAGTACGTCGCGGTCTACGACAAACCATTCTGGCGAGCCGAAGGGCTGTCCGGCGAAGCGCGCAGCGCGGCGGGTCCCCTGGCCGAAATTCACGATGCGGGCACGCCGGGCGGCACCGCCGCGCTATTTGGTTTCTTCGGCGTGCCGGCACGCGTGCGCCAGGGCATCTCTCACGAAATCCTTCGCACCCACTGCCGGACCCAGCTTGCCCGGCTATTCGGGCCGCAAGCTGCGGCGCCCCGACAAGACTTCATCAAGGACTGGGCGACCGACCCCTTGACTGCAACTGCGTCAGATCTGGATGCGGGATTGCAACATCACACCATGGCGCCCGCAGCCACCGCGTCCGCCTATCCATGGAAGGGCCGCATGACCGGCGTTGCCAGCGAGTGGTCACCCAACTTCCCTGGATACATCGCAGGCGCCGTTGACGCCGCGACGCAAGGCGTCGCATCCGCACTGAATCTGCCTCCCCACCCTTCGCCCATCGGATCATGACTATCTCGCCCACCTATCGCGCCATGCAGGTCAGCCGCCCCGGCAACCTGGAAATGGTCGAGCGCACAACGCCGACACCCGGCACAGGAGAGGTGCTGATCGCGGTGGAGGCCTGCGGCATGTGCGGCGCCGATATCGCCGATATCGAGCAGGCCGACTCCACCCTGCAGCCACCACGCGTCCCTGGCCACGAGATCGTGGGGCGCATCGCGGCACTTGGTGCAGGTACGCCGGAGATCTGGGCGATTGGCCAACGTGTTGGCGTTGGCCGCCTCGGGGGCCATTGCAACGCCTGCGCGCAATGCTGGCGCGGTGAGTTTCAGCTTTGCCGGAACCAGTCCTTTGTCGGCGCAACGTGCGATGGCGGCTATGCGGAAATGGTACTGGCCCGCGCCACAGGTCTTGTGTCGATTCCCGACGCACTCCGCTCCGAAGAGGCCGCACCGATTCTCTGCGCTGGCATCGCCACGTTCAATGCCCTACTGCAGTCCGGTGCGCAGCCGGGCGATACGATAGCCATTCTGGGCATTGGCGGCCTTGGACACATGGCGCTGCAGTATGCGAGGAGGATGGGATTCCGGGTCATCGCCATCGGCCGGGGCGACGATATTGCGGCCGATGCCACCGCGCTCGGCGCCCATGCGTACCTGAATACCGCACGCGTGGATGCCGCGAGCGAATTGCAGAGGTTGGGCGGCGTGCAGGCCATCATCTCCACGATCGGCGATGCCGGCATGGTGTCCACGCTGTTTCCAGCGCTGGCGCCCCAGGGTCGACTCGTGGTGCTTGGAGTTGGCAACGAAGCGTTGTCCGTACCGACGAAGCTGCTGGTGGGCGGAGAGCGCCACGTCGTTGGCTCGTTGACAGGGACGCCATGCGAATGCGAGCAAGCGCTGGATTTCAGCCTGCTGGTCGAAGCCTACCCCCGCTTCGAGACGATGCCACTGGATCGGGCGTCTGAAGCCTACGCAAGGTTGAAGCGTGGCGACGTCAAGTTCCGGATGGTGCTAACCGTCACACCCCGATAGATAGTATCTACCGGACATTTGATGTTCCCACCGTATCGGCCAGACTTGGCTGGAATCGACGAAGGCAGTGACCGGCCATGAAGCGTCGCTCGGACCAGCTTCTGCCGCGACGTTCAGACGACTGCTTCCCACTCGGTAGCTGCTGCCGGCTTTGAGTTTGCCTTTTGGGTCGGTAGCCCTAGCGGCCGCCCCTGTTCCCCGTTGAAAGGTTCACGTGTTGGCTTCAGCAGGGGGTGGCCACTCCCACAGATGTAATGGCCCTCGGAGCCTAAACGCTCATTAAGCACACGACCAACTAGTTCAGCGGCTTCACCGCAAAATCCACATGGGAAATCACGGAAAACGCGAGCTTTCTCTCAATGCGGTAAGGCCGCTTCGGCACGCTGTCGACGATGTATTCGATATTTCGTCGGTGATCTCCTCGAACGTCGGGCAGGCCGTCGACCTCGAGCGCTCTTCTACGCTGGGCGCATAGTTATCGAGCTCTTCGTAGTTGAAATGCGCAAGGGAAAATCAGCTGATGCCCGATGACTCGTGTCGTCTGCGGAATGAGGCTATCCCTTCTCGCAGGTCATGGCCGAAAGAGTTTCGCTCGCAATCTGTCCGTCGGGGCCGTGGAATCGACCTCGTCTTGCTTGGCCGGCTCAGTGCCTGCGGACATGGCTTCTTCCTGAGTAGCGAGCATCGTCCGCTTGCCACCTCCCGCTGCCTCAACAGCCCGGCTATCCGACTAACCTGCGCGCCACGGGCATGGGGACGACGGGCACCGTGGCACGTTTCGGCGGCCTGTTCGCCCCGGCGGTCATCGCACCGGTCGTGTCCACACATTTCACGCTGGCCCTGGCGATGATCTCGGCCATGCTCGCCGCGGCCGCGCTGGTGGTCGGCGCCGTCAACGTCGAATCACGGAATCGCGCTCGACTAGGCGCTCGGCGGCCATCCGCCTTGGCCGCTATTCCTTGTAGATGTGGGTGGCGAAGTAGTCAATCAGCAGCCGCACGTTCGGCATCAACCCCCGGCGCGACGGAAATACCGCGTGGATGATGCCGCCTCTCGGCGCCCAGCCGGGCAGTACATCGATCAGCGTGCCATTGCGCAGGTCATCCTCCACCACCATGCAAGGCAACTGTACGATGCCGACGCCGGTCTGCGCCGCCTTGCGCAGCGCGCTCATGTCGTCGGTGACGTAACGGGGCTGGTGCCGGACTTCGGCCGATTGTCCTTCAGGGCCGATCAGTTGCCAGACGTGGCCGCGCGGCGGGCCCCAATCGAGGCTGGCCATGCCAGCCAGTTCTTCGGGACTCCGTAGTGGCGCCCGCCCCGCCATCAGCGCCGGGCAGGCCACCAGGCGTTGATGGCTCTCCGACAGCACGCGCATCACCAGGTCGCTGTTTTCCAGCGGCGGAAAGCGTACGCGCAGCGCCAGGTCCAGCCGTTCGCCGATGACGTCCACCCGGCGATTGGTGGCTTCCAGATGCACCTGCACCTTCGGATAGGCCAGCATGAACTGCGCCACAAGCCCGGCCACGCGGTATTCAAGCAACGTCGTCGGGCAGGTCATCCGTACGATGCCCTGCGGCTCGGAACGCTCGCGCTCCATGACCTCGCGCGCCGCTTCGGCCTCGACCAGCACGCCGATACAGCGTTCGTAGAATTCGCGCCCGGTCTCGGTGACCGAGAAGTGCCGCGTCGATCGCTGCAGCAGCCTGACGCCATACCGGGCCTCCAGCGCCGCGATGCGCCGGCTGAGCTTCGACTTGGGCGCCCCCAGTGCCAGACCCGCCTGGGTGAACCCGCCATGATCGACGACCTTGACGAAGTAGTAGAGGTCGTTAAGGTCGTCCATGACTGTTCCTCCCATAGAACACAGACGGCATCTTACGGCACTACTGCGCCGGTTTCCGCGAACCTATGATGGCTCCACGCTTCGGTGCCGTCATCGCGGTGACGCCAGAGCGGCCGATGCTTCCAACAACGCGTCTGCGAGACGCGTGACCCAATCCCTGCAAGGAGATAGCCATGACAACGTCCTACAAGCGCCTGGACAAGAATGACGCAGCCGTACTGCTGGTGGACCACCAGGCCGGTCTGCTTTCGCTAGTGCGCGACATCGACCCGGACAAGTTCAAGAATAATGTCCTGGCGCTGGCCGACCTGGCCAAGTACTTCAAGTTGCCGACCATCCTGACCACCAGCTTCGAGACGGGCCCCAACGGCCCGCTGGTGCCCGAGCTGAAGGCCCAGTTTCCGGAAGCACCGTATATTCCGCGTCCCGGTCAGATCAACGCCTGGGACAACGAAGACTTCGTGAAAGCGGTCAAGGCCACTGGCAAGAAGCAATTGATCATCGCCGGCGTGGTCACCGAGGTCTGTGTTGCCTTTCCGGCGCTGTCGGCCCTGGCGGAAGGCTTCGACGTGTTCGTAGTGGGCGATGCATCGGGCACGTTCGATCCGATCACGCGCGACGCGGCGTGGCATCGCATGGCCCATGCGGGCGCCCAGATGATGACGTGGTTCGGCGTGGCCTGCGAGCTGCACCGCGACTGGCGCAACGACATCGAAGGGCTCGGCACGCTGTTCGCCAACCACATCCCCGACTACCGCAACCTAATGACCAGCTTCAAGGTCATGTCGGCGAAGTAAGGCGGCCGTAACGTCACACATGAAAATGCCTCGCCGCACCGTTCGCCGGTGCGGCGTTAGCGCTGCGTGGAGAAGCGATGATGACGGCGCGCCCAGCGCCATGCGGAACATCGTCGAGATGCGCTGGGGCTGTCTGTCATAGCCGAGATCGAGGGCCACTTGGTTGACGGGCGTGCCGGCGGACAGCCGGGACCGCGCGGCCATCTAGAATGCCTGCGGGGGGTAATCGTACTTTCCGTGCAAAATCTGGCGGTGAGCTAAGAATTACCCTTACAAATCAAAGTGTTAAAAGACGGCGGGTTCACTACCTAGCCTCCTTTCGATGCAAAATCTGGCGCCAGCCTTGCCAACAAGCGCAGCCCTTGTGCGGCCTGTGGGCGAGAGATCACATGTGCCCGGTATCCAATTGCTAGACGCCAGGGCGGACGAAGTATTTCGTGAACAACCGCTCGGCCTCGCCTAAGCCCTCCTCCGTAAGCCAAACCGATTTCGCGCGGTTCACCGGATCCCCGATGAGCCCTCTCTCGTGCAGACGGTTCAATGCGTCCCAGTCAAAGCTCCGCCAGGCCCGATTCTCCCCGCATAAATTCAGGTAGAGCAGCGCGAGAACAACCTCGTCGATCGCGTCGGTATTGATGTCCATCCTGCCTCCTCCTTGCAGGTGGCCCTCACGATTCTGCCGCACGCTGCCAGGGCGCCGCTTCGAGCAGCATGTCCTGGTACTGCTCGAGGGGAAATCGCAACGTGCCCCGAAAGTTCACATGCGCCAAATGCGCAGGTCCCATTCGGCGCAGCCAATCGTCGTCGACTCGCGGCCCTTTGCGGCGCCACCCGTCGACTGTCGCCTGCATGCGCTGCGTGTTCCAGGCAATCACCAGATTCGTCAGCAGGGTCAACGAGCCAGAAATCGCGATGATTTCGTCACGACGACGGCCGCGCTCCGGCGCGACCTTACCCGTGTAAATCGTACGCTGGAGTTCGTGTACCGACTCACCGCGATTGAGCAGCGCGTGCAGTTCCCGGCGAAACTCGACGTTGCTGAAATAGTCGCACAGGAACAGGGTCCGCAGCAGTTTGCCAAGTTGTTCCGCCGCCCGATAAGTCGGATCCCCTTGCGCCGCGCTGCCGAATCGCTGCAACGCGACGACGGCGCTGACACGCCCTGACTTGATGGATGCAACGAGCCGCAGTAGCCCGTCCCAGCCGTCGCGAATGGCCTTCAGTGAGATACCATGATCCACGATGGGAGCAAGATCTTTGGCCACGTCCATATCCCGTGGCAGATAGAGCTTGCGTTCCGACAAATTGCGAAGCCGCGGACATAGATCGAAGCCGAGCAGCTTCGACACTGCCATTCCCACGCTCGTATACCCGTGCGTATCAACGGCAAGCGCGAGCAGGCCGCCATCTTCGCGCGTGTCGCTGTGGCGCACTGCCCCTTCAATGGCAACCCCCGCCTGGCGCTCGTTAAGGACGATGGGTTGGTTGTACACGATACCATGCTGGTCTAGGACATGCGTGTAGATACCCACTGCATGGGTGCGCCTGCGCGGATCGACGCGAGCGTAAAACAGATGAGGTGATGTATCCAGGCTCATCGAGTCGCTCGAGGCTCGCTGCCCAGTTCCCCACAGCTCTGTGATTGGTTGCGTACGTTGAAACTCCACCACGCGCGCATTGGCGCGCGACAGCCGGCCCGACATTTCGAGAACACGCATGGTGTTCGAAATCGCCGCAGCATCGACTTGCTGAATCATGGCAGCAACGCCCTTCGCATCGATCTCGGTGCCGTGTGCCATCAGCTCACCATAGAGCGAGACAAGTTCGTTGGCATCGCGCGCCTTCCGCGCCAGCAGCACTTCGCTAAAGCCCGTTCGGACATCCACTTCCATCATTAGATCCGCGAACTGAGCTATGCCGATCGCTTTGAACAGCAGGTCTCGTGTGCGCCTTGGTATCTCGTCCGTCGGTAGCGCCTCAAATGCCGAGAGGCGCAGAGCGCCATCCTTGCCGATTGTCGCGCGGCCGGCTTCGCGAGCCTCCTCCAGCGCCGCGAGGCCGGCCTTCAGGTTCTCATTCAATCGCTCGAGAAAGGGCTCCGCTGTAGCTGGTAGACCCAATAACGATAGGTATCGGCCTCGCTCGGACTCCCAATCTGACAGCGGAATCAGCATCTGGTGACGTTCACGAAAGGACAAACTGTGGTTGATCCACACGGATCCACGCTGCGGCGGAAGCCGCAAGTCGGCATCGAGGTGCATGATGGTGTGTCGAAACGCCATCAAGACCACAGGAGGGGAAGTCCATGTCCATTCGATTACCCCAGATACGTATCTTGCTGCTACAGATTCAGTACAAGCGATCGACTAGGAAACGCTCGGGCTTCTTGCCAATCCACGCTGGAGCCCTACCGCGCCCCGACCAGGTCTGGCCCGTCTTGGGGTCGCGGTACCTCGGAGGCGGCGCGGCCTTCGTCTTGGTTGGAACAGCGCGGGCAGCGGGCTCAACACTGAGCTTGCCCGCAATGTCCTCAATACTGAGGTCGTACTCCTGCATTAACTTCTGAATCTCCTGCACGACCTTTGGTACTTCCGTGGCACGCAACCGCTCAAGTTGCGCATTGACGGATGCTAGTTGAGCGAGCAGTGAGGATCTGGACGGGCTTTGGGTTGCAATAGGCGCTTTTTCCTTCTGTCCCGACTTACGCGTTTGCGTCTTCTGGGTCCGCGCTTCCGGGGCAACATCCACTCCAGGCAGTGTTATCTGCTTCGGCCCTCGTTCCCGGGTTCGGGCTTCTTGAGTCGTGACTTCCTCACCGGCAGCTTCAGCTAGGATTTTCGAGTTCCGACCGCTCTTCGGGGTCCGCCTCTCTTCCGGCGAAGCTTCCGGGGTGGCCGTTTCGATGAGTGCTTTCGGCTTCCGACCACGTTTCGGGGTTGGGCTGTTTTGAGTCGTGACTTCCGGAGCAGCAACCTCGGCTAGGGTTTTCGGCTTCCGACCGGGCTTCGGGGCGCGCGTCTCTTCAGGCGCGGCTTCCGGAGCTGGGGCGTAACGCGGCGCAACCGGGGCGGCCGCCTCGACAAATGCGTCCCGGGCGGAAGTTTCCGCCGGCTCGTCCGTGGCCAGGACTTCAACCGGAGCTTCGGCCACGGCTTCAGTGGGTGCTTTCGGCGCGTCGGATTCAGTCAATGTGTCCGAGTCGGTAGCTTCCATCGATTCTTCTGGTGCCACATCTTCCGCTGAAGCGTCCGGGGCCGTGTAACGCCGCCGGCGTCGATATGACACGGTCGCCGTCGGGCCGCTATCCCGGCTTGTCGACCAGAAGTCCAAGCGTTGGGCCTGTGAGTCAACGCTGCCATTCCCGACACATGCATCGCTGATTTCAGCAGTTTCGGTATCGGCATCATGCATCCCCTCAGTGATGGGAAGCTCCATCTGACCAAGTCCGTCCGTCGCATTGCTCGTGGCAACGGGTTTAACCGCTTGCTCTGGGGCCAATTCATTCTCCTTCATTGAAATCACTGCACTGCAGACGCGTCCTAATCCCATCGACAGTAAGACCTGTCTCTTGCGTGTCATTCGAACTTACCCATCGGCGTTTACGTGACGCAAGGCTGGGGAGTCTGCGCCTGGATCCCGCGGACGATACCACTCCGCGCCGGCACCCGCCGTCTTAGTTTCTCCACCAGAAAACTCATCCGACCGACCAGTACGCTTTCGACCCTGGGCTGTCGCACGTAGTCGACCTCCAACACGCCGGCGGACTGCCGCGACGAGGCGCTCGTCGATCTGCACCAACTGCTCCTCAACGAGATGAGCGCCCTGCTCCGTTCCAACCAATGACAGCGGCGCGGCGCCACCCAGTCGCTGCTGTTTAGACCGCAGCCAATTCAGCCCTCGCGCTATGTCGCCGAAGGTGTTCCCCGCCTGGGCCAATATCCGAGCAAGTCGAATGGCCTTGTCAGACTCTTCCACTGTCAGGGACTGGCCCTTCTCGCGGCGATGACTCAGGGTGCGTCGGGGACCGGTGTTCAGGTCGGCTTGCCGTCAACACTGCGTCCCTTCTTGAAAACGTACGATCATCAGGCTATCATGGCCAAGATATCTATCACGGCCATGTTACTTATCACGGCCATGATATCTAACAAGGCCATGATATGAATCAAGACACGGAAGCTGCTCTGCGACGGTTCTTCACTGATCATGACTGGAATGTGGGTGTAGAGGCACAAAAAGGCCGAAATGGCCCTGATCTAGAGCTCAGACAAGGAACTCATTGGTATCTTGTAGAGGTGAAGGCAGCCCCAGAGGCACGTTCGGATCGCGTCATCGCACTCCTCTCGCAGGCGATTCTGCAGGCGCAAACCTATGTAAAAAACCGTCCGGGCGCACGGCCGTTTGCCTTGGTACACGTCAAGGAGCTGCCTGACGCTCTAGTGAACCGTGTCTCCCATTTCGTGGCGGCCTTCGCGCCAAACGTTGCTATTGGACTCTTTGGGGGAGATGGACGGCGATACTTCGAAGGCGATGGTCTTTCTAACTTGACCAGGCTAGAGGAGCGCCCCGTGAGTAGTAGTTTCGCGCCAGCTCCAGCCCTCAATCTGTTCTCAGACCTGAATCAATGGATGTTGAAGGTTCTTCTCTCGCCAGATGTTCCGGTGGAGATGCTATCGGCGCCTCGCGATCCTTTGAGAAGTGGAACCGAGTTGGCGAAGGCGGCTGGCGTATCCACGATGAGCGTTTCGCGCTTCCTAACTACCTTGCGGAAGGAAGGCTTTCTCGCACCAGGCAGGCCTCTAAAGTTAGTCCGGCGTGAGGAGCTGTTTCGAAGGTGGCAGGCCAGTGTAGTTCGCACGGCGCCAGAGCAGGCTTTCCGATATCTAGTGCCTGGCGCTGAAGATTTGCAGCTCAGAAAGTTCACCGAGCGATATCGGGACGACGTCTGTATAGGACTGTTTCGCGCTGCAGAAGCCTTTGGCCTCGGCCACGTCTCCGGCGTGACACCACACGTATACGTCCGCGATCTGAGCAACCCGGCCGACGAGCCGCAATGGAAAGGAATCCGCCCAGTACGGGAAGGCGAGAAGCCAGGAATTATCTTGCGGCAGTCTTTGGTTCCTGAGTCAGTCTTCAGGGGAGCGGTTATTCAAAGCAACGCGCTGGTGACGGACGTCATCCAAGTGTGGCTCGATGTCGCATCACATCCGTCCAGGGGCCGCGAACAAGCGGCGCTGATCGAAAGCAGCGTTCTGCGAGATCTTATTGGAGTGTCGGCATGAACGACCTGGAGCCTTTCGCAAAGCTAGCAGTCGCCTTGGAACCATGGCGCCATCAGATCGTATTCGCAGGCGGATGGGCCTACCGTCTATTTCGTCAACACCCATTGGCTGTTGTCCCGTCTTACAGCGCCCTCTTCACGCGAGATGCCGATGTCGCGCTCGGAGACAAGGATCGGTTTGACGGAAACATCAAAGACGCCCTCACAAGCGCTGGATTCCATGAAGCTCTGCAGAGCGAGTTCAAGCCACCGGTCTCGAAATACACCTTGGGGAAGGACGAACAGGCTGGCTTTTACGCCGAGTTTTTGACCACGCTGCGTGGCAGCGGCACAAAACGAACGGGCGAGCCTGATGCAACAACGGAACTCGCCGGCGTCACCGCGCAGAAGTTGCGGCATATGGATCTGTTGCTCATCGCCCCTTGGCAGGTCTCCCTGACCAAGGACGCAAGTTTGCCGCAAACGCTAGACGGTCTTCAGATCCCTAATCCGGTGGCCTTCATCGTCCAAAAATTGTTGGTCCACGACAAGCGGGGGAAAGAGAAGAAGCCTCAGGACGTCCTATACATTCACGACACTCTTGAGCTATTCGGTGCCCGGGCGGATGTCCTGGCCGCGATCTGGAAAGACCAGATCGTCCCAGCCTATCCGGAAAAAGACTTAAAGAAGGCCCTCCAGGCGCGGGACGAGATCTTTACCGAAGTGACAGACACAATACGCGAAGCCGCGCGCATTCCGACGGATAGGACCTTGGTACCGGAAGATATGCACGCACTCTGCGAAGAGCTTCTAAACGAAATTCTCGGATAGTCACCGTGGCCAGTCTCGATCGGCAGCAAATGATGCCTAGACCAACCTGCATACCGTACGGCAGAATAACGGTAAGAGAATCCGCGCGGGCACGGTTCGGGAAGGCTCACCTTCGTCTGGCAATGAAAATGAGGCGCGACTGTCGTGATACGAGTCTTACTGGTTGACGACCATCTTCTGTTGCGCGACGCCTTGAAGTTGCTCCTGTCCCAGCGCTTTCCAGAGGCAGAGTTCCGCTGTGCGGCTTCGCTGGCGGAAGCGCGTCACGCGTTGCAGGAGCACTCGGCAGATATCCTGTTGATAGATCTCTCTCTACCCGATGCCGAAGGGATCGAGGCACTGGTCGCACTGCGCGAAGAGGTACCGCAGGCACGGGCCATCGTGCTATCGGCGGATGATCGCGCGGAGACAATCTACGCGGCACTCGACGCTGGTGCGGCAGGTTTCCTGCACAAGGCAACGGAGAGCACCGAGTTTGTTGACGCCATTCAGTTCGTTATTGAAGGTGGCGTGTCGCTGCCTACATCATTTGTTGGACGGCAGAATGATACGTCTGCCTCATACGAGGCCCTCGGGCTGTCTCGCCGGCAATGGGAGGTGCTGCGCCTGGTGCTTCAGGGCAAGCCGAACAAGCTGATCTGCCGCGATCTCGACGTATCCGCGTCCACGGTCAAAACCCATCTTTCCGAAATCTACCGGCGCCTGGGCGTGCGTTCCCGGACGCAGGCCATGGTCGAAGTGGCGCGCCGAGGCGTCAAGGACCTTTGAGGCTCCACCGGGTGTGAGTTTGCTGCCTGCCGAAGCCCTGAGCAGAGCGTTGCAGTTCTTGATGTATCGCTCGCAACAAGGCCTCGCCCCCAAATGGCTTGTGCAAGACTGCGACGCCCGAAGCTGCCTGCTTTGCAATCTGGTCGGGGGCCGTATTTCCTGTCACAAGCAGTGCCGCAACGGGGATAGGGGCATCGGCGCGCATCTCCCTGAGGAGTTCCAGTCCGTCGCCATCGGGCAACCTGGCATCGCTGATCATCAGGTCTGGCCAGTCTTGGGCGGAAAGCAAGCGATCCCGGAAATCTGCAGCCCGACTGAAAGATTCAAATCGAACACCCCATTGCGAGAGTTGCAGCACCAGCGCGTCACGGACCTCGTCGTTATCTTCGACCAACCAGATCACGCGCCCACGCAATGTGGCCACATCGATCGCCACTGCGCGCTGGGGGCGATCAAGGCTCATATCCAGCATCTCCCCTTCTGCTAGCGGGATGGCAACCTTGAAGCAACTTCCTCTGCCCGGCTCAGACGCCAGTTCAATTGTGTGTCCGAGTTGCGCGGCAGCCCGTCGCACGATCGCTAGCCCCAGCCCCAATCCTTCTGTGCGCACCCGACCCGGGTTATTCAACTGCACGAAGGGCTCGAAAATCGCGTCCCGGTCAGCCTCGGCAATGCCACGCCCGGTGTCCCACACGCATATCTGCGCCTCGCCCGAGGTGCTGTGCAGGCGCACACCTACCAGCACGCCACCTCGCTCCGTGTATCGAATGGCGTTGCTCACCAGGTTGCGCAGGATCTGTTCGAGCATCACAGGGTCAGTCAGCAAGGTGAGCGAGGTCGGACGGATCCGCAACCGCAGGCCCTTGGCATCGGCCTGAGACAGTTCATGCGCGAACACCGCATCAAGGATGCCCTGGACCAGCACCGGACGCAGGCTGACGGGCGTGTTGCCCGCACCTTCGAGCCGGCTGAAATCTAACAACCGTTTCAGTAACTCCTCCATCGTTGAGACGGCCTTGTTTAGGCGCCCGAGCAACACACTCAGCGCGGCGCCTGGCACCACCTTGGCGATCTCATGACCCAGCATGTTGACCAACAAACCAATACTGACCAAGGGCTGCCTCAAATCGTGGCTGGCGCTGGCGATGAAGTGCGTCTTGGCGGCATTGGCCGCCTCCAGTTCGCGCGTTCGTTGTGCGACTCTGGCTTCCAGCGTCCGGTTCAGCAGATCCACCTCCGCCATTGCATCAAACAGCCGTACCAGCAGCAGGCCTGAATAGCAGCACAGCGCAAGCGGCAAGACGCGGGAGAGCGCCAGCGGCTGCGTGATCGGCAGCCAGCCTATGATCTGGTAGGCAAAGTCGTGCAGTGCCGCCAGAAAAATGACGAGCAGGAACACGCATAGTGCGCGGTGCGCGAGGTCTCGGTTCGCCCGCGCCGACATGACTACGTTCTGAACCGACCGAAGATTGACCACCGCAAGCGTGGCATACATCCCCATACGTACTGGCGGCAGCCAAGCGCTGGGAAGACAGATGACGACCAACGGCACCGCACCAAGAAAACCCCAGAAGAATCGGCGCCACGGTAATGGCCCGTGGAAGCGCAGCCGATGCGTATAGGCCATGAATAGCATAGCCATCCATATCATTGCGGCGAATACGAACCGGTCCATCCAGTCGCCCGGCCAGGGCAACATATCTCCAAGGCTGACGTAGTTGCGGACACCGCTGATCAGCCCGAGGGCGCCGAACAGACCAATCGCCTTCTCGCGAGGCTGCCGCCAAGCAATGGCGATCATGAGGGCGGACATCACCACCGCCACCATGTTCAATTGCTGGGGTAGCTCGTTCTCCCACCACAGCAGGCGTTCGTATGATCGTTCGAGGGCATCAATCGGCCCCGTTCGAACACCGGACAATCCACCGCGGTATCGATACTTAACCGTCAAGCGTATTTCATTATCGCCAGCATGGAGTAGGTGAAGTGGGACTTCGACCAGTGCAGGAAGCGGCACCATTCGCCCGCCGGGCGGGTGAGCGTCGATCAGCTCCCCGTTGACATAGACCTCCCTCACCGGCGAGATCCGGTCGAACGCCAGCCCCCATGGCTCCGGTGGCTCAGCTGGCAGCTTCAGCACAATGCGGTATTCCCCCGGCCCTGCCCCAGGCAGCGCACGCAGCATCCAGGTATCGGGCAAGGCAACCTGCGTCCATCGAGCATCCGGGCTTTGGCGGAATTCGGCACGGCTTATCGTGACTGGCGCGGGCGTCTCACGCTGCGCCGAGATAGGTATTGCAGCGGGGCTCCCCGACACGGCCATGAGCGAGAGCAGCATGCCTGCCAGGAGGCGTGCGTTGCGTGCCCCGGTACGCGCAAGGGCCCGAACGGCATTCGCAAAACACGCGACGAGAAAGGGAGTGAGCGTCAGGATGATCAGTCGAGCCAAGAAACAGCAGCGGTAGCACCAGGCTCCAAGGCAGGTGGCAAGACGCCGCATGATCCCCGAAAGCTGACGCGGCGAGCACCAACGTGCATCGCCGCGTCAGCCTACCAGAACGGCTTGCGCCCGGTTACGGCTTGTCGACAGAAATCGACAGGAAATGCTTGCTCGGCACCGAACTTCCCGCCAGCACCAGCCCCCCAAACGGGAGATGGATCACGCCATTGCAGGTCGAGGCACCGCCAGTCGACGTCGTGCAGGCATTGGTCGCGCGATAGCGAGTACCGTCGAACGGCGTGTTGTAGGTCAGCGTATCGAAATGCCCGTCCGACTGGAAGCTGCGGGTGACAACGCCATTGGTGCTGTCCACGGCGGTCACTGTGTTCGCATCTTCCGTTACGACGCTAACCCCAGCGTTGTTCAGTGTGAACTGCCAGAACGTTGCAACGCGCGAGATTGCCGGGAGCGTCAGCTTCGACTTCGTCACCAGGGCCGCCACGTTGCCGCCTGAGGCGGCTTGCGCCAGCATCAGGGTCTTACCGGAACTGTCGCGGAAGGCGAATACGCGGAACAGACTGTTGTTGTTCTCCACGTAGTCAAAGCCGCCGTTAGCATTGGCTACAAGTTTTCCCTTGGTGTCGCTGTCCAGGACGCACGCCCCATAACCCTGCGGGCAGTTCTTTGACAGACCATTCTGGCCATCTGCTGCAAAGTCGGTGTCGCCAAAATCGCCTTCTTCCGAATCAAAGGTGGCGCCGTACGTGACGCGGCTGTAGCTACCGGCCAGGGCCGAAACGTCAAGCTTCTGCTCCGGGAAGGCGATGCCTGCCACTCCGGTAAGCCCCGTGCCCTGCAGCACGACTGCCGCGCCAGAACGGGCCACTAGCAGACGGGTAGCGGCAGAATCGCTGGCCGTATAGTCGCAGCTAGCGTTCTTCGTCAGCGAGTAGGCGGTGCCGCCAATCGTCAGCTTCAAAGCTGCCGCATCCACCTGCAAGGTGCCATTTTGACCGTTCAGGTAGTTCACATAGCGCAGCGTGCCGGTCTTGAGTCCAGCGCAGTCGGTCGCCGCGGGGGCCAGTACCGTACCGATAACCGAGGTGCCCGTGGCGCTATCCGACTTGCTGTTCGACGATACCGCCGAGGTCAGATCCGTGAGGGTGACACCGGCTGCGGCCAACACGGTCTGGAGCTTGTCCAGCACGCCGTCATAGCCCGCGCCACTGCCAGCGGTCAGCGATCCACCCAAGATATCGCCGACGTTTGCCGTGTCCACGCCGGCGGCGGTCAGGACTTGCAGCAACGCTTTCTGTGCCGCCGCCAAATCGGTCGCACTGATCGTCGTAGATGCATTGAATCCGGCCACGTAGGATTTGGGATCGGTACCCGAGAGTTGAGCAATCAGCAACTCGCTCAACGGCGTGATGTTCGCGGTGGAGTCGGTTTTGCCGCTGCCTGCCACGATAGAGCGCAGCACAGTCTTGCCGTCGCTGCTTGCCGCGCTCAACACACACGGCAACGCGCCGCCAGTGACGGAGGCGGAATAGGTACCGTTGGTGCTGGTGGTTGCCGTGCCTGTACCGGCTGAGCAGACCACGCTGATATTGGCATTGGCCATCGCCGCGCCCGTTGCGGCTGTTCCGCTGACCTTCAATGCCGCCGGCGTCGCTGTCGTCGTGGACGAACCGCTATCGGATCCGCCTCCGCAGGCCACCAGCGCCGTTGGAATGAGAACTGCAACGATACCTCGCGCAACGGCCGTTTTATTGAGCTTCATTTTTACTCCCCTGTGTTCCCGTCATTTGCCTTTGTGATGCGTGGCGCATTATCGGAATGGAGGAGTGGCCGGCACTATCGGCCGATTGGCCGATAGTGCCGTAGGGAAAACGGGACCGCAGGTAGCTGCCTATACAAAAAAAACGAGCAACGCGCGGGGTGCCGTTGCTCGCCTGAGCTGATGCAGAAAAGGAGCGCCGCACCAAGAGCAGCATTAACGGTGCGCTCGCAGACTTGTTTAATCAACACTTAGCCAGAATCTGACAGCAGGTCGCGTGCTGCAATACCTCAGCCCCCACTGTGCTCGTCTGCGTTTGCGATTCACCGGATGCGCGGCGACTAGATTAAGTAGCCTTAATGAAGGCTATCCCCCGTGCAGGAGGGTTGTGAAATCCTTGTCCCGTCGCTAGAACACGTCTACATAAAAAAGGAGGAGATGATGATGCTAAGGCGAGCTATTTTGCTCCTTGCGGCGGGATACCTAACGATGTCCTCGGCCTACGGAGCCGAGCTGGACTGGTGGGTTGTGAATCGGTTTCCTGTTTTCAAGAAGGCCGAGGACTTCCAGGCGTTGGAAGCGGCGTGGGACTCAAGCTTTAAGGCGAGCCCCACAATCGGATCGTCTGGAATCTCCAGCAAGCTCGAGAAGATCCTGCCCGTCGAACAGACGGCGTGGAACCCATCGCTGGGGCAGTACGACAAGCGCTTTTTGTTTCGTGATACTCACGATGTTCAGGCAACGCTGACCGGCGTGGCTCGAGGCACGCAATGCGCCTGGGTGATCAACGATGCCGAGCCAAAGTCATCAGATTGCGCTCTAAGTCCGCAACTGACGGTCAAAGCGCATGAAGCATTTGATCTGCGGGTGACGCCGAGCGGAGGCGAGCCGATGCTTGTCCACCTTCCTGCCATCGCCGAACGGCTTGTTGTATCACTCGGTGATTCGTTTGCATCCGGCGAAGGCAACCCAGATCACCCCGCTGTACTCAAGGCTTCGTCGGCGAGCCAGGATTGGTTTGTAGAAGCCCGTGCGAAATCCTTCGTCTTGCGAGGATCCCGGTGGTGGGACGAGGCTTGTCATAGATCGCTGCTGTCCTGGCCAGCCCTAACAGCGATGGCCCAAGCGATTCAGAATCGACACGAAGTCGTTCAGTTCGCGTCCTTCGCATGTTCGGGGGCCGAAGTTTATGACGGCGTCCTGCGCGCGCAGGCGGACCCGCCTGGCGGCTACGCAAAAAATCTCGTCGAAGGCGACTATCGCCACCGGGATGGCGGATTGGGCTACCACTACGATTCGCGAGTGGATGACTTGGTCCATCCTCAGCTCTACGACGCGAGACTGAGATTGTCGCAGCAGCATGCACTGGCGCTGCTCTTGTGCCCGGACGGCAAGGTTGTTCAGAATGCAGAACTTCAATCGCCCAAGGCAGAAAGTGGCACGTATCTCGGTCAGACCTACTTCGGTCAGGTAGACCTATACGGATGCACCTCTGGCAAGCGCAAGGTTGACGCGATGCTCGTATCCGTGGGCGGGAACGACGTCGCGTTTGCTGGCGTGGTCAAATGGCTCATCGTTCCAGACAAGGCCCGTAAGACTCTGAGTTTCCCAGTCAAACAGGCTGCGCTCGGGTTCTTGTTGAATAGCTTGCACGTTGTCGCCCCGGAGGCAGCGAAAAAAGGCATTGATGCGTTGCCTCGAATCTACGAAGCATTCGACAAGTCGTTGAACAACCTGGGAATTGACCCAGCAGTCGTCAAGATCCTTCTATACCCCGATCCGACAGCTGGAGCGGGCGACAATCTCACTGCCTGCAACCGGCGCACCCGAGACGGCAATGCTCCCTTCCAGATAATGGTGCGGGAGAAGACAAGCATCGGGTTCCTGCCCGGCAACTCGAATTTCTTGTTTGGCATCAATCCTGGAGACTTTGCGCGACTAAACCAGGACTTCGTTCAACCACTGCGTAGTGCGCAGATTAAGGCGGCGTCGAAGTATGGATGGGAGCCAATCGACAGTCAGCCTGCGTTCCAGACAGCGGACGGCGATACCGGGTACTGCGGTGTTTCGCCAGCCTGTACGGAAAAAAGCTGCAACATGGGAGATCGAGTCAAATGGTGGACGCAGCATAGCTACTCGACCGCGCCGCCACTTGCACGATTGTCTGATTTTGACGCCTACGATGGCACGCGCATGCGCGGGATGAGGTATGGCGTCGACGCGCTGCTGGCTGGCGTTGGACTGACAGACTCAGGCAAGATTAAGTCCGATTGGATCAGTGGGTCAGCTCACCCGACGGCAATTGTTCATGCCAGGATCGCCGATATGGTTAGGGAGCGTCCCAGAGTGAAAACAGCCTCGGAAAATGGAGGCGTCGGTCCCCTCTCCCCTCGCGCGGTGCCTGCTGCGCCAGCTGTAGCAGACTGAGTTCTTTTTGCCGGTCGTGGCACCTATCCAGCGTTAACTCGAATTGTCAGCAAAGTCTCACAAGCACGGTCAGTTCTTGGCTGCCGTGCTTGCTCCTGCTCAACAGCGTGGATAAGTCTCGCAAGCTCAACAGTCGCCCTACTCGCACCGGTACTTCGATACCTGCGTACCTGCTCGTTGCACTGCCTCCGACGCTTGTTGGATCTGCGCAGGATTCTGGCTTAACAGCGCTCGTTCCGAGTTGGCAACGGCGGCCTGGTACGATTGACGAATTGATGGACAGATAATGCTCGACGTGAGCCGCGCCTGCCCTTTTGGATCGAAGAAGGAGGGCGCTTCGGCGCGATACTCAGCATTCTTCTGGCCGATGGATTTACCCACCACCTCAGTCTTTGCATTGCTCTGACAAGGGCTGTCCTGCAACGTGACATGCCCTGAGACACTCCGACATTGATAGATGTTCTGACCCGAAGCATTCGCGGTCATAACCAACATCCCGACAGCGAGATACTCCATGGGAAGTTTCATGCGACGGGTACCTGCATAGCCTTTTGCGCGGAGCCGCCTTTGGGTAATGACGAGGCAGTCCCTGCCGCCGGCTGCGCAGGCACGACACTCCTGTAGTCACGGAAAATAGTCTCCAGATCAACGTTCTTAGACGTGTAGCGCATGATTGGGATGCCGGCTGACGCGAGAACGTCATTCTTCTGCTTATCCCGCTTCTGTGCTTTTGCGCTACCGTGCGAGGCACCATCAAGCTCGATAACGTAAAGCGGTCGCATCGTCTTGCGTTCACACACAAGATAGTAGACATACTTCTGCGCAAACATATTTCTGGCTGCTTGCGACTTTCCCTTATGCTGTACAAACGCAGACATCGCCACCTGGGGAAAGATGTGTGTGTCGGTCAGAGCAGTCGTCAGCCGTTCGTAGAGCACGATCTCATCCTGGCGTAAGAATGGGTCTCGGCGTGCGAAACGAAAAGTCCTTGAGGAGCGTCCGCCCGCACGGCCTGCCTTCAGCATCGACACGACAACAATCGCAATGGCCAATAGAAGTACCAGCCCGACCATCGATTTCATCGGACCCCTCCTCCTCTATTTCGATCCCGCGCGATATTAGTGCCTGGCCCGAGCGACCGGCATCCCCCGGTGGGAGGGCGCTCAGCCGGTCGTAAATGACCGCCTACCACGAACGGGAAGAATGGAGCCGCACTGCTACCCCTTTGCGGTGCCTGGGGGTACCAAGAGAATGCATGGTTCCAGTAGCTAAGCGCCTCGGCATTCTCGCGGCTCTTATTCAGCGCGTCGGGCACTGCCGGCGCGATCTATGAAGTCGAGTTCATAACAAGCTGACGACGAGCAGTTGCCCTCCTTCAATTGATCAGTCGAAGCTATGAATCAGCGAGTGGGCCGACCTGTGACCTCCCAGCAACAAGGAAGCGGCGGTATGAGGTCGCTTTGTGTATCCTCACGCTGCTCAGCCGTTAGCAGAAGTAACTCACAACCTCCAAAGTCGTGCAAAGCTGGACCAAATTCCTCGCTCAAGCAGCAATTGCGATCGCCATCTTCGTGGCGGCGGCTGTAGTTTCGCGCGAGATATACCTCATCGCGACGCAGACATCCACAACAGATATGGAAGAGGTGCGCGACATCGAAGGTCCCGCGCGAAAGTGCTCGGCACCTATCGAGCGGCGAGACGGTCAGAGAAGCAGCAATCGAAGCGACGAAGTTTCTCGCACTCCTGGCTGCCTGGAATCCTGAAACGATTGCCAATTCTTCAGAAAAAATGCCCGCTAGCGAACTGGCGGGCTACAGAGGGTATCGGGACGGGTCAATATCCCGAAGCAAAGGTTACGGACTCAGTGCTGCGCGTGGTGTCAGAGTTTGTCTGATACGTACTGAGAGTTTCCGAACTCAGATTTCAAAAAAATGAAGCCTATCAGATGGCGATGAAGGGCCCCACAATCCGGCTTGGTCGATCCATCCTCAATCGCAGGGGGATGGACGTGCGGATCGGCAAATCAGACCGATAGTCCCTTCGCATTACTATCGCTCAAGCACTAAATTCAACGACTTTAGCGTGTCCCCTGATTGGGGGACGCGGAAGTTCGGGTCCCTCTGCTAAAGTCGCACACGCGCGCCAGGTCCAGGCGCCGCCGTTCTCGCCCAGTCTGCCGGACGGTGCTCATTTCTTGATACGGGTTGGGTCGGGTTCATGCTCTATTGCTCTGCCGTCGATACACACGGGTTCGCGCCGCTGTTTTCCACCATGCGGGCACATGTGTCGTCCCACGCGCCATCGCCACGGCGAGTCATCATCTGGTTGCTTCTGCTGTTCACGTGCCTGCTCTCGGCATGCGTGGCGGACGAGTCATCGCTGGATCCGCCGGCCGGCCTGGCGTACGGCATGACGTCGGCCGTCTACCCGGTTGGTAGTCCGATAGTGCCGAACCGTCCTACCGCCAGCGGCGGCGCCATCGAGCGCTACACGGTTGCCCCGGCACTCCCGGCGGGGCTTACGCTTGACGGCGCCAGCGGGGTCATCACGGGCACGCCTACCACGGTAAGCGCTTCGGCCATCTACACGGTCACGGCTGAGAATGCGGCCGGCAACGCCACCGCGCGCGTACAGATCGAAGTGCGAAGCATAGCGGCCGCACCGGCATCGATGAGCTACCGCGAAGCCACGGTCACGTACACGGCCGGCCAGGCCATCGCCGCGAACGCGCCGACGAGTAGCGGAGGCCCTGTCACGGCCTACAGCATTGCGCCCGCGCTGCCGGCGGGTCTCTCGCTTGACGCGCAGACCGGTATCATCAGCGGCACGCCCACCGCCACAACGGCCGCCGCGACGTACACCGTGACCGGCACCAACGTGACCGGATCGACCACCGCCACGCTGCAAATCACGGTGGGCGCCGCCGCGGTCGCGCCCGC
>NZ_DBHKYV010000002.1:0-67979 GCF_057315035.1 Cupriavidus sp. | reverse complement strand
CGCCCGCCAGCCTGTCCTACACGACGGCAAATCCGCTCTACTTCACCACCGAGCCGGTCACGCCGAACGCGCCCGTGGCGACGGGTGGTGCGATCACCGGCTTCACGGTTTCCCCTGTGCTGCCCGCAGGGCTGAGTCTCAACGCCAATACCGGCTTCATCAGCGGCACACCTACGGCCACCCAGTCGGCCATCACGTACACGATCACCGGCAGCAATACGGCCGGAAGCACGCAGGCGCAGGTGCAGATCACCATCACGTCGCGCGGCAGCTGGAGTTCGGCCCTTTCGCCGATGCCACTCCCGGTGCACTACTTTACGGCCACGCGCCTCACCAACGGGCTTGTGCTCGTCGCGGGCGGCTTTACCAGCGGTGGTTCGACCAGCAGCGCATGGCTGTACAACCCGGCCACCGACCTCTGGGCGCCTACCGGCACGATGTCCCTGCCCCGCAGCAGCCATACGGCAACGCTGCTGCCCGATGGCCGCGTGCTTGTCACGGGCGGCCAGGTGTTCTCGCAAATCGAAACGGCCTCCGCGGAGCTCTACGACCCCGCCACGGGCACGTGGAGTCCCGCAGCCGCCATGAGCGACGCGCGCCAGAACCAGTCGGCCACGCTGCTCGCCAACGGCAAGGTGCTCGTCGCGGGTGGCTTCAACCAGATCGGCACCATCACGATCCTGTCCAGCATGGACCTCTACGACCCGGTGACCAACACCTGGACGTTCATGGCCTCCACGCTGGCCAGCCCGCGCGCGCAACACGCCGCGGCACGGCTGCCCAATGGCAACGTCCTCCTGGCGGGCGGCATCGCCAACGGCGGCCTGCTCGGCACCACCGAGGTTGTCGCCATCGACGACAGCGGCACGACCATCTCCCCCGCACCCGTCGTATTCGGCAACGTGACCATGGGCACGACACTGGCCGATGGATCGGTCCTCGTCCTCGGCGATGCCACAAGCGCTGCCGCTCCGCGCGCGTATCGCTACGATCCCACCACGCTGACGTGGACGGCCAGCAGCATGATCTCGGCACGTTCGATCCCGACCGTCACGCGGCTTGCCGATGGCCGAGTGCTCGTGTCGGGGGGCACCCTGGTCAGCAGCGGTGGCGTGCGCACGACCTCGACCGAGATCTACGACCCGGCCACGAACACGTGGATCGCCGGCGCGCCGATGGCCGCCGGCCGCGCGGCGGCACAGGCCGTGGTCCTCGCCGATGGCAGCGTGCTCATACTCGGCGGCTCCGTTGGCAGTACCGATGTCGCAATCGTCGAGCGCTATACGCCATAGAGCGTGCTCGTTGGCAGTGGGGGATCTTTCGTGCATCGGGCCCGCAGGTCGCCCGGATCCGGTCGGGCGTAGTGGCGAGGGACGGGCGTCGGGCAGAGTTGAACGCGCTCCCATCTAACGCACGAGCCTAACGTTAGGAAAGGCATTTGATCAGGGTAAGAAATGACACAAGACAGATAACTATCATTATCTTGCCGAAACAAGGTATCGCACGGGCTCGCCGGCGCTCTGCCAGAGCTCAGGGGCCGATCAACGGTTCAGTAAGGGGGGAAAGGACCAGTCAGCAAGTGACTGATTTGACTGGGGTATCAGGCGAGCACCGCCCGGAAACCCGCGTGGATGCTAGGGGTGGCTACCCCGGTAAATTGCATCGGAATCAAAGGGCCCCCCCGGTAGGGCGATTGTTTGGCACCCAATTCGAGGAGCCATGCATGCGCAACGTCAAACTCTCCAATAATTAATTCTCGGAAAGAATGCCGGGCAGATCGGTGTCGTCCTTGAGACGCACGCCACTACTACCAAGCGCCATTGCGCCGCGCAGCAGGAATGCGAGCTTGTCGGCGGCCGCGGCATAGGAGAGGCCGGCAGGTCGCACGTTGGAAATACAGTTCCGATCAGCATCTGTGCGCCCCACTCGTGGCGCAAAAGTCAGGTAGATTCCCAGGCTATCAGGCGCACTCAGTCCCGGCCGCTCGCCGATCAGCATGACGACCAGGCGGGTGCCCAGCCGTTCCCCAATCTCGTCGCCCAGGGCCACCCGCGCCTGCCGCGCGATGACGACCGGGCCCACGATCCACTCCCGCGGCAGGCGCTCGCAAGCGCTGTGCAACAATGGCACGGCATGGGTCTGCGCCGCCAGGGCAGACAAGCCGTCCGCGATCACGAACACCACGTCGGGCGCCATTGCCTGCCGCTCCTCTGCCAGCGTTTTGCAACTGGCATCGGCGAGGCTTCGCCCTAAATCGGGCCGGCGCAGGAAATGGGCTCGATCCGGCGCGGCGCTGTGTACCCGCAAGCTCGCAAAACCGGTCTGTCCAAGCGCCGCTTCCAGCGGCGCGCACTCCAGCGGGAGATGGACCGCGTCGCGCGCCTGTGCGTGGGCGAGGCCGAAGGCCAGGATGGCATCGGTGGTCTGGCTGTTGCCGGCCCGCCCCAGCGCGATACGTGCATCGGTCAACGCACGCAGGTGCTGCCACGGGTCGGGACTAGTCAAGTGGCGGTCGGGCATAGCGGGCATCCAGTATTAGAGCGTCTCGGCGTGTCGCAGCAGCGGCAGTCTCGGCGCCGGTTCGAGCAGGCCACCGTCCGCGTCAACGATGCCCATATTGCGCAGCCACCCCTCGAACTCCGGCGCCGGGCGTAGGTCCAGCAAGCCGCGCAGGTATAGCGCGTCATGGAATGAGGTGCTCTGGTAGTTCAGCATGATGTCGTCCGCGCCCGGCACACCGATGATGAAATTGATGCCTGCCGCGCCGAACAACGTCAGGAGGTTGTCCATATCGTCCTGGTCGGCCTCGGCGTGGTTCGTGTAGCAGACGTCGCAGCCCATCGGCAGGCCGAGCAGCTTGCCGCAGAAATGGTCCTCCAGGCCGGCGCGGATGATCTGCTTGCCGTCGTACAGGTATTCCGGGCCGATGAACCCCACCACCGTGTTCACGAGCAGCGGCGCGAATTGCCGGGCCACGGCATAGGCGCGCGCCTCCATGGTCTGCTGGTCCACGCCGTGATGGGCGTTGGCCGACAGCGCACTGCCCTGCCCCGTCTCGAAGTACTTCACGTTGCGGCCAACGGTACCGCGCGCCAACCCTTGCGCAGCGTCGTGGGCCTCGGCCAGCAGCGCCAGGCTGATGCCAAATGACGCATTGGCGCGCTCGCTGCCGGCGATCGACTGAAACACGAGGTCGACCGGCGCGCCCATTTCGATGGCGCGCACCGTATTCGTGACGTGGGTCAGCACGCACGACTGCGTCGGGATTGCGTAGCGCTCGCGCAATTCGTCCATCAACTGAAGTAGCGAGACGATGGCCGCGAGGTTGTCAGAAGCGGGGTTGATGCCGATGGTGGCATCGCCGCAACCATAGAGCAGTCCATCGAGCATCGAAGCGGCAATCCCCTTGGGGTCGTCCGTCGGATGATTGGGCTGGAGCCGCACCGCCAGGCGGCCGGGAAGGCCAAGGGTATTGCGGAACCGCGTGACCACGTGGCACTTGCGCGCCACGGCCACCAGATCCTGATTGCGCATCAGCTTGCTCACGGCAGCGGCCATCTCGGGCGTGATACCTGGCGCCACGCGTGCGAGCATGAATGAATCGGTCTCACGCAGCAGCAGCCAGTTGCGGAAATCGCCAACGGTCAACGACGCGATTTCTGCAAAGGCTTGCGGATCGTGCCGGTCCACGATCAGCCGGGTCACTTCGTCGGACTCATACGGCACCAACGTGTCGCTCAGGAAGCGCGTCAACGGGATGTCGGCCAGCGCCATGCGCGCCGCCATGCGCTCTTCCTCGCTGGCGGCAGCAATCCCGGCCAGGCTATCACCCGAACGTGCGGGACTGGCCTTGGCGAGCAGGGCCCTGAGGTCCTGGAAGACGTGGCGTCGCACGCCAACGGTATGCGAGAACGCCATGCTAGTTACCCATGGCCGCGATCGTCTTCACGCTTTGCCACTGGCCCTGCTTGACCTCGAACAGCGTGTAGGGCGGCTTGATCAGGTCTCCATGAGGATCGAAGGCGATGCGGCCCGTCACGCCATTGATGTCCACTTTGGCCAGGCTGTCGATGATCTTCTGGCGATCGGTCGAGTTGGCGTCGCGGATCGCCTTGAGCATGGCCAGCGTGGCATCGTATGCGAAGGGGGCGTAAAGTTCGACATCCTGATTGAAGCGTGCCTTGTAGCGCTGCGCGAATTCCTTTGCCGCAAGCAGCTTGTCGAGGGCCGGACCGGGCTCCAGATCCTGCGTACCTTCACCGGCAGCACCAGCAATGCTGAGGAACGTATTGCTCTTGAGCGCGCCCGCGCCGAACAACATCGACTTCATGCCCAGCGAGCGCATCTGCTTGACCAGCAATGCCCCCTGTGCATCGAGTCCACCAAAGAAGATCACGTCGGGATTCTTGCTCTTCAGGCGGGTCAGGATGGCGAGGAAGTCCACCGCCTTGTCGTTGGTGAACTCGCGCCCGACGATATTGCCCTTGGCTTGTTTGACCCCCTTCTCGAAGGCATCGGACAGCCCTTGGCCAAAGGCGGTGCGGTCGTCGATGATGCCGATCCGCTGTGCCTTGATCTGCTCCACCACAAAGCGCCCGCCGACCACGCCGCCCACCCCGTCGTGCCCCATGGTGCGAAACACGTTGCGGAACCCCTGGTTGGTCAGGTCGGGATTGGTGGAACCCGGCGTGATCATCGCCAAGTGCGCCTTCTGATAGACGCCCGACGCAGGAATGCTGCAACCGGAGTTGTAGTGCCCGATCACGCCCACCACGCCATCGTCATCGAGCTTTTGTGCTGCCTGGATTGCGGTGCGTGGATCGGCCTGGTCGTCCTGTACCGCAAGCTCGAACTTCACCGGCTTGCCGCCGATGGTCGGCTTCCTCGCGTTTTCCTCGTCCAGCGCAAGCTGGGCACCGTATTGCAGATCCTTGCCAACGCGCGAGGCAGGCCCAGTGAGCGGACCGGCAAAACCAATCTTGACCACTTCGGGATCCGCTGCCCGGGCAAGGGGCAGTTGGGCGGCCAGGGCACATGTCGTCATGGCCAACATCATGCGGCGGCGATTCATGGTAGACACCTCATTCGTGATTGCTCGTGTCGCGCTCTTTCTGGAGGACCGGCCCCAATGCGCGGCGGATCGGGGTCGCTCCGGTTCGACGTCAGAAGCGCGTCGCGCGATAGGGCGCCAGTTCCAGCGGTGAAGGCCGGTCGGCAACCAGGTCGGCGACGATGCGCCCGCTGATGCCAGCCAGCGTCAGGCCGAGGTGCTGGTGCCCGAATGCATAGACCACGCGCTTGCTGGCGCTGGCGTGCGCAAGCACGGGCACCCCGTCCGGTAGGGTTGGTCGGAAGCCCAGCCACTCACTGTCCGGCGCGTCGAGGCCCGGAAGCGCCCGCCGGGACGACTCCGTCAGCAGCTTCAGCAACGACCGGTTGCGCTCCGGGCTGAAACCACCCAGCTCCACGGTGCCGGCCACGCGGATGCCATCCTGCATCGGCGTCATGTAGAAGCCGCGCTCGGCCCAGCCGACCGGCCGCGAAATCAGGTTGGCGACGCCGGGATACTGAATGTGATAGCCGCGCTCGGTGTCGAGTGGCACCGCGTCGCCGCACTGCTTCGCGAAGGCCGCAGAGCGCGCGCCGGCAGCCACCACGACGTGGTCGAAGGCGCGCGCGCCCTCGCCTTCCACCTGTAGCGTGATGCCGTTGGCGTCGGGCGTGATGGCCGCGATGGCTTTGCGCTCCAGCGTCAGCCCCCGCGGCGCAAGATGGTCGAACAGTGCTTCCAGGAAACCGCTTGGGTTGGAGAAATGCCAGCTCCCCGTGAACAGCACGCCGCGCTCGAAGATCGGCGCGAGGTTTGGCTCCAGATCGCGGATGGCGTCCGCATCGAGCACATCGAACGGAACGCCAAGCTCGCGCCGGAGTTGCAGTGACGGCTGCGCGGCGTGAAACGATGCGCCGTCCGAGTACAGGTACAGGCACTCGCGCTCGCGCACGAACTTCGCCAGACCCGGCTCTCCCAGCAGCGGCGCATAGCCGGCCTGCGCCAGTGCAAGCAGGCCGGCCAGGGCGCGAGCGCTGTTCTCGTACTGCTGCGGCAGCGAACTGTGCAGGAAGCGCACCAGCCACGGCGCGAGCATTGGCAGGTAGCCCCAACGCATCCGCAACGGGCTGTCGGCCGACAGCAGGTAGCGCGGCAGCGCGCGGAACACTGACGGGTTGTTGACCGGGATGCAGGCATACGGCGCGAACGTGCCCGCGTTCCCATACGAGGCACCCTGCGCCACGCCGGCCGGGTCGAACAGCGTGACGCGATGGCCTTCGCGCATCAGCCACGCCGCACTTGCCATGCCGATAAAGCCGGCGCCGATCACTGCCACACGCTTCATTGCTTTGCGCCTCCGAATGCGGTCTGGCCGGATGACATGCCGTAGCCGGTCGCGGTGTCGTGCCTCGCAGACGCGCGCCGTCTTGCCAGCGCTGCATACGCCACCAGCGCGATGGCCAGGCTGGCGAGACTCGCCATCAACTGCGGGCGTAATCCGGCATCGGCACCCATCGCCACCAGCACACCCACGATGGCAGCCACCACGGCATACGACAACCACGGAAACAGCCACATGCGCAACGTCAGGCGGGTGGGGTCGCTCGCTTCCACGCGACGACGCAACACAATCTGCGACACGGCAACCGCCAAGTATACGAACAGCATGATGGCACCCGACGCGTTGACGAGAGTCAGGAACACACCCTGTGGCGACACAATGGCCGCGATGATCGCGACGTATCCCACAACGCTGCTCAGCAGCACACCAAGGCGCGGCACCTTGTGAGCCGACAGCTTCAGCAGCGCACGTGGTGCGTCGCCACGCTCGGCCAACCGGAACAGGATGCGCGACGACACATAGAGCCCCGAATTCAGCGCCGACAGCACCGCCACCAACACGATGGCATTCATGATGTCCGCCGCGCCCGGCACGTGCATGATTCCGAGCGCCACCACGAACGGCGAGTCGCCCACCTTGATGCTGGCCCACGGCACCACGCAGGCAATGACGAACAGCGAGCCGACGTAGAACGTGATGACGCGCAGGATCACCGAGCGCGTCATCGCCGCCACGCTCTTGCCCGGATCATCCGATTCGGCGGCGGCGATGGTCGCAATTTCCGCCCCGCCCACGGCGAAGATCACGGTCGGCACGCCGGCGATGATCGACATCGCGCCAAACGGCAGGAAGCCACGATCGCCGGTCAGGTGCGCGGCGGTCTCGTGCCACGACGAATAGCCGAGCAGGTATCCCACGCCGATGGCGATGAAAACGATGATGGCCGCCACCTTGATCGAGGCGAACCAGTACTCGAACTCGCCATACGATTTCACGGACATCAGGTTCACCACCGTCAGCACCGACAGGAGCACCAAGCCGATCACCCAGACTGGCAGCGGGATCCACCGCTGAAGGATGGCGGCGCCTGCCACGGCTTCCACGGCCACCACGATGACCCAGAAATACCAGTAGAGCCACCCGTTGGTAAATCCGGCCCAGTTGCCAAGGCCAAGTCGCGTGTACTCGGTGAACGAGCCGATGCCCGGATGGGCCAGCGCCATCTCGCCGAGCATCCGCATTACGAACAGCACCACGATGCCAGCCAGCAGGTAGCTGAGGCAGGCGGCCGGTCCCATCGTGCTGATGGTGGCGCTGCTGCCGACAAACAGGCCGGCGCCAATGATGCCGCCCAGCGAAATCATGGTCACGTGCCGCTGGCGCAGCGCCTTGCCGAGATCCTGGTGTCCCGACGAGGCACCGCTATGTGATGGGGGCGAAACTTGGGGCGTTCTCTGCACTACTGTCTCCTTCCTGATCGACTTGCCAGCCATCCGGCAAGCGCCGTTCTTCGTCCGACGTGCGATTTATATTCATACAAATATTTTTTGTACGCAACGTATTTGTGTTTGTGTGGACGTAGTGGTTTACACCGAAACGGCAGGGTGCGCACCACTTCGAGGCCGACGTTTTATGGCCTGGCACGGCAAGATGGCTTATCATGACTCCCGCACCTGCTCCCGGACGCTCGCCAAGCGTCGTTACCGCAGGTTTGTATGGAGACGGAAGCGAATGGAAACCGAGATTGGCCACACAAATGAGCAGCAAGACGTCCCCACAAAAGGACGTTATGCGCCCTATCTCGAAGTGTCCCGGGGGCTGGAGGAGAAGATTCGTAACGGCTTCTACCCCACGGGGAGCCGCCTGCCGCCGCAGCGGGATCTGGCCGACGAACTTGGCATCAATGTGTCGACGGTGTCACGTGCCTACAAGGAGCTGCAGGCGCGCGGCCTGATCGTGGCAAGCAAGCGCCGCGGCTCGATCGTGACCGGCGGCGCCATGCCGAAGGTGGCATCGGGGCAGGCGGCCAGCACTGGCGGCGATACGTCGGTCGGTCCGGTCGACCTGACTGTCAATCGCCCCGCCACTGGCGAGTTCGTCGCCCGGCTCGTGCAGACCATGGGCACCATCGCGCGCGATCCGCGTTTCGCACAGACACAGGAATATCAGCCACCGCAGGGCGCCGACTGGGCACGTGCTGCCGGTGCACAGTGGATGGCCACGTCCGGCTTTGCGCCCTCGGCTGACAATATCGTCGTCACGAGCGGCGCGCAGCATGGCCTGTACGCCGTGCTGAGCAGCCTGATCGGCCAGGATGGCGTCATCTTGTCCGACCAGCTCACCTACTACGGCCTGAAAGCGCTCGCCCCAGTGTTCCAGTTCGAGATTGTCGGAATTCCCAGCGACGACGAGGGGCTCCTGCCCGGGCCGCTGGAAGAGGCGTGCCAACGCTCGCGGGTCAAGGCGATCTTCACGGTCCCGAATCTGCAGAACCCGACCGTCGTCACTATGAGTCTGGCGCGTCGGCTGGCATTGGTGGAAATTGCGCGCCGCCATCACGTGCCCATCATCGAGGACGATGTCTATGGCCCGCTGCTGCGCTCTCGCCTGCCGACCATCGCGAGCCTCTGCCCCGAACTGACCTATCACGTCAGTTCCACGTCAAAGGTTCTGGCGCCTGGCCTGCGCGTGGGCTACTTGCTCGCACCTCCTAACGGCGCCGCCCTTGCGGCCGAGGCCGTCCGCGCCACGGCATGGATGCCAGCGCCGCTGTCTACACTGATCGCCACCCGCTGGATCGAGGACGGTACCGCGCAGGCAATACTGGAAGCCCAGCGTGCCGAGCTGGCCGTACGCCAGCAACTGGCGCAGGAGTTGCTGCCCAAAGACCTGCTCAAGGGTGATCCGGCATGCATGTTCGTCTGGCTGCGCGTACCGGAACCCTGGCGCTCCGACGACTTCGCCGCCAACGCACAGGCGCGCGGCGTCAGCACCATGCCCGCATCGGCTTTTGCCGTAGACCGCGCCGCGACAGAGCATGGCGTGCGCATCAACCTGGCATGCGCGGCCTCAAGGGAACAACTGGTCAGAGCGCTGAAACTCCTGGCCCAGACGCTTCGGGACAGGCCCCGGGCGCTGTTTGGGACGATCTGACTTCATCTCGTCGCAAAGGGGGCGAGTCATCAGGCATCCGCCTCCCGAATGGCCCCGAGCCACATCCGCCTTCGGCTACGGCTGTCTCCGGGTCGCGAACCGCCATCTGACTTTCGATGGCAGATGGCTCGATAAGCGTGTCCAGGCAAAGTTGAAATGTCCGGGCGGACATTACAACTTGCCGCTACAAAGCGCCGGCTTCGGTCGCAATTTATGTTAAATGCGGTGCGTAGGTTGGAATCGTGTTTCGACCTGCGGACACCGCGATCACTCCAGAACCCATCACATGCGTCCGCGATTTGCCGGCTCACGCCAACCCGGTAGCCCTCGGTCGTTCCGAGCCCCGCCGAGACGCTCGATCAACACATTTCCGCGCTGCGGCCCATATTTCATATTCCCAGCCTGATGCCAGCCAGCTTCGACCCGTCTGGCCTATCGTTAGTGCATGGAATGGACGACTTGGTACGGGTGAGGAAGCTGGAGTGAGATTGGGACCGCCCATTCAGATCAAGGCTACGCTCTGATGGGGCTTAGTAGCCAGCTAGCCGTGCCTCGACCGCCAAGGAAAAGTCCGTCGCGAATCGGATACAGAACTCCACATCATCCAAATTGAACGGTTCAAACTTCTTCCGAGACCGGTAATAGGTTCCGCCAACCACCCGCTGCAAACCTGGCACCAACTCATTAAACCTCTGGAGAGCGGCGAGATCGATGGGCAGCGAAACCGTGACGGCGATTCGACGCAACGCAGTAACGTTCCGGTCGATATGCCGTACCAAATCTCTCCAAGCTTGCTCTGTTCTACGGTCTTGTCGCACGATGTCGGGAAGTAAAGAATACCTGGCGCTGTTAGGCAGGACATCCAGGAGCGACAATACGGATAAATCCACAGCTTCTGCCGCTAGCCCCAGCGCATCCTCTAACTCCTCGCGGCCCGCAGCTTCAGCGGCCTCGTGAAGCCGCTTGCGAACATCAACCGCCTGCACAAGGTCACCAAGGGAGATGCTTTCGAAGTCTTGATCAAAGAAACGCTGCGTTGCAACTCCGAAGAAATCTGCTGCGTACTCCAACAGTTGCCGCGCATCTGTTCGCTCGGGATATAGACCGTAGTGTTTGAAGTTCACGCGCGCTTTATTCAGATCAGTTAGTCGAGCGCGAAACGGAACCCTCAACTCCTCCTGAGTCTCTGCAGACTGGTCGATGCGGTCAATGACTCCTAAGAAATCCTTTGGCTCTGGTCCCGTGCCGCAACGCTGTTTGTATACCGCACGCAAAAACATCTCTACAGCATCCTGAGCCAACGAAACAGCGAGGCCGCTATGCAACGCACTCTGTCGACGCTGGAAATTAGTGGCCTCCGCAAACAGTTGTTTTGCCAACACGATTTGCCGCAACTCCATACAGGCTCTCCGATTGAATTTCTACCATGATATAGCTACCGGCCAATCGGCGTAGTCAGCTTGACGAGTACAGGTTCCAAAAGGCGCTGTTCTTGGCAACACCGGGAAGCGCAATCACTTCTCCGTCTTACTCCCTCGCCGATCTCGAGCAGACACGCTGACTCGTTCCCACGTTCATCATGTCTTGGGACACGAGGTCCGACCGGCACAACTCGCCTCAATCGGAAGGCAGTGCATAAAACACAGAACTGCCTTAGAAGCCCGAGCGAGTCGAGGCTCATCACCCTCCCAGCGCATGGCTTGCCGGGCGCTAACGGCCGACATGCGAATCATCCTGGCGCACTCGGCCGCCGTCAGACTCGTGCCATGCGACAGGATGCTTGGCGCATCAACAAAGCTCTCTTGCTCAGAATCGAGGTTCGTGGCCGAACGTGTATCAGCTGACCCGCGGCCTGGCGCCCACTGCCAGTCTAACCTCAGGTAAACTTTATCGTCATCAAACGAAGATCAAACGATGAACTCCCCTACTGGCAAGCCCACCGACGCTAGCGCACATGAGGCTGAAAAATCGAAGCTGGTGAGCGCATTCAAGACGGACGAATATGGGGCCGTTTGCGTGGACACAAACATATTCGACGCAAGCGGGAAGCGCCTTGCAGACGGACCGTTTGCTCTGCTTGGCCAATTCTCTACTTCTGGCCTAGCTCTGTTGTTCCCAGATGTGATAGCTGGTGAAGTACTGGGCCATCTGAAGCAACGCTACGACACGGAGAAGGAGAAGCAAACCGGCGCTATACGCCAGCTTTCAAAGACCCTCAGCGCAAAACTTATCGACGCCATCGAGGATGAATTGAAGACAGCTAGGAGAGATGCTGGCGATGACTTTAAGAACTATCTTAATAAGGTAGACGGTGAGATTATCTTGGCACAAGATTATACGAACTTTGGAAACCTTCTTGAATCGTATTTCAATACACGACCACCATTTAGTGCATCTGGGGAAAAGAAGGCTGAGTTTCCCGATGCGATCGCGCTCCTAACCCTAGAAGGCTGGGCAACCAAGCGTAAAAAGAAAGTCCTTTGCGTTTCCACGGACTCCGATTGGGTGGATTACTGCAAAACCTCGAATCTTCTCGTAACAACGAATGACCTTAGTGTCGTCCTCGCTGCGAATGTAGCAGCATACGAAGAACGCGCGGCCCAGGCCAAGGCCGCATTTATTGAACTGATCAAGAGCGCAAAGGCCGAAAATCAAGTCAACGAATGTTTGCAAGCAGGTTTAGAGAATGTACATGCGAACATCAATGCGGCATCCAACTACTACTACGAGTACGACATCGACTCTCTGAGTCTGCTATCTCACGACTTGGATACCTCGTCAGAAATGGCTAGCCCAGTCACCTTTTCTCATGGTGTGGCTGTCTTTGAAGTCCCAGTCAAGATTGAAATCAACGTAGAGACATCCTTAACATTTTCAACTTGGGACTCAATAGACAAGGAATACGTAGCCATTGGCTCTCGCGTAGTTGAGTCAGAATTTGGACTGAAGACAGATATATTAGTCCATGTAGATGTCGCGGAGCTATTGAACGGGAAGCGCACAGAATTACTGCCTGAAGACATCGAAGCAATCGAACTCGTCAATCAAAGAATCGATGTAGAACTGGATGAGGTGGGGCCAGACTATGACCACGAAGATCACGACTACGAAGACGAGCATGACGAGCCCACTGAGTAGAGACTCGGCTCCTGGCTGAAAGGTCTCTTCTTCTGGAAGCGTTCGGAAATAGTTCCTTCGCCTCTTGATGAGGGTCGCCGGAATTCGTAAGTATGCAAAGCCTCACATGTTTACGAATCCCGGCCACGCCTCAATATGATCCTTGGGCCGGCAAGATCAGCAGCCCGAGCCCGCGCCCTTACCAGGAAATCCTCAACGTCCTGACTCCGATGGCAAGGCCTCGCGAGTTCGGCGCGCCTCCCTGGACCGTACACGCTAGTGAGTCTCGTGGAACAGTCGTTCGGCGGCCTCATCCAGACTGTCAATCTCGCTTCGTCTGAAGTGGGCCCAGTTTTCTTCCCGCACCAGTTGACTCTCGACGATTACGTAGGAACCTGGATCTCCTTCGAGAATTCGGAAGATATCCTGCCTGTCAAACCACCACATGTTTGCGTCCAAGGCGTTCTCTAAAGTCCTGCGCCACCCAGGGACGTCGCGAAATCGTGGATGCTCCCTGAGTCGCACGAACCCGCGGCTGAGCTCAATATTCGCGGACCGCGGGGAGCCCGTGTGAGACGCCCAGCGACCGAGTAAGCCCGAAAGAATGGGGACAGCCGCCGGGGATTCAACGCGCTGCACCAAATTGCAAAGGCTCTCGAAAAAGGCGTCATCACCCATCAAGACGTAGCGATGAAGAATCGGCGCTAGCTTCTCGTTGAGAAGCAGTTCTGTTGCCTTAAGGCCCTCCGGGCGGCCCAGAAATGGCAGCAAGATGTCTGCATCGGAGTCGAGCGCTTGATAGAGTCGGTCTGCATCGCCCTGAGCGCCGATACTAGCAATAAATTGCGGGCCATAAGTGTCAATCCAAGGCCATCGCAAGCGATCATTATGCCAAGGCATAGGCAGATCGAATCGGTTAGCAGCGGCGATGGCGGGACGAAGCCGCGCGGAAATGGGCGTGCTCCCAGTCGACGTCGAACTTTCTTGGGCAACCATATGCCCCTTAGCGGTGAACGTCATCATCGGTGTAAAGCGCACGACGGAACTCTGAGGGTCATTGGCGGGATCCGCCAGTGCGATGAGCTTCTGTACTTCCTCCCGCTCCAATCGCGACAACGCGAGAGGTTGTCCTGTATCGACACCGATGTCGGGGGTTCCGCGAAGAGCGCGTACAGCCTCGGAATAGTCGAGAAGTTGACTCGTGGGACGCACCGAGGGCCCGATGGGTGCTGAGGGAGCGACTCTTATAGTCCCCGATTGGCGCTGGCCCTCTTCCATTTCAGCGACAATACGATCTAACAACGGTGCGCTGCCGCAAGGCGATGTGGCTAGAATACGGCGTAGCCGTTGGCCCAAATCAGGGTCATTGACCCGTACTGAGCGCAGTTCTTGCAAGCACTTAACTGCAAGCCAAACTGAGGATGTGCTGGCCAGCACATCCTCGATATACTGGGGGCGACCACAATGCCGAAAGGACCTAGCGACTGCCGCGTGCAGAAGGGGCACTCGTACCCCATTCAGCAATCGCAGGACACCTCTCGGCGATGGCTCGTCCATCAAGCTAGTGTAGAGCCATCGAGCCGCATCGATTGGCGATGGCAAACTGCCCGGTGCAATCAGGTCGCTCCACTGTTCCTCTAAAATCGACGCAATTCCCTCAACGAACTTGGCTTCGCCTTTGTGCAGCAACCTTGACGCACCATTTTCCAGCAAGCCGATGATAGAACCGTGGGCCTGCAAACTTTCATCACTGTCGATTGTCAGGGGAGAACTTTCCGCCAAGACTTGCGGGGCGATCATTTGGAGCGCCGCGGAGAATGGCAATCGGCCCGCCGCCCAGATGGCCGCCCGCCGGACTATCCAGTTAGCTGACGAGTTCGTCGCAAACTTGACGAGCTGTGGCGCGAAGCCTTCATCCCGTGTCCGCATAGCAATAATGCATTGCCATAGATCGATGTCTGGCGAGGCAAATGCCGTCACCAGATCCTTGGCTGACGTTGGGCCGGACGCACTGAGCGCCCGAGCGAGAAGATTGACGATTTGAGGATCAGGCTCGACGGCAATCCGTTGCCGAAGCACCTCCCGCGCTCGTAAGGAGCGGCGGCAAACAAGCCCGGCGGCGGAAGCACTTCGGATTGCCAAATCGCTATGCTGAACGCCCTCCATGAGGAGATCGGTAACATCGGGCCACTCCGCTTCGGAAACAGTAATGAGGCAGGGCACCAAGAACCCTGGCGGTAGCGTGGTAGCGGACGACGAAGCCAGCTCGGCTCGAAGTAACGGTACGCCGGCAGCGAACGGGTGCTTGACGAACACCAGCATGAATAAGGCGTCCCAGTGGCTAGCTAGTGGATCGTCCCGCAGATATGCAAGACGACTTCTTAATGCTCCTAGATCCGCACCAAGGAGCAACAGAACTGTCAAAGCCGCTTGACGGCTGGACGAAGGCGCCACTAGATCGAAAAGCAATTGCTCATATCGCCCAACATCGTAAGCTGTGGGGGAGAAGGCTGGACCCAAAAGAGCGTAATCTTGAGGAACGGGGTCCGGTGCCAAGGGATCAACCAGGGTCTCCAGCGCCGGGTAACCAATAAAGATAAGAACCCGCCACGCAGTGGCCTTGATCTCGACCTCACCGTCCTTGCTCTTGAGAATGGCGACGCAGAACGGGCGTAGTTGGTGCCGCGCGGCCCAGATGAGCGATCCAATTGGCCCGAATGCGAGCGATCCGATCGCAATCATCATCCGTACCGGCTTCTTTGGTAACGCAGCCAGAATTTCCACTACGTCCTCGTATCGCTCGACCGTCAACTTCACCCCGCGCCAAAAGGGGTAGCGATCGGCTTTCTTATCAGTCGGTCGCGCAAAAATGTCAAAGGCCAGCGTAAGCGCGGCACGCCCACCAGCCTGCAGTAGGGCTGGCAACAGAAGACGCTGAACGTCTTCCGGTTGAGACTTTGCGAAATCAACAATCTCAAGTGCCGACGACCGTCGCCCATTGCGGGCAGCAGTCAAGAGCCAAGTCAATGCTTGTCGCCTTTCCTCGGCATTTGCCGACTGACAGACTGTGAATACAAGCAGCTCTTGGAAGCGGGAAGGGTTGAGTGCAAGAATCGCCTTAACCACATGATGCATCCAGTCGTAGTCGCCGAAATAGCGAGGACGCTGCTGGACCAGCATGTTCATGAGAGAAGAATCATCGTCCGGTGCACATTCTTCTAGAATGAATGGAAGGAGATAGAAGTCTGCAATGCGCCCAGGTTGACCGGCGGCCGCAACGATCTCTTGCGCGGTGACCAGCTCCTTCCGCGTCACGTAGCTGGCGAGACTGCCCCACGCATCTCCTGCCAAGAAAGTCTCTCGTGCAAGGATATCCGCTTCGGCAGAACGCCCCGCCTTGTCGAGATGAAATATCTGTGCAGCGATATCCCCCAGCCCGGAGTACCATTTCGCCAAGGTAACATGGGCACTTTGGCGTACGGCGGACGCAATGCCAGACTCCAATCCAGCACGAACGGTTTCATGCATCTCCAATAGACCGTCGGTTTCCGTCCGAAGCAACCCGAGATCGACGAGCGCCTTAATGGCAGCGCTGACATTTTCATCTGGGAAAGCCGCTTCAGCATCTTGTCGTCGATAAGGCAGAGAAAAGCAAACAAGACGTTCCGCCGCGTCCCTGACCCCTGGTGGAAGCCGGCCGAAACGGTTCTGCTCTGCAGCCGAAATCATGTCCTGGGGAGGTTTGCCTGCAATGGCGACCATCGCGTCCAGCGATGGTTGGCGAGCCAATGCCTCAGCTAGTTTCGCATAAAGTCCGGCTTGCCGGCCGACGGTGACTCGACTGTAGACATCCCACAGAACGTTTCTGTCGGCGCCGGCATGGTAGTGACCCACGAGAGTTATAAATTCTTCCCTGCGAAAGCCGCGCATGTTGACTACGACAATGCCTGCGCTACTGGCCTCGACAGGACTCAACGCACTGAAAGCGCTCTGCTGACCAAACACCACTAGACGGCAAGACCCAGGAGTCAAGGCGCGCGCAAATCGCCCCAGGTCCCTGCCGAACTGGGCGTTGCTGGCTCCGTCCACAAGATCCAACATCAACTGCACCCGCTGGGACAATCCGCTGCATATTTCCGCCAATCGGTGGATTACTGTGTCGTCGGCGGGCTTGCTCAGCACAGCAAGGCCGAACAAGTCTGGTATTCCCTGACGCAAGAGGTAGAAGGAGATCCCGGACATCACATCGCGAAATGCCGCGTTTTCACGCACTCGGACATAGATCGGAATGCGCCCCGGATCGTAGTTCGCCAAGCTTGCGGCCGACTGCGCTGCGAGCGTCGTCTTGCCGGAGCCAGAGATACCAACCACCTCAATGACCGCGGCAACTCCTGGCTTGACAAGCGCATCGGTCAAATCTGGCCTCAAGATCCCTTTTTCTGGTGGAGTTGGGGGGGCCGTCGCCGCGCTCATCTGTGGCCAGGCGCTGCGGAGCTGCACTTCGAAACTTCGCCGATCGATTTGCTCTCCCGGCCGCTTGGCGACATCGTTGATGAAGGATCGGAAATTACCAAACAGATTGTCTACCACGACCTCCGATGACAAGCCGTATTCACGCTGCAATCGTTCCCGGAAACGTTGGCCCACCTCCGCCTCTGACCCATAATTGTCCAGAATTTCGACCCGAGCGAGCACGTCTGGAAGATGCTCAGCGATCCATGTGACCTGCGTAGAATATCGACTGGTGATCTCGGCGCCGACGTTCGCTGCGCTCAACCTCTGGCCATAGGAGGCAATCAAAAAATCACGCGCATCATTTGCAATGTTTGGAGGGTTCTCGAAGCGCCATTTTAGTAGGAGGCGACGCTGCCCACCGGGGATTTGGTCCAGAATCGCCGCCCGGGCCATTAGGTGGACCACTGACCAGTAAAGATCAGCCTCTTGATTCGCGGCCGTATTCCCTGCTGCAATCAAGCGCCGGACCTGTGGCTGCACCGCGTCACCCAAAATCCATGTCTGTTGACTGTTCGAGACCGCGAGTCTGTCTAGAGTATCCGGTAGGAGCTCCTCCGCGACCTCAGAGAGCCGCCACGGCTGCCTCTTTGGCATGCTCTTATCTGTCTCGCGGGGCTTCTTGACTTGGACATGGCGACAACAGTCGCGGCCGCTCTCGGTCCAAAGCAAGTCCAAATCATCAGCCCCTTCAGGTCTTGCCCGCGCATCGCTAGCATGCTGATCGAAGTGGTCGAACAACTGATCGAGTATGACGACCGCTTGATAGTCGAAGCCGCTGATGGCAATCCGCCCGCCGGACATATTCTTCTCCTCGGCGTTGCAGCCGAAATCGCTTTTCTGACGTCGAGTAGAGCGGCAAATGCAGGCCGCTATTGCTGTGTGACTCTGGATGGCCCATAGCTGCCCCCCATTGTCAGCACCCCGCCGAAGCACACAATGTTAACCGGAAATGACAGTGATTCATGCGAGGCCTTACAGTCGCCCGCGTGAGCCAATGACAGGTACTGTGTCGCGCGTTGGCCGATGCCTATGAACGCGTAGCCGCCTTGGAGATGAGTAGAAGTTGCAGGGCTGCGAGGATCGAGAAATCGATCTGATGCTTGAGCCCCGGCCGTCCCCCGTAGGGAACCTTCAATTCCGCGCTATTGGTCACGGATAGCTCCGGAGAATCGGAAATCGACCGCTTGATGTCTCCACACTACTTGTCGACATCGTCGAACACCGATCGTTTCGTGGCAATCGGAGCAGAAGCCGAAATCTCCTCCTTCTTCGGCGTTACGATGTGCGTCCAATCCGCATCATCCTCGGAGCCTTCTTCATGCTCGCGCTTGCGCTCTTCAAGCGCCTCGACTGAGCGCTTCACGCGATTGCGCGCATCGTCTATCAAGGCCGTGGCTTCCGCATCGACACCAATCGCCTCAATGCGGTCAAGCCCTCCGAGAAGTTTCTTAAAGTGGCTGTCAGGCTCTTCATCCAAGTCGGCGTCGGCAGCGATCTCGTCGATCCGCTCCTCGAGCGAAGGCAGGACCGTTGTCCGTAACGACAAGCCCACACCGATGAGGTTCAGGGGCGGTATGAGCGCTAGCACTTGGGGTTCGTCGAAGAAGGAAACGTCAAGATCCGAGAGCGCGGCAGTTTCAAGCCTTTCGGTCGCTGCCAAGCGCAGATCGTGCGGCAACACCCTGAGATGATGGGCACGGGCGTAGGTTGCGATCTTAGGGTCATGACAGGCGATGTCGGGTTGCCAGCAGGAACGTCGAAGAAGTTTTGGAAATTGCTCGACGGCTTTAGCGAACACGGCGTCGCTCGAACGATCGGACAGAAAGTTGAAAAGCATCCAATTGCGATGCCATTCGTCGGGCGTGCGGCCGAGCCGGGCGACTAGAGCGTCGTCGAGCGTCGCCGGGATGACAAGCGCATCTCGAATGAGCGGCGAGCTCTCGCACGTAAAGCTGCTGAGAATGGTGTCGATAGTTGCCCCCCGTAAAAGCGCCGCCATCATATGTGGCTTCTGACGCAAGATCTCCGTCAGAGCGTCGGCGATTGTGGGATGGGCGAAGGTCCACTTCGATCCGGAAAGTTTCAGGAACGACCCCCGCAGTTCAGGGAAGCGATCCTGGATCTTAGTGAGGGAGTAGCCAGTCAGCTCCGCAACGGCCTGGGCAGCCGACACATCATGGTCATTGGAATTGAAGCCGGCCTGGTGGACATAGACTAGGATGAGCGCAGCCTGAAGCTGATCATCCAGGGCGTTGACCGTATCGATTAGATGCTCGGTCGGCTCCTTCATGAACCGAACGAGCGAGCTTTCGCGAGGCGACAGCCCCTTGGTGAAATTCGGATCACCGAGACGTTCGGCGATGCCGGGAAGGAAATCGCGAACGCTAGCCACAGCATTCAGGTGTGGTTTGACGCTCGATCGCCAACTCTGGCTCTGTCCGCCGAAATTCACATGGTTATAGAGTATCTGCGCCTTTTCATGATACGCCAGCTCGCCGACATCCACCACGGCGCTGCCATCAGCGAATTGAGCGAGGTTGCGCTGTCCGAGCCGACGCCGCGCCGCTTCGTAGATATGCTTTCGCGATGTCAGAAGAAAACGGTTGCCGTGCTTGATCGCTGCTCGCAACTTGGCGAAGGCCGACGCCCAGTCCTGCACATAGTCGTCGCGCACCACATTGGAGCCAAAGGCGTCGTCGATCCAGAAGAAGCGTCCCGGATCGTTGGGATTCCAACCAGCCTCAAAGTCGCGTGGACTGGTCAAAGCAAGGACGGTATTGTCCGGGTTTTCTGAAGCTATTGTTGAGATGATCGCGCCAATAGCGGATTTTCCGCTCGAGGGATTTCCGAGCAGCAGCACTACTCCATGCTCAGAGATCGCATTTACCGCATCACGGTGGGCTTTCGTCGGCACATAAGTACGAAGCTTAGGAATCCAGCTGTCAAGCAACGCTTGGCTCTGCTCACTTAGGCGCTCATCGACGATCGAGGTTAGGTCGCCCAGGCCGTAGACCTGCGGGACAAGGGCCCGCAGGCGCGCACTGCTCCTGATGACCCGGACGATATACTGGCGTCCAAGAATATGCGGCTTACGCACGCCGAGCGCCCGTAGCCTGGCACGCATCTCGGCGGCGACGGGCGCATCAACGCTCATGTTCGTCATGAAAACGTAGGTGTCCGCTTGGCTGGCTTTTACTAGTTCCTCGACATGACCAATCTCGGCGGTCAGATCGCCGGGCTTTAACGCCTTCAGAGCTTCGGACGTATGCTTACACTGGACCGTACCGATCGCCGGGGCGTCGGTTTCTGCAGGGATGAGAAATACCGCGTCCTGACCGCCATCTTGTGCTTCGCGGAAGATTTCGACGGGCCGGTCAAGCACGACCTCGCACACTTGAGAGCACAGGTCCTGAAACGCACGCCACCCGATGGTATGGAGTGCTAGATCGCTCCAAGGTCCGTGCGCTTGATGCCTGCGCGACGCCAGCAGTTCACTTTGCGCGTCCTCGGCCATCATGCGGTGGCGACACCACGTAGAACACCGACGGGCATCGGATGGATTTCCTGATCTATGACCACGCTCGTGGCGCCGAGTTGTCCAAGGTCGATATCGATACGCCGGCCTCTCTCGTCCGCGGTGCTCACTAGGCGTCGGCACAGCAGATCAGCCAGCGCAGGGTCCTCAACCGCGCAGATGATCTGGCGTCCATCCAGGCGGAGAGCGGCGAGAACTTCGACTAGGTGAAGGGCTCTGAAATCGTCGATGTGCTGAACGGGGTCGTCGAGCAGCAAGGACCTGAGTGGTGTCCACGCCCGCGCGAGGTGCACCGAAAGAAGGAACGCGAGACCGGCGGCGCGACGCTGACCGCTGCTGAACACAAATTGAGGGTTCAGGCCGTCGCCGACCCTAAGGCTCAGGAAGCGCCGGACGTCGCCGCGAATGCTGTAATCGATCGTCCGCCAGTTCGCATGCGGTCGCAAGCGCTGGTACAGTTCGTTGAGCAGTGGACTGATCTGGGCGAGACGCTCATCAATTATTTCGGCGCTCACACGCCTGACCGAGCGTTCGATTTCGCGGGCTGCCGTGACGGCGTTTTGCGATTGACTGACTGCGTTAGCAAGCTTTTCGATGTCGATACGCAGCTCCGAGACGTTGCTTTCGATTGACGACATCCGCGACACCGCTTGCGATGCCTCCAGAACAAGGAGCGCACGCTCAAGATCGATCAACCGGTCGCGTTCAAGAGAAATGGCCTGCTCCAGCCCGTCAGGGTTCCCAATGAAGCGGTAATCGAGCCCCCACTGATCGTAGAAATTGACATGCGCCGCTTCCTGATCGCGCAGCCGGCGCAATTCGTCCGCATGAGTTTGAACCGCGTTGGCAGCTGCCTGGTACGCAAGAGCCGGTTGCCGCGCATTCTCTTTCGCGACGGCGAGAGCATCGCGAGCGGCCTGAACGCCAGACGCCAGTGATGTAATCCGCTGCCGTGCTGAGTCCAGACCGGCGGAGAACTCGTCCGACGTTCGATCGGCCGCGCATAGCGGACAATGATCGTTGTGCAGCCCGAGGCGCTCTCCATGCTCGACAAGGAGGGTTAGCGACGCCGCGATCGCGTCCATCTCCTCTTCGCGCACTAGGCGTTGTTCGGCTTCCAAGACGGCTTTCTGCGCCGACTGATGCTCGCGCTGCGCCGTTTCGTGCGCCAACGTTGCAGCCTCGCGTCTCGCAACTGCCTCCGGAGCGTTGTAGGCTGCCTGCACCGCCGCTACCTCTCGACCGAGTTGAAGCGCTTCGCCCATTCGAGCCAATCCAGCGCGTCCGTTCGCGAGCGCGATTCGACCGGCAGCCAGTCGCGCGGTCACCTCGGGCGGCGCATCCGGTGCGGCGGCGCCGATCAACTGCAGCGCGCTGGAGACATCGCCTGACCGGCTAAGGGCGGTTTGCGTTTCGGACAGCTGCGTTAGCCTGTCTGCCAGACGCGACCGGGCAGCTTCATAGGCCTCCTCATCTCTAGAATGAGCACTTTCAGCGGCGGCGATAATCTCCTTGGCTCTAATCCCCGCTTCCGAGCCCTCCAATGCGCCGAGCGCCGAGCGCACGAGTTCAAATCGCTCTGTTTCCGTGAGGTCCAGGCTTAGCGCGGCGATCCATTCGTCACGGATGATCGACGTCCGTGTGAGTTGCCGGAGCGCGTCGTCTGGAGCTGGTCCGCCGCAGAGCGCGGCGTGGATCTCCTCAGGTGAGCGATCGGAGCCGGACTCCCGCGTTCGCGTGATGGTAAATGGCGTCCCGTTGTCGTCGACGAACGAGGCAGTGACGTAATGGGCTTCGGGAACGCCCTCGCCCCGCCACCAAAGATAATCGCTGAGACTTTCCTTCGCCGCCTTCTGGACGGCATATTTGTCGACGGAGCCCGTAATTGCGAACTCGAACGCGTCGCACAGAGTGCTCTTTCCCACGCCGTTCCGGCCGGTGATGACGGTGAAGCCGCGGCCGAAGTTGATTCGGACTAAGTCCCTAAATCCACGAAAGCCGCAAATTTCGATGAAATTCAGCCTCATGATTTTTCCCTCAATATGCGAACTACCTCTGCCGGCTTGGTCTCGTTGAGAAATGCAGCAACAGCATCTGGAGCGATGTCCTTCAGCCTGCTTCGAAGTCTCGTTTCGAAGTTAGATGCGCCGAGCAGCGGTTTGGAGCGGATGGAAAGCAAGGGTAGGAGCGCCTTCTCAACGTCAGCGGCTGTGGCGATTGAGGCTCTGGCGATCTTTCGGGTCAAAGAGAAATCCTCTTCGATACGCTCGATCTCGCGCCCTCGCCGTGCATCCTGATCCGGGGTCAGGAAGACAGAATAGACGTTCCACGCTTTCGCTCCGGCCCCTCGCAGCGACGCTGCGTGCCGAGCAAGCGCGAGCTTTTGGTTCTCTTTCCACGCGCTCAGGAGAGCGTCTGCAGTTTCGAACACGTGAACGAAGCCCATCAGCGCCGCGTTTTCGAAACAGGTCACGGCGCAGCCCGAGACAGTCCATGTCCAGGTTTCATACTGGGCGTCGCGAAGGAGGATTTCGGCTTGTGTAAGAATATCCATCAGATGCCCAATGCAGTTCTTGCTCTAGGAAGGTCATACCATTCGCCCGCTGGATTAGGACGAATGACATCGCCGGCGCGTCCACTGCGTACGACGTTATCAGGCACACCCAAGTCGGTCGCGCCCACGGCCACAACGATGTCAGACTGCATCACCGCGGGCGGCTCGACGAACTTGCCTCGTAGAGACCCCAGTATGGATTGCGCTCCGTTCACTACACGGATGCTCTGGCCCTTCAATTCATAGCCATCAGCACGTTGCACTGCCCCGGCTTGACGGAGCAGCAAATGGAAAAAACCGAGCGCTTCCGGATTTGTCGGACGCAGTAGCCTGGCTGGCTCCGCCGCCGAAACGCCCTCGGCATCCCGCCTCATTCCATACAATGCCTCGCTATCGAATTCGTCAACAGTTAGCCAAGCTGGATCGCATTGGAATCCGGTGGCTTCCTCGAAGGCAGCTCGTCCAGCCTCTAGAACCTGACGAAGGTAGTTTGACGAGAACGCGCGGCGAAGCTCATCTAGCGCCACGGCGCCAGACTCTTGAACGTGTTCAAATGTCACGTTTTGGGCGTGCGCTATTTCCCAGAGTTGCGGGGCCTTCTCCTCGAGCGCGGTTGTTGCCGAAAGATCGATCACTGTTACGGACAATGGCTGCACGTCGATCAGGGCTTCGCCGATCACGGCATTAAGGTATTCCCAGTCCGACCAGAAGCCGACGACAAGCAAATCCTTCTGCCTAAGATTGGCAGCCATCCAAATTTTGCTTCGCGCAATGCGGGCCGAAACGATCGGATCAGCGAGCTGCGAGGGCGCCCAGACGGTGGAGGGGCGATCGCGTTGTGAGCAACCATGGAATTTCAGCAAGGGCCCCTGACGAACGAAATCTGCGGTGGCTTCGTCCCCGTCGAGCGAGCCACGGAAGTCCGCACCGTAGTCCCAAGCGCGTCGCTCGATGAGCGTATCGTAATTGCTCGATATACCGGCAACCGCGGCGCGGGTAATAAGAAAATCCGCTATCGCAGCATGCCCCGTATTCGAGGGCCGCACAAAATTGTGCCAAGGTACGAGATGCTCAATGAAGATGGACTGCAGCGTGTTGGTGCGTGCAAAATGCTCGGCAAGCATCTCCAAATTGTCTCGGAGGGCCAGGTCGCATTGCGGATCAGACTCAAGACGGTATTTGTTGAAGCACTTCTCGGCGACCGCCCGGGCTGATGGCAGGCTGCTAGGCGGTGCCATCGACAGCCCGGCGCCGCAAACCACCAGAAGGCGGCCGGCGTTCATTGAGGCTAGCAGTCGAGTAATAGTGTCAGGCGTCAAGGAAGTCCCCACCGAGATTCAGTACACCGAATAGATGGCTTCGCTGCAAGCTGAGCCAAGTTGCCGAGATGTTTGAACCTCTCGGGCAATTTGGCCGCGCGAATCGCATCTAGTAAAACCGATCTGTCGCCTTTCCTAAATCCGAAAGGATCAACTGTAGGTCGCGGTGATATGCCGGAAAATGCCAACGTTCGTTCAATTCGTTGTCGTGGTCACGGGCCAGCCAGTAGACTAGCACGCTCATCGGTCTGGCAAACAGTCCTGGGCGATCGGACCGATCACGTAAACGTTGCGCATAGCCTCCCTGCAGAAAGGCCTCCAACTCTGCGCGATTACACAAGGCAAACAGGTCGCGAAATGCCTCGATGAGTTCCATCGCCTCCGGGTTACCCACAGCCTCGATCGGTCTACCACAGATCCTAGAATACAACTCGTTGGCAAAGCGTTCTAGATCCACAACCGTCGCCGTCACCTGATCCAACTCTTGCAGCGCCTGGCAAAACATTACATCCGTCGTCTCCATCAATGCCATGCTTCTCGCAACAAGACGCTTGGCCGACGATGGCACCTGAGCCGTTGGCTTGTAGATATTGTCGTGTACCAATTCAGCGTAGGCATGCTGGAGCAGCGTCCGAATCTGAACCTCGCACGGCAGCCCGTCTGGGACACGCAGTCCGTCGATTTCGGTGCCTTCGGTTGCGCGTACCAGATAATGGACCGATTGATAGTCAAACAGCTCGGGATGATCGATGACCTCGTCCCTAAAATGGCGATCCCGGCTGGTTGACCAACCGGTAAAAGCCAGGAGCGCTCGCTCGACTATCTCAATATCGGTACGGACCAGAACCACGAAGCGGGCACCGACTAGGTCCGTCATCGCGCTACGCGGATCGGGATACTTCTTCTTAGCCTGTTTCTTCAGGGCCGAATCCAGGTCCTTCACCCGGGAGGACGGCTTGATCTTGAAGAACGTCTTGTAACGTTCCTCGCCAACTTCGAGCCGGACAAATGATTCGATCTTAGCCACGACGAACGCACCCCAAGCCTTCAGGGCAGGGGCGCTTTCAGTCAGCCAAGTTTCGAATACAGAATCGTTCACTCTTCGCTCGCGATTGAGCCCTTGATCTTGACGACAGTCGAACCGTCACTCGTGCTCGCGACGCTTACCCAATCTGTGCCCTCCGCGGGCGTGGTCACCATGACCCCCGAGGTAAACACCATCTTGCGGCGGCGCTTCAACCTGCTTGCAATATAGTCGGTGTCCTTCGAAATTTCGTGCGTGGGAAACCCCGACTTCTCCATGTATTTCAGGTACGCAGCCTGTTCTGTCTTCTGGAGGTGCTTCTCGCCAAACGATGCGACGCCAATCGCGTTAACGTTGCTACGCAATTCCGAGCGCAGCGATTCCCCAAGATCGATCCTGCGGGAACGCGGAATTTCGAGGGTATCTAGAAATTTGTTGGTCTTCTCGAAGAAGTCCTTCGTCAACCGCTTGTCGGTAGCTGACACATCCGCACCGAGGAAGTCCCCATAGAAGTAGAACGCAGCCTTGCGGCTTTCCGTGCTGGTCATGATATGGTCAAACAGATGCACGGAGTAGTATTGCGGATCGTGGATGCCATCCAGCTTGGGCGCCTTAGCCGCCGTCTGTTGGATGAACCCGATCTTGAACAGCCGTTGGCTTTCGGTCAGAAAGATCTGTTCCAGATAGTCGATGACCTTCTTGCCGTTCTCTGTTTTTTCACCCAACGCATCCTGCATATCCGCCTTCACCACCGCTGCAAACGGTCGCTGCAGGTTGGTGACGGTTCCAGCCAGAACGATCATCTTGCTGGGCGCATAATTGCGGTTCAACTGGGCCTTGGCCAGGCGATTGGCCGCTGCCATCGACAAGTCAATGAACTGCGTGTCGTCACCGTGCATCAGACCTGCCGCTTCCTGAAAGAAACTGCCGGGCGCAGTATCCCGGAAATCCGCCTGTACGCCGCGCGACCGATGCCCAAGCGCCTGAGCGATCCGGCGATTGAACATGTCCATCCCGGAAACTGGCAGGGTCACGAGATGCGGACGATGTGTCGGTTCGACATATGACTGATCTATTCCGCGCGGATGCACGTCATGAACAGCCAAACGGTCAATCTTCAACAGACTCAAGTCCAACATGCCGTCTTCCTTCCGATGTATTTTTTACGCGGCAGAAGTGTGACATGTCGAGCGCAGCACCGATACCCCTCGACACTGTATATACATACAGTGTACCACTTAAGAGGGGAATGCTGGCAAGACACGCCTCGCAATTGGCAGACCTATTCAAAGACGAGGTATTTCGCGGTCGCCCTTTGATACGGGCAGCGTCACGCTAAGCACGCCCGGCCCAGCCTTACAATCGCTGACGGACACACTTTGCAGCGCCGCTCGAAACCTACACGTCTGGAATTTTCCACAACATAAACATGCTTCCGGGTGCAACACCTTACGCAGCGTGGCCTAGTTGCAGACCTGCAGGCCGATCCGCCTGGGCTCCGGTCCGGACATAACTTGATTGGCACGCCGTTGGATTCGTGCCACGCAGTTTCGTCTTTCACACTGCAGACCTACCGCAACGCGCTCCGTCACCTTTCCTTCTTGCTTGCGTGGCCAAACTGCCGGCACCAGGATCTCCAGCCATATAGTCGACGCGAAGATCCTTGGTCGGGTACTCCCCGGTCCAGCAACGCGACTCTGTCATGTGTCGCGGCCAAGAGAAACCCTTGCGCCTTCATCACCTCGCCTTCCTTGATCTGAACAAAACTCATAGATCCTGACAGTTCATGCGGACAGCGTTTAATCTCGTCCGACACACGCTGGGCAACAATACGTCCTGCACGCTCCCCGACGGCGGCCGGCAGCGAGATCAAGAGGCTGGTAAGAAACGGCAATGCAAACAGAAAATAGACTGTCGCAAACGGCCAAATGCTCAGCAGCAGTAGCATTCTTCCCCAGCGCGTTAGTCGCTCGGACTGCAATCGTCGACGTCTGACTAGCCAGGCAACTAGCTTCACCAAGCCCAGATACGACAATATCGTTGCGAGCATCGTCAGGAAGACGACGGGCAGTACCAACCACTGCCTGTCGTAAAACCCAAGTACGTCAGTACAAAACGTAAATATCGCTTTGATGCCGTCTAACATCGTCTGCGTCCGATCGCGCGTGAACCGATCCGCATTGATATGAAACCAGCCAAAGTATCCGTAGGAAAACTGTGCGCCGATAAAATAGATCGTCGCTGTCATTAGCACCCCTAAGCTCGAAAGCAGGATACTCACCGGAAGTGCGCTCGTGCCTCGCGGCCCATCTGCGTTCGGTGCTCGAGAAAATGGAGACGGACTCGAAGATGCGTCGCTCGGAGAGGGTGATCCAGTGCTGATCAATTGATTTCGCATATCGCTTGGGATTTTTTCCTAAATGCCTGTACGTTCTGGCTGCACGCCCACATCGCCAACTTACACCAAGCTGACGGTACGCTTCTCCAAGCCTGCAAGGCTTGCTTAGTTGTTAGTATTTCGGGATATCGACAAACTTCCTGTAGTTGCGTTGAAAGCAGTTTGCGATCGCGTGGCAGGTATCGGTCGTGACCTCGGCGTTCTTGGCAGCAGCCCTAGACAACGGATACCACATCCCTCGGTCTGTCATGTATGCGGTGAACAGTCCCAGCAAAGAACTGTCACTCGCCTTCTCCAGCCGACCAAAAGAGCGCGAAAGCAGATCTCCGGGCAGCATATCGGTAAGCACATCGCGAGGGGAATTCACACGTCCAGCGCCATCCAATACTTCCGTAACGAGGACGCGCCTCCAACTGTCGATTGGTCCATCGTCCGAAACGACAAGATGGCCCACAGCGACGTAAGGGAATCCATTCTTGAGGAGTGATTTTGCTTGTGAGAAACCAAACTCGTTGGGCGACTTTCCCTGCTTCCTGAAGCTTGCGCGGACGACCTTGATTTCAATCGCCAAGGCTTCGGAAGGTATCAATTGGTCGTCGTCGTATGGAATCACCAGTAGATCAATATCGCCAGGGAAGGTCATGTCCTTCAACACTTCGGCAGACGGAACCGACCCCGCGACCATCACACCACTCTTCGCACCCATGTCGTTGAAGTGAGCCGGCAAAAGCCCCCGGTAACATTCGCCGAAGAGCCGACGGTCACACACCAGACGAGCCACGAGGGCTACTTCGTCATTTTTTTCCACGAGCCTTTGTGGCAGTCTGAAAACGGCATCGCCGTGTCGCAGGAGCGTCGGTCGATTCTCCATCGGTACCCGAACTTCATGCATACGCGTGATCGACAAAAAAAGCGAGCAGATACGCATTTTAAGGCGTCTCGGCTCAAATCGAGACGGGTCTCTGCCCCCCTCTTTGGGGGCAAGAAGCGTCATCGTGGTGAGGTTTGCCAAGAGCAAATGCCTTCCGGCCTCGCATCGAATTCCGCCTCTACCGGCGATCGCCTATCGTAGGTGGCGGCGGCCGGTTCGCTTGACCATAGAACATTTGCCGCCCGACCCTTCCCGAGCCGTCCGCTCGCACACCTAAATTTGTGTTCTATTTCGGACCGCCTTCGACCGCAAGAAAACGGCCGGAGAGCCTTGATGGTCGGTCGTTTCCGGCTCGTCCCGGTTATGTGGGCTTCCCCTTGCCATTTGGGTCTTATCTTCTGATTTCCACCTAAATTTGTGTCTTAGCCAGGTGGAAAACTCACGAAGATGACCAGCGAGTGCGGTTACGAAGCGCACAGCGGTGCCGCCCGTGCCGGCGGCCACGCGGGGCTTGCCGTTCACGCATCAACCTGGCCAGGATCTGCCATCCTGATGGAACGCGACGGCGAAACTGCGACTCGTGGCAACGCCGGCTCTCCTCCACAAGCCTGGCCATCGGACGCCTACCGAGCGCACCCTTTGCCCGATAAGACACAAATTTAGGTAGAACGAAGATACAAATTTAGGTGTGTCAGCGAACATTAGGTGTGTCAGCGAACAAAGTTTCGTCCCACAACACGCTGCTATATCGATAACAAACATTATCGATACGGATGTGTTTTTGTGGCAAACTACCTTGGTTCAAATTGCGTCTCACCCATCCCTGATGCCCCGCTCGCGCCCCGCCACCGATCCGGTGCTATCCGACCACCTCGCGCCGCTGCCCGGTGCCGACGCGCTGGCGGCCCTGCGCGCCTGGTACGCCGGCACGCCCTCGCGCGCCGCCGTCGCCCGCTTCTGGCCCGACGCGCTGACCCCGGGCCGCTCGGCGCGCGGCGTGATCGGGGCGCTGCGTCGCCAGCTGGCCGCGGCCGCCCGGCTGCGGCAGTGCGACGACCTGGCCGCCCTCTTCACCTGCGCCGCGGAGGGCCGCACCACGCATGCGGCGGCCGTCGCACGTGCCTTGGAGAGGCTGCGCCAGTTGGCACCCGCCACCCCGCAGATCACGGACCCGGTCGAGGCCTGGCTGCCCGCGCGCGCCGCGGCGGCCCTGCAAGCCCACGGGCTGCAGACCCTGGCGGATCTGACCGTGCGCATCCCGCGTCGCCGGCGCTGGTGGCTGGCGATCGACGGCCTTGGGGCACGCAGCGCCCACGCCATCGAGGCGTTCTTTGCCGCCCATCCCCAGTTGACCGAGCGCGCCCGCGCGCTCGTGACACGCCCCGCCGCCGTCGATGGCACGGTAAGGATCGTGCCGTGGGAACGCATCGAGCTGCCGCGGGCGGTGGATGGCTCGCACGGCGCGTTCCGCGCGCCGCGCGTGATGTGTTCACTGACGGCGGACAATGATTACGACGCCATCAACGCCTGGCTGGGCCTGCACGAGGCGCCCGCCACGGCGCGGGCTTACCGCAAGGAGGCCGAGCGCCTGCTGTTGTGGGCCATCCTCGAGCGCGGCAAACCGCTCTCGTCGCTGACCGCCGAGGATGCCACGGCCTACCGCGCCTTCCTGCGTGCACCGGCTGCGCGCTGGGTGGGGCCCGCGCGCCCTCGCCCTTCACCGGAATGGCGGCCGTTCACCGGGGCCCCGGCGCCCCGTTCCATCGCCTATGCCCTGGGTGTGATTGGGGCCCTGTTCCGCTGGCTGATCGCGCAGCGCTACGTGCTGGCCAATCCCTTCGCGGGCCTGAAGGTTCGCGGCGCGCAGCGCGCCGCAGACCTGGATACCTCGCGCGCCTTCACGGAGGGTGAATGGGCGCTGGTGCGAACGCTGGCGGACGGGCTGGAGTGGTCGCACGGCTGGACGCCGGATGCCGCGACCCGCTTGCGGTTTGTGCTGGATTTTGGGTATGCGACGGGACTGCGCGCGGCCGAGCTAGTCGGTGTAACGCTGGGCGGTATCGAGATTGGCCCGCGGGGCGAACGCTGGCTGCACCTGGTCGGCAAGGGCGAGCGCCGGGGCAAGGTCGCGCTCCCTTCCCTCGCCCACCAAGCGCTGGATCAATACCTGGTGACGCGCGGTCTGCCCGTGACGCCGGCGCGCTGGGACCGCCATTGCCCGATCCTGGCGCATCTCGAAGACGGCTCGCCGATCACCACGCCGCGCCTGCGCGCCGTGCTGCGACGCTTCCTCTCGCTTGCCGCCGATGCGATTGAAATGGACCATCCGCCGCTCGCCGACAAGCTACGGCGGGCGACGCCTCACTGGCTGCGCCACACCCATGCGACCCACGCGCTCGCACAGGGGGCATCGCTCACCACCGTACGGGACAATCTGCGCCACGCGTCCATCACCACGACTTCGCGCTACCTGCATGACGATGACATGCAGCGAACCTCGCAGCTGGAGAAAGTATTCGGTAAGCGATAACCGAGCCCAAAGTGCCTGGAATCCATTCCACGAAGGCGCACCCTGCTGGCACGCGTAACCCCCGGCAGTCGAATGGGCCTACCCTATGCTTCAGCAATCAGCCGAACAGCCTCGCGTCGAACTTGAAGGGCGCAATATCAACGACCTGAACGCGGTTCATATCGGCGTGCAGAGAATTCAGCAACAAGTTGAAATCAGCTGGACAGACAACCGATGGAACTTTGAGGGCTAAATGTTCGCCTGCTTCGATCCAGCGTTGTCCGATGGACATCGTGGATTGCGGGTCCCGCCCCGCTGCATCCCAATCGGTGGGAATTTCCGGAAGAAGCGCATCCGCAAAGCATGCATCCGGCAGCTCAATCGTCACCATGAAATGGTGTATCACCGGCATCAGGCCGCCTAAGTGCACCAAAGTCTCAAGCACAGTCGTGGAGGGATTGCAGCACGTGTAGACGACTCGCATACCGCGCGGATTCCAACGGCCTCCTACGAGGGCCGCCCCATTCCCACTCAGATCATCCGCTTTGTAGCGCCCTGGTTTTTCCTTTGCGAGTCGATAAACCTTCATACAGGAATGCCAAACGCTGCGCGCATCAGGATGTCCCTCACTCGGTCGTACCCCGGTTGCGAATCCAGGACCTCTAGCGGCTTCATGCCATCCAATTCATACAGTGGCTTCTGCATCCATTGCGCAGCAAGCTTTGAATCTTCCAAGACATCGGTGGCAAGCTCGAATACATAGAGAACTCGCGCAACTCTGTCAGACTCCGGTCCAGACAGACGCTCGTGCTTCGAGATCTTGCGAAGTACTGTCGAGCTAGGAAGTCCCAACCCATTGAGAAGGGTCTGTACAGGAATGCGGAGTAACTCCTTGGCGACGCGCTCAACAATGGTCGCGTCCATCCCCTCACGAATGACCTTCCTTTGTTCAAGTGCGCCCATGCGGTGCAAGAAAAGATCAAAGTCGTCCGGTTGAGCGCCCAGACCTTGGGTACCAGGTGCAATCACATAGCTCATGCCGAACTCTCATTTGGTCAAAGTGATATTCCCATTCTAGATCATCCCAAATGAAAGTCAACAAACTCCCATTTGAGATGACAAGGGGTTTCCCTAAAATTATTGAGACTTAAAAAGCACGTTTTGAGTGAACCAATCGTGTCGTGAAGGGGGTGATCGTACTTTTGGTGCGAAATCTGGCGGTCTGGCACCAAAAATTCATACGGATCAATGCATTGTAAGAACTCTTGGTGCACCAAGTGCGGCAAGCCAAAAATCCTTACTACACGCGCCTCTCAGGCTGGCTACTGCAAGATTCCGTACCAAAAGTACGACTACCTCGCCTTGAACGCGCCGCTATGCAGGCGCCGGCGGGGCAGCTTCTCTTGCCGTGGTGCCGCGCTTGTTTCTTCCATCATCATGTCCCTCATCGAACATTGCGATGAGGGGATGGTGCCCTTCGGGCCGAGGCCCCTCAAGATGAGTTCCTCGGGGGCTTACACCGCATGGAGGTCATGGCAACAACCGGGCTCGCGGCTACGGCGCGTGGCGTCAGCGGAGCCTGGGACGTCAGGCTGCGCCGCGAGTGTTGCGCGTAATGGCGGCTGAGACTTACTCGACCCTGACCTTCACATACCGGCCCGGCGCGGGTTCAATCGGCTGGAACCTGCTGTCGCCGAGCTTCGCCGGCGCCGCCTTCTGCCCGCCGCCGTGACGCTTGAGCCAGGCGCTCCAGTGCGTCCACCAGCTTCCCGGCGTGGACTGCGCGGACGCGAGCCAGTCCTCGGCATGATCGCCTTGCGCACCCGCGCTCCAGTAGCCGCGCTTTTGCTTGGAGGCCGGATTGATGACACCGGCGATGTGGCCACTTTCGCCCAGCACGAACTCGCTATCGCCACCGAGCAGTTGCGTACTACGATAGGCCGATTGCCAGGGGACGATGTGATCTTCCTTGGTGGCCAGGATGTAGCTCGGTACCTTGATCTTCTCCAGGTCAATTGGATGCCCGCACATCGACAACGCATCGCGTTTGCATAGCCGGTTCTCCAGGTACATATTGCGCAGGTACCACGCGTACATGGGGCCGGGCAGGTTAGTCGCATCGGCGTTCCAATAGAGCAGATCGAACGCCGCCGGCGATTTCCCCTTCAGGTAGTTGGTGACGACGTACGGCCAGATCAGGTCGTTGGGTCGCAGGGTCTGGAAGACGAAGGCCAGTTCCTTGCCAGAGTAAATGCCACCGTTGCCGATGGTCTGCTCACGCGCCGCCACGGCGGCTTCGTCGAGGAAGAAGCCGAGGTCGCCCGGATTGGTGAAATCGAGCATGGTCGTTAGCAGGGTCATGCTGGCCACCATGTCTTCGCCGCGTGCCTCCTGGACGGCCAGCGCCGAGGACAGCAGCGTGCCACCTACGCACCAGCCCAGCGCGTTGACCTGGCTTGCGCCACTGATGGCACGGCTGACTTCGAGCGCCTTGATGACACCTTCCACATAGTCGTCCCAGGTGGTGCCGCGCATGTCTTCCTGTGGATTTCGCCACGAAGTAACAAAGACCGTGTAACCCTGTTCGCAGGCGAAGCGGACGAAAGAGTTATCCGGCTGGAGATCGAGGATGTAGTACTTGTTGATGCAGGGCGGCACGATCACCAGCGGGCGCGACATCACTTTCGATGTCAGCGGCTTGTACTGGATCAGCTGCATCACATCGCATTCGAACACCACAGCGCCTTCGGATGTGGCGACATCACGGCCCACCTCGAACGCAGACTCGTCGGTGATGGCGATGCGCCGCTGGCGCAGGTCCTCGACATAGTTCGCGAAGCCGTTCAAGAGGCTTTCACCGTTGGTCTCCAGTGCGAGCCGGATTGCTTCCGGGTTGGTTGCCAGGAAGTTGGACGGGCTCATGGCATCGACGAGCTGCCCCAGGAAGAAGGACAGTTTGCTCTTATCGTCGTCGTTCAGATGGATCGACTCGGCCAGTTCGGCAAGCGTCTTGGCATTGAGCAGATAGCCTTGCTTGAGCATCCGGTACCACGGGTTCTCATCCCAGTCTTTCACCGCGAACCGGCGGTCCGGCTTGTGGTCGGCTCCGGCGTGGCCGAATGCCGAGGCCAGTATCGAAAACTGACCTTCAAGGTGACGGACGCTGGACTGCATCAGGCGGAACATGTCGATGCCGCTGGGCACATAGCGTGAGTACGCGAATAGCTCCGTGAGCGTCGTCAGCGGTGAGGGAAAGCCGTTCAGCAGCGGATTGGCGAGCGGGGTCGGCACTGGCATTGGGGTTCTCATGACGAATGGCGCATTGTGTTGGGCGGATGCGCGGCTCATTGCTCGCGTCGTTTTGCTGACGTCGGCATGATCAGGGCGTCACCGTCGACCACGACCTTGTCCTGGACCATGCCGACTGTGCTGAGCGCGACACGCCGTCTCTCCGGTTGGAGATCCGTGACCGTCACCGTCACGTGCACGGTTTCACCAGGCTTTACCGGGGCCCTGAAGCGCAGGTTCTGGCTCAGATAGATCGATCCCGGCCCGGGCAGGCGACTGGCCAAGGCCGCCGAGATCACGCTGGCCGTCAGCATTCCGTGGGCAATGCGCCCGCCAAACGGCGTGGTCTTCGCAAAATCTTCGTCGAGATGGATGGCGTTGTTGTCGCCGGAAGCCGTCGCGAACAACTCGATATCGGTTTCAGTGATGGTCTTGGCGTAGCTTGCGGTCATGCCAAGCTGCAGGTCTTCGTAGTCATAGCCATTCAGGATGTTCACGAGGTCTCCTTGAAAATATTGAAAGCTGTTCGGGCGCCAGATCCAGGCGATACTCAGCACGCTGACGCGCGCGGCGCCGCGTATCGTTCAATGGGTGGTCGACGTGTAGCCTGATCCCGCGCCCAATGGGTGCGTGCCCCATCTTCAGTGCATGGAGCGCGCGTGCAGGTTGTGCCGGGGACTGACGGACGATCGACTCTTCATCCCCCTGCAATGCAGGGTCTGCATATCGATCGACGATTCGGGGGCATTCAGATGCGGAATGTCCGGGCGTGTGTCGTGGACGGGGATGCTGACGTGGGCTAAAGCTTGAACTGAACATGGATGCAACCCCAGCATAAGTGGGCAACTGGCGATCGACTTTGCATGAACAGCCAGCGAGTTGACATTTCGTGCCATGCAGTCTACGCATAGCGATGGAAATGGAGGGCGCATTACCCGGGGCAGTGGGGTTGCCCACCCAATTTGGGGTAGTCGTACTTTTGGTGCGGAATCTGGCAGCAGCCAGCCTGCGAGGCGCTTGTAGTAAGGATTTTTGGCTTGCCGCACTTTGTGCACCAAGAGTTCTTACAGTGCATTGATACGTATGACTTTTTGGTGCCAGACCGTCAGATTTCGCACCAAGAGTACGATCACCCCGACTACGCTACTTCCGTAAGGCGCTTTGTCGCAGACACGCATGCGCTCGGTGATCGCAGCCCCGAGCAATAGCAACAGGACGCATTCGGCCAAATCGACGCGCTGTTGCGTGCCATGGCGCTACGGCCCTAAATGGTCCGTTGCCTTAAAAGCGCGGAGCCGACTTACCGATCTCTATTCGATCCCGGCCCACAAGCCAACCGCGCGGCGCGCCGACTACCGATCCGCCCGTCCGAGGTGAGGGTGCCACACCATCTCGAGCGCGGGGACCGCTGTCGTTCCTGAGCGCCAAGGGTGCCACGGCCTATCGGGCCTTCCTGCGCATCGCGGCCTTCACCGGCATGGCGGGGTTCCCTGGCGCACTCGCGCCCCGTTCCATCGCCCATGCCCTCCGCACAGCGCCACGTGCTGGCCGCTGGTCCGCACGCTGGCGGATGGCTCGGAGGTGATCGCACGGGCGGACGAGGCGACGCGGCTGCGGTTTGTGCTCGATTTCGGCTATACCACGGGCCTGCGTGCGGCCGGGCTGGTGGGCGTGACCCTCGGCGGCATCGAAATCGGCCCGCGCGGCGAGCGTTGGTTGCACCCGGTCGGGGGGGCTTGATTCCCGTGCAGGTTACCGGGGTAGCCACCCCTAGCATCCGCGCGGGTTTCCGGGCAGCGGCCCACACGATAGTCATGTAAATCAATGGGTTACTGACCCACGACTTTGGCTGTCGAAAGTTACGCATGAGGCACGTATTCGAAGTCTCATTGCGTCGCAATCCTCTTGCCGCTAATCTCGGCGGTCCGTCTACCGCTTGGGAGAAGGCGCGATGGATCACTGGCAACTAGCGTATCTCGGCATGCGGCAGATGCCACGCGAGCTTAGCGAGTTCGAACTAGCCACGTTCTTCACCTTCTCCCCCAAAGAGCGCGCCATGATCGACGCACGGCGCAGCCACCTTTATCGGCTGGCCTGTGCCGTCCATATCGGCTTTGTCCGTATGACGGGGCGCACCCTTGACGCCTCCAAGCAGGTTCCGAAATTTCTCTGGGCCTACGTTGGCGCCCAACTCGGCGTCACGCCACCGGATATGGGCACGCTGAGCGCCTTGTATGACGGGCGCACTGACACGCTGGTGGACCATCAGATGCTCGCCTATCAAGCCCTCGGTTTCAGCCCAATGGCTGAGCACCAGCGTCGCTACGTGACGCGCTGGCTCAAGGAGCGATTGGGAGGACAACCCAATCGCAGTGACATGCTGCACGAGCTGAAGCGGTGGCTGTACGAACATCGTGTTCTGATTCCGCATGATCGTGCGCTGAAACGTCTCATTAGCCAGGCAGTGGAGATCTCCGAGGCGTCATTGACCGACGCGTTGGTGCTCGCCTATGGCGAGGCGTCACTTGATGCTTGGGGTGCCTTACTACCTCGCCCGGATGGCGATCAAGCAAGTCTGCAGCAATGGCTGTGGGCGGTACCGTTGCGCAGCTCGACGCATCAAATGGGGGAGCTGTTTGACAAGATCGAGTGGCTGTACAAGCTGGGGATCCAACATCGCTGGCCTGCGGTCTGCAATGAGGCGGTCGTGCGGCACTACGCGAGACGTTGTGCCAATCGTCCGGCCTCGATCAGCAAATGCGTGGTGCAACAATCCCGCCGCCTGGAGTCCGCTTGCTTTTTGCGCTATGCCTTGTGTGCCGCCACGGACCAGGTGTCGTCCATGTTGCGCCACTGGATTCGCAAATCCGTGAACGACGCCGGATGCCTCATCGAGGCGGGCCGTCCGGATCCAGACATCAAACTGCGAGAGTTTGCTGCAGCCGTCAAAGCGCTCGTTGCTGATGAAGCGCTCCCGCGAGAAGCGCTCTGCCAACAATTGGATGCGTTGGCCGACGCCGCAACCAGCCAGCAGCACCTGCGAAGCCGTGTCGGCATGATTCGTGAGCAACTGCTGTCGCGGCATCGGCTTGCCAGAGCCATGCTGGCCAGGCTGATCCGATTGCCATTCGCCACGCATTCCGCCCATGCAGCGACAGAGGCAATGGAGATCTTGCGCAATCTCTATGCGCGAAGGGCTAAGTGGCTACCCAACCGGGTTAGTGTGAGTTTCGGGCGAGCCTGGCAGCCGATACTGGAGGGGCAGGACCGTAAGCGAGCGCTGGCCGCCTTCGAATGGGGAACGCTGTTTGCTCTGCGTGTCGCGTTACGTAATGGCTCGGTCTTCCTGGATCACAGCTTCGCCTTCCGCAGCCAGGCAACCATGCTGATATCCGGCCAGGATCGGCAAGCGCGGCGCAACCACTTCTATGGCCATCTCAAACTGCCGCAGGATGCCAGAGCATTCTTGGAACCTGTGGTCGCGCACCTGGATGCGGGGCTCGCCCGGCTGCGCGATGCGGCCGGACGAGGCGAGTTGAAGATCGACAATTCCATCCATGTCGATCCTCTCAAGGCAAAGCAGCCCGAGGCTTCGGTTGAGGCCTTGCGGCGTGCGCTGTTTGACAGGCTTCCAAACGGGCAATTGCCTGAGATCCTTCTGGACATCGACAGCCACACCCATTTCAGTTGGCTTTTGCTGGGGCGAGAACCGTATTCTCGCAGTGAGTTGCTGATGATCTATGCCTCAGTGCTCGCGCACGGGACCTCGATGTCTGCAGCAGATCTTGCCCGCATGGTGCCGGAAACTGTCATCAAGCGCTATCCGCCAGATGATGCATCGTATCGCGGACGAGCGGAAACTGCGAAAAGCCACTGATTCAGTGCTTGCCTTCATGCATCAGCATCCCATCGCTCGGCATTGGGGGCGCGCTGAGTTGGCTTCATCGGACATGATGTCCCTGGAAACGACCCGTTCGGTCTGGCAAGCTCGCGCTGACCCCCGTCGGCGTACCGCGTCGATTGGAATGTACACCCACGTCCGCGATACATGGGGCATCTTCTACGATCAGCCAATCCTCCTGAATGAGAGACAAGCCGGTGCCGCCATCGAGGGAGTGATTCGCCAGAATGGCGGGGAAGACGTGACGCAGCTCGCAGTTGATACCCACGGCTACACCGACTTCGCCATGAGTCTGTCGCGATTGCTCGGCTTCGACCTCTGCCCGCGGCTTTCTCATTTGCGTGATCGCCGGCTGCATGTCCCAAGGGGCCATGTAATTCCTTCAGAACTGGCGGCGGTGGCGGATGCGGATGTTCGGCTTGTATTGGTCGAACTTGCTTGGGACGAATTGGTCCGGGTCGCCGCATCGGTGCAGACCGGGCAATGCACGGCGGTACAGGCTTTGACACGCTTCGGCTCGGCTGCAAGAGGCCAATACGTGTATTAGGCGGGCGTACATTTGGGAAGGCTATTCCGTACAATCTTCCTCGTCGACAATTTCACCAACACCGCGTTCCGTCGGGAGATGCAGCATGCCTTGAACCGTGGAGAGGCGGTACACACGGTCCAACGGGCCATCCATTACGGGAAAATTCCTCTTGAACTGGCGCTTCACGATGTGTCCTTGGCAGCGGTTTCGTCTTCGTTGACTCTGTTGTCAAATGCCGTGATGGCTTGGAACACACTGCACATGCAGCACGCGCTAGAGACGATTGAGGCTATTGGTGGCGAATCTATGCGGGCTGACGATCTGCGCCAGATTGCACCGACTCGTTTAGAGGGTATCAACTTGCGTGGTACTTTAGATTTCCCCATTGCGCGCTATGCTCACCGGCTGCTGCCCAGCACGACGAGTACGCACAGCTTGCCGCCGACGTCGCTTACTGCATGACGCACGCAGTAACGATTGTGGTCGCTCGCCCAGTAGCGCGCTCTAAGGGAAACGGCGATGATGCACGTCCGGATAGTGTGGATGCTTATGCACCATCAAGCGCGCCAGTCGACATCTGAAGGCTGCCCGGCTGCCAGGAAAGCAGCAAGCCGCCGGCCACGATTGCGATCATCCCCAAGCGCGCGAAGCAAGTTCGTTCGTTCGGCCCGACGTCAATGACCAAGCGCTGAATCTTCCCCGACGTTCTCCCCATCGAAGTTCAACCCTCTACGCACTCGCAGCAAATCCGCGACACTGGACCGCCCATCACGGATCGGAATCCACCGAGCAAAGCAAAAGAACTCCGGCACCGTCGATGCCTGCCAAGGGCCCCTGTGCCCATGCACACAACTCCACATGGGCGCCTGAAGACTGCCGTGGAACTAATGATCCTCTGGCCATCTCGGATGAAAATCATCGATCGTGAAAGCGTGCCGATGCGTATGCGTGCCCAAACGCTCGCCTTCAGCCAAATGTTCGGCCAAATGGGGCTCGTCCGGATGCTCGTGCGCTATTTCATCTTCATCGGATGACGGCCAGACCTTCCACGCGATCACGACACCGAGGGCAGTGATCGCAGCCATTGCCAGAAACGTCGGCGCCATCCCGAGCGCTGCGCCCAGTTGTCCAGCCAATGGATAGGTGATGAGCCAGCAGGCATGAGACAGTGAAAACTGGGCAGCAAATACCGCAGGCCGGTCTGCAGACGCTGCCGATCGCTTCAGTAGCCGACCGCTGGGCGTCTGTGTCATCGAATAGCCGATACCAATACCGAACCACGTGATCAGCAGTGCGGGCCATTCGAACCTGCCGCCCCAGGAAGCCACTGCGAATCCGGAAACGAGACCAATGGCCAGGATGGAGGCACCTGCGAGCATTGGCGGCCGGTCGGGGCGCTTGTCCAGTAATCTGGGCAATAGGAGCGCAACGAGCATGGACCCACAACCAAAGGCCGCCAACGCAAAGGGCACGTCCGAACTCGGACGTTGCAGCTTGCTTTGCACATACACCACTGTGTTCACAATCACCATGGAACTCGCTGCCGCCGCCGCTAGATTCAAAGCAAGCAGGCCACGTAAGCGAGGGGTACGCAGGTAGATGGAGATGCCACGAAACGTCTTGGCATAGATGCTGCCACTGCGCTCAACAGCTCGCGACTGAGGCAAGGACACGGAAACCACCAAGGCGGCCGACACCAGAAATCCCACCACAGTTCCGCCAAAGAGCCAATGGAAGCTGATGACCGAAAGCAGCGCGGCAGCAAGCATCGGGCTCACCAGGCTCTCCATATCGTAGGCTAGCCTTGAGAGCGACAGCGCGCGGGTGTAGTCCTTCTCTTCGGGCAGCACATCCGGGATCGTCGCCTGAAATGTCGGCGTGAAGGCTGCCGATGCCGACTGCAGTACGAAAATCAGAATATAGATCTGCCAGATTTCGCTGACAAACGGCAGCGAAATCGCGACTGCCGCACGCACCAAGTCCATCGCGACAAGGAATGCGCGACGGGGAAGCCGGTTCGCGAAAGCTCCCACGACTGGGGCGATACCGACATAAGCCACCATCTTGATGGCAAGAGCGGTTCCCAGCACGCTACCAGCGTTGGCGCCGGCCAGATCATAAGCTAGCAACCCTAGCGCGACCGTGGCCAGCCCCGTCCCGATCAGCGCAATCACCTGCGCCGTAAACAGGTGCCTGTACGTTTTGTTCTTCAATACGTCGAGCATCACGGCCTCCAATTCCGTGTGTGGGATCCAGCCAACCGACGTACCAATGCGCGTCGACGCTGACTCCCCAGTCGGTAAAACCAACGTCGCCTTGGCCGTTAAAGGTATTTGCTGATGGCCTTGAATTCCTTCAGCGTTTCGTCTGTTGGTCTGGCCCGATTGCGCAGTGCGTCTTCGAGGCAGTGATCTATGTGGTCGTGCACCAACGTCTTCTTAGCCTGGGAGATGGCACTCTCCACAGCCTGAAGCTGCTGAGTAATGTCCAGACATGGCCGTCCCTCCTCGAGCATGGCGACGATACTGCGCAGGTGTCCTTCGGCGCGCTTGAGGCGCTTAATGATGTTTGGGTGAGATGCATGCAAAGTCACGAGAATTCTCCTATCCTCCAGGGGAGGATACTAGCAAACGGAGCTCGGCTCCGCAATGCTTCGAGAGCCGTCCGATGTCGCATTGACCTGAGAGATTCCAATGAACACTGTTGCCCTCCCCAGCACCGATCACTCCATTGAATCGCCAAAACTGATGACGCGGCACCGCTGGATGGAGGCCGCGCGGATCGGCCTGACCGGTCTGGTTGCCCTGTTGTTCTGGCAGGGTCTTGTCCCGATCGAAGTGCTCTGGTTTGCGGTAGCCATTGGACTCTATCCATTGGTCAAGACTGGTGTCATGGAACTGATTCGGGAGCGCAAGATCGGCACGGAAATATTTGTCACTATCGCCACCATGATTGCCATGATCGGTGGCGAAACGATTGCGGGCGCTGTATTGATGGTGATCATCCTGATTGCCGAGTTCATTGCTGACCTGAACACCGATCGCGCCCGAGCATCAATCAAGGCGCTCATCGGCGCCGTTCCTCAGGTGGCGCTGGTACGCAGTCAAGGCACCGAGCGAACCGTTCCAATCTCAGAGGTCAAGGAGGGAGACGTGGTCCTCGTGCGCACGGGCGACAAGATACCGGTCGACGGAGTCGTCGAGGGCGGACAGGGTGCGACTAATGAGGCATCGATCACGGGCGAGAGCCTGCCACGTGACAAGCGCAGCGGCGACGAAGTCTTCGCCGGCACGATTCTCGAGTCTGGCGCACTGGATGTGCGTAGTGTGCGCGTCGGCACCGATACAACGTTCTCACGGATCATTTCGTTGGTCGAAAATGCCGAGGCGCAGCAGGCGCCTGTCCAGAAACTTGCCGATAAGGTGGCGGGCTGGCTGATTCCGCTGGTGCTGGTGTTTTTGGTCGGCGTCTACCTTTTCACCCGCGACGTTCGCATGATCGTGACACTGCTGATCTTCACTTCGCCTGCCGAACTCGGCCTGGCTACACCGCTTGTGATGATAGCGGCCATTGCAAGGGCTGCGCAAAACGGCATCCTGGTAAAAGGCGGTCTCTATCTTGAGCAACTCGCCAAGGCCGACGTCTTGGTGTTCGACAAGACCGGCACGTTGACTGCCAATGCCCCAACCGTTGTTGGGGTGAGATCGGTCGACGGCACCGTCAATGACGCGCGTATTCTGCAACTTGCCGCCGCGGCCGACCGTCGGTCTGGCCATCCATTAGCTCGCGCAGTCGTAGAAGCTGCGCAAGCAAGGAGCCTTGATGTTCCCGAGCCAACGACCTTCGACCAGATTCAGGGAAAAGGCGTCAAATCCACAGTAGATGGCTTGCAGGTTCTGGTGGGCAATGCCGCACTACTGAACGATGCCGGTATCCATGACATACCGACCTTACCCAACCTGGGCGGGACAGCCGTGCATGTCGGTATCGACGGAAAACTCGTTGGCATTATCGAGATTGCTGACACCATCCGCCCCAGCGCCATGGATGCGCTGGCTGACTTGCGTGCCAGCGGCGCGAAACGCATCGTCATGCTGACTGGCGATAGCGAGGACGCAGCGCGAACCGTGGCCAGTGCGTTGAAGATCGACGACGTGCGTGCGGGCCTGCTGCCGGAGGACAAAGTCAACGCCATCGCTTTGCTGCAGTCCGAGGGTCATCGTGTTGCCATGGTGGGCGATGGCGTGAACGATGCTCCCGCCCTGGCGCGCGCCGACGTCGGCATTGCCATGGGGGCCCGGGGGACTCAGGCAGCGCTAGAGGCCGCCGACGTGGCGCTGATGACGGACGACCTGGGCAAGATCGTCACAGCGAGGGCCATTGCAAATCGTGCCTACCGTACCATCAAAGAGAACCTGTTTGTCGGCGTTGGCGTGGTCCATGTGCTCGGCATCACAGCAGCGCTGATGGGTTGGATCGGCCCGATCCAGGCAGCCATTCTCCACTTGGGACCCGATGTTCTGGTATTCCTCAACTCGGTCAAGCTACTGCGCGTGCGGATTTAGGGAGCGATCGCTTTGCGGATGCGCCGAGCTTGCAAGCCCCGCTCTGGCAGTGCGTCAGGATACAACTGAGGGACACTCCGCCGCAGCTGCCCCAGCCTTGCCTGATACCCGCTCGTTATGTCCCTTAGCCAGAGTCCGTCGAAACGTTCCCCTATTGCTTCGTGCCGTTCAGAGACTGAAATTGCTGCGTGAGATAGTTTTTCGTGTTGTTCATCTGCGCCACGGCGATGGTCCAGCGCAGTGAACTGCCTGCGGTAGCGCTCGACCGTCGCGTTGACGCGTACTTCGATCGCCTCGTAGCGACTCTCCAAATCCCGAATGCTGCGTTCGATACCGGCGGTCACGGCGCCAATTGGTCCGCTTTCTCCGATCATACGATCTACTGCGTCGGAAAGTCGGCGAGCAAAGCCACCGGTCGTGCCGTCGCCGGCAAAGAGTTGCGCCACATCGCGCAGATTATTGTTCAGCGCGGCGTCAAGCTTTTTGCTGTCTATCGCCATCGTCCCGTCCTTCTGCATCGATACCCCAATCGCCGCCAGCATGGTTGGCGCCTTAACCGGCATGTCGGCTTCCGGCGTGTTCAGCACGGATCGCAGCGACGTCTGAATATTGCGGATCGACGTTTCGCCATTGAGTGCGCCCTTGGTTTGCGCCTTCGTGTCGAACCCTGTCATCGACTTGATCGACGACTGGAGGTTGTTGTAGGCGGTCACCATCGCCTCCACGGCATTCTGGATGCTCTCGGTATCCCGTGTCATTGACAACGACGTCGTGCCGGTCTTCTTGAGCGTCATCGTCACGCCCTGCGCCGCATCTACCACGGTGTTACTCGCGCTGGTGACGGCAATGCCATTGACCGTAAGTACCGCATTGGTAGCGCGCAGGGTTTCCATCATGGCGTTCGAACCCGGTGTGGTCGGATCGTAGCCTACTACGCCTTGCAATTCGGGCGACGAGCCCGAAATGCGCATGGCTCATCGTCTCGCCAGTCTTGTCCGAGGTCAGGATGAGGCGGTAAGGCGTCGCGGTGCCGTCGTTGATGACGCTGGCCTTAACGCCGAGCCCGGCCTTGTTAATGGCGTCGCGAATGTCTTGCAATGATCCCTTACCCGGCTCGATCGTCACCGTCTTGGGGTTGGGTGCATCAGCAGTAGGCGCATTGGCGACGAAGCCTGGGTTGATATAGGTACCGCTAGTTTCGTTCCAGCCGCTGGTGGTGCCGAACTCGAAGGTCAGTGTCCCCGAGCCGATCTGAGCATTCTGCTTGGCGTAGCCGCTTCCGGCCAGCGATTGGGCCCTCGCCAGTCGGGTCACGTTGACGGTCAGGTCACTGGCGACTGCATTGGCGCCGGTAGTCACCGACATGATGTCGCTGTTGCCCACAGCGGCCTTGACCGCGCCAAATGCATCCTTGTTCATTAGCGCCTTGGCTGTGGCCTGGAAGCTGCTGAGCATGCTCTTGACCGTGCCATATGCCGTCAGCCGTGTTTGGTACGCCGCCTGTCGCGATTCTAGCGCCTGCAATGGCGCTGCCTCTGCTTGAGCTAGATTGTCGAGCAGCGTCGACAACTCCAGACCCGCACCAATTCCCACTGAGCTGATCGCCATATTCTTACTCTGCGTCTGTTGGGTTCATGTTGATTGGCACCCTGGCCGGGCGCGTTTTTCCAAAATGCCTTGATACCGCTTACTGTCCTTGGCGTCGCGCCAGATCTGATGCTGCGTCGACCCAACCAGGTAGAAATCTCGCACCTGGAGCCCGATGCTTGGTATTCCTCAACTCGGTCAAGCCACGTGCGGCTTTGATAAGCGATCGTCAGGCGGCAGCGCGGAATTCCGAGCGGCTACCACCGTTTTCTGCTCGCAGGCAGGTCAAAAGTACAGTCATCTTGCGCGTCGCACTCTTGCCTTCGGCGGCGAGCGATGGATGCCGACGCGTCGTCAGAACGCTGGCATTCATCGCCTGAAGGCTCAACCGGAGATACTGGTCCAGCGGCACCCCAAGGCGCGCCGCTCCGGCCTGCGCAGCCGCCAGTTCATTCGAAGCCAGCCAACTCAGGGATTGCTCTAGCGAAGTCTGCTGCATCATGGAGTCCCGGGATCAGAAAGTTGACAGGAAGTGTATCGACGTCCCGCCGGAAAAAGATTGCTGGATCATTACATTCCAGACACCTCAGCTTGAATACCCCGGGGAGTCACCCCGGAGGTATCTGTCAACGTGTCAATCGAATGCCGCCGGGCGTTACTCCATGCGCTTGATCTCCTTGTAGTCGCCCTTTGTACGCAAGGTCAGCGTGACCTCCTTATCGGTCCGATTGCGCCAGAACCAGCCATGGTAGCCATCGAAGGCGGCAACAATCTCTCCAGAATCTTGCCCCGCGCCCTTGCCTTTCTTGTAGGAAGTGGAGCGTCCCTTGCCATCACCGTGGGCGTCGAAGTTCACCACCGCACCATTGGCGGACCAATCGTAAGCGGCCTTGGCGCCGGCCGCCATCGCCATCTTGACTTCGGCTCCTTGGCCCGGACGCAGCACAACGCTGACCTTGTCAGACCTGCCTGACGCAGCAGCGACCGGCGCTTGGGCCGTGGGGTCGGCGGCTACGACCGCATGCGCGGCGCCATCGTCATGCAAATGACCATGCGCCTCTGCGGATCCTTTCGCTACAGCCGCGGCCGCATGCGTTTCATCCCCCGCGTGGGAATGGCCGTGCTCCTCGGCGGACGCCTTCTTTTCCGCTGCGGGCGCTTGAGTCCGGGCCTCCAGTGCGGCAGCATCCGCCCGCGCATCGGCTGCCGCCTCTGCCGCCAACTGGGTTTTGATTTCCCCCATCTTGGTCAGGCCAAGGGCGCGACCGACACCAGTCGGATCTATGGCGTACTCAGAAGGCAGGACGATAGCCACCAGGATTGCGAGAGCGGCTCCCACTGCAATAACAGTGGAGCGCAGAAGTTGAGCCGACGTCGGAAGCTCGGCACGGGTCGGAATGTCGGTGTTGTACATGGTGATATATCTTTAGGAAACGATCAGACCGGTCAATTGGTAGCCAATCAAGATGAAGCCAGCGGACATCATTGCTACGTTGGCGGCATAAGCATGCCGCAGGAAGCTCTCAGTCCTGCGCCAATATCCCATTGCAATCAGGATGGCTGACAGCGCGAGCAACTGGCCGATCTCGACTCCAACGTTGAACGCGAGCAAGTTGGGGACCAGTCCATCCGGCGAGATCTCGTACTCGATGATCTTCGTCGATAGCCCGAACCCATGAAAAAAACCAAAGACCAGTGTGGCAACCTTCGTATTTGGCTGGAAGCCAAACCAGCGCTGGAAAGCGCCGAGATTGTCCAGCGACTTGTAGACGACCGACAACCCGATGATCGCGTCGATGATGTAGCTGTTGATGCCTATGTTGAAATAGACCCCAAGCAGCATTGTGGTGGAATGTCCGATGGCAAAGAGGCTGACATAGAGCCCAATATGCCGCATCCGATAGAGAAAGAACACAACGCCCAGAAGGAACAGGATGTGATCGTAGCCTGTGACCATATGTTTGGCCCCCAGGTAAATGAACGGCAGTAGATGAACGCCGCTGATTTCCTGGATATAGCCCTTGTCTCCTTCCGCCACGCCATGGGCGAATGCCGAACCGCATACTAGTAGCGAAGGCAGGATCACTGCGATGAGCGCCATTAACCAACGCCAACGCGCTGATTCAGGGCCATTAGGAATGGGAATACGCATAAAACTCCACATGGTTAAAAAATCGTTATAACGGGCCATACACCTTGTGCCAGCAAGCTGGCGTGTCACGTCAGTCGCGGTGGCCGCGCAAATTTATCAGGACGATTTGGACGGAGAGGCAGTAGATAGATCCACGCTGATGCTGGTCGCTGCTGCGGTAACGCCCCCCAGGCAGAGGCTGGCGGTAGCGTCATCGCTTCGTTGTGATCCATTGAATCGTGGTGTTGAGGCTCGCAGGCTCGGGGCCCAACTCCCAATTCTTGTGACAAAGTTTGCGAAGCGTCGCCGACAAGCGGAACTACGTAAGGCGAATGCGCGACCATGTCGACCATGGAACCGGCCCTCCACACGTCGGCGATCAGGGCGACGACAAACGCGACCGCAATAACCGCGATACGCTTTGCATGCGTGATGGGAACTGCGTCAACTCGCGTGTATTGGTAATCCCACATCACGCTATTGACCTCGCGCCGGGTCCAGCACGTACCCCATGCCTCTGATCGTATGGATCAATCGGATGTCGAACGGCTCATCAATCTTCGCCCTCAGCCGACGGATCGCCACGTCCACCACATTGGTATTCGTATCGAAGTTCACGTCCCATACCTGGGAGGCGATCATGGCGCGAGACAGCACTTCCCCGGCACGCCGCACGAGCAGATGCAGCAGCATGAACTCCTGGTTCGTCAAATCGATCCACCGACCGCCTCGATACACACGTCTGCCGAGCACGTCGATGTCGAGATCGGCAATCTGAATACGCTCCGAATTCTGCTCGCGCACTTGACGCAGACACCGGCGAAGACGGGCAAGAAGCTCCGCAAATGCAAACGGCTTGACCAGATAGTCGTCCGCGCCCAGTTCGAACGCCTTCACCCGGTCCGCGACCTCGTCTCGCGCCGTAAGGAACAACACTGGCGTATCGCGGTGCGCCCTGATGGCTTTAACGACAGTCCAGCCGTCGGCACCAGGCAGCATGACATCGAGGATCACCACGTCATAGCTGCCCTCTTGGAACCAGTGGATGCCCTCCATACCGTCGTGAACCGCATCCACGCTGAAGCCCGATTCGGTCAGGCCCTTCACGAGATACTCCGCAGTCCGCACTTCGTCTTCGATCACCAGCACCTTCACGCGACCTTGCTCCTTCCAACAAATTTTCATCAACACCTGGCTGAACCGGTTGGCACTGCCTTCACCCCGACTTCTTTGCGACCAGCACCAGGGAGCCGCCCACAGGAAGGCGCATGCCTGCTCGAAGCAGGTGCCTCTCTACTTCACACACCGTGCCAAACGCAGCGTTCGCTATCTTTCCAATGCGAAATCCGGCATCGACGCCGTCCGTCGGTCGCGAATGCCGCGTCAGCCGGGACGCGACCATTGCGGGCAACAGCAAAGACATGAAGGAACTGACATAGACCGTGTGGAAACCCGCCTCTCGAACGACTGCCAGTAACGAGGCGCGCGTATAGCGACGCTTGTGCTTGGCCGCTTCATCAAGCTGGCTCCATAGCCATGGATGTTGTGGCACCGTCAGGACAATGCCGCCGCCGGGCTTGCACGCGTCGTACATTCCCACCAGCGCGCCCGCGTCGTCATCAATGTGTTCGATGACATCGAATGCGCCCACCATCGAACGCTTCACGGAACGGCATGGCGCGCGCATCCATCTGCAACAGATTCGCGCTGGTCTTATGCCGTGCCATTTGCAGTGCTAACAATGACGGCTCGCCCCCGCACACCTCGACGTCGGGAAAGCTGTTCTGAACCGCATTCAGTGTCTCGGCGGTTCCGCATCCGATATCGAGAAACGATTGCGTAGCGGGAAAATGCGCTTTCATGGCGCCGATGATCAGCTTTCGGCGGTACGCGAACCAGAAATGATGGCGTTCGATGGCGTCATATGTCTCGAACAGCGCTTCGTCAAATCCGTCATGATCGGCAATCATGTGTGGCGCCAGAATGACGACACCTGAAGCATTAGTTGCCTGCCAACCGCAGGTCCCGCACTCCCACGTAGGGGAAACCTCCAGCGCACCACAATGGATACAGACCTGCATGCTCTCTCCAGCCTTGTTCGAAGGTCACCGGCACTACGCCCGAGCGCAAGCGAAGGCCCGGGCGGGCATACTCGCCCGCGGCTCAGTAGATCGCTGTGAATGGGAAGACGTGCGCGGCGCGTTGTGCGCACCGGTGATCGGAATGTTTCAGACAGCGGCGTTCGCAGCAACAAAGATTGCCTGCGATCAACCGGCGAATGAACGAGGGCTTATCGCCGAGGGGGTTCGAATGGCAGCTCCCCTGGTATGGATCTCAGGAGAGTCGGAGCACTGGGTTGGTAGACGGAAACCAAAAGAGAGGGGACTGACTGGATGTGACCGGCAGAAAGCAAAGTAGCCAGCTCGGCCAGCGCATGCACCGTGTCGTGCGCGATACCTTCTTCGTGACCCTCGGAAGTCGTCCCCGTGGCATCGGAATCGGCCATCACGCTTTCAGGCGACAGCGCTGAGGCGCCCATCGTTCCATCCACCGCATCTTCAATCTCGTGCGCCGCCCAGATGGGCGTTGCCAATAGGGATACGGTCCAACTCAGGAAGAGCAGGAATGTAACCAGGCGGACTAGGCGGCGGGACACGATTCGTCTCAATACAAGAAGGTTTGAAGTCTATGGAGACTCAGGGCAGTACAACATAGTTGGGCAACCAATTTGCGTGTCGCGCCAGTTCCACTGCGTCCACAACAATAGCCATACCGAGAAACCAGACTGAGTCGGCCAGATTGCGCTGAAAGGATCCGACATGGGCCACCCATGTTTCGTCAGTGCGGAATAGCGCAATTTTGGGGAAGAATGCCGGCGTACGGAGTGCGTAGTCAGCGAACTCCGGGAAATTCTTCGACAACACGCGCTCTTCTGAACGGATCACGGCTGGGTACATCAAGCCGAATGCCAGTGCCAGAAACATGGTCAGAGCAATGGATTCAGTCAGCGCACCGAGTCCGACAATACCCACGAAGTTACACACATACAGCGGGTGCCGGCACATCGAATACGGCCCTTCTGTAACCAGTTCGCTACTTTTTCGCCCCGAGATATAAAGTGCGCACCAAAGTCGACCGACAGTGGCGACGGTGATGCCAACCATGCCGATCGCCCGAAGCAAGCCCGACACCCAGGAGTCGTCCCACTGCGAATGGCCAGCAAGCAAAGAAACCAGAACGACCGTCACGACCGCTCGCCAGATCCCAATACGATGGCGGGTCAAAAAGGTTTCCAGTGCACTCGGGGCTGACAGGAGAGCGCCCGGCGGAATGGACAAATTCATGAACTTGCAATCCTTAACTTTGAGAGTGGGCAGGCGGCGATCAACTCACCGCCATTAACCGATTACGCTTCAATCAACTCAGGTTCCTTCGCGCCGGCCTTCCGCTGGCGACGCAACACCATGCCGCACACCGCGGGCAGCACGAACAGGGTCAAGACAGTTGCCGTAACCAAGCCACCGATGACAACCGTTGCCAGGGGCTTCTGCACCTCGGCCCCGGTGCCCGTTGCAATCGCCATCGGGACAAAGCCCAGCGAGGCCACCAGAGCCGTCATCAGCACTGGCCGCACGCGCTCCATTGAGCCTTCGATCACAGCCGCATTTGGTGACATGCCGTCTTCCAACCGTTTGCGGATCGCGGAGATCAGCACCAGACCGTTGAGTACAGCCACGCCGGACACCGCGATGAAACCAACGGCCGCCGAAATCGAGAACGGAATTCCACGCAAGAGCAGGGCAAAGACACCACCGGCAAGGGCCAGCGGCACTGCCGTCAGCACGGTAGCCGTCAGCGCCGTGCTGCCAATCGCCATATACAACGTTGCGGCGATCAGGATGAAGCACAGTGGCACAATAATGGCCAGTCGCTTGGTCGCGGCCTGCAGGTTCTGGAACTGCCCACCCCATTCAATGTACATGCCAGGCGGCAGCTTGACTTCCTTGGCAATGCGCGCCGCCGCATCATCCACGAAGCTGCCGAGGTCACGGCCACCGACGTTGGCCTCCACGTACACGCGGCGCTTTCCGTTGTCGCGGCTCACCTCGTTGAGACCCTGCGTGAAGCGGAACTGCACCAATTGGCGTAGTGGTACCGAAGCACGGGCTTGCCCTTCGGCTGCCGGCAGCATGACTGGCAGCGCACTCAGGACATCGAGGTTTTCGCGCTGCGCGCCTGGGAGGCGGATCACAATGTCGAAGCGGCGGTCGCCATCGAAAATCTGCCCGGAGGGACGCCCTGCCATAGCCGACGACACTGTGTCCGCGACCTCCTTCACTGTCAGACCATACCGGGCGATCGCCGCGCGGTCGAACACAATGTCGAAGGTCGGGAAGCCGCTGGTCAATGGCACACGAACGTCGGTAGCACCGGGAGTCTTCCTCAACACGCCCGCGATACGCTGAGCTGTCGCTGCCAGCTCGTCCAGATTCTCTCCATAGAGCTTCACTGCTACGTCACTGCGCACGCCCCCGATCAGCTCGTTGAAACGCATTTCGATCGGCTGTGTCACGTCGTAGTTGTTACCAACCATCGGCGCCGTTTTTTCCCGGATACGCTCGATCACCTGTTCCTTGGTGGTGACACCTTCCGGCCACTCGCTCTTTGGTTTCAGAATGATGTAGTTGTCCGACGCGTTGGGCGGCATGGGGTCGGCAGCCAGGCTCGCCGTACCCGCCTTGGAGTACACGGTCTGAACTTCCGGTAGCGTCAGGACCGCACGTTCGAGCGGCAGATCGATGGCGACCGACTGGTCGATCGACGTCGACGGAATACGCACCGACGACAGGTTCAAGTTCTGCTCGTCGAGCGTGGGCATGAACTCACGGCCAACGAACGTGAAGGCCACCGCCGCAATCGCCAGTGTTACGAGTCCCGCGCCAACGAACGGCATGGGTCGCGCTACGGCCCGCTCCAGCCACGGGCGATAGCGCTCCTTCGTCGCTGCAATGACGCGGACTTCCTTCTCGGATATCTTCTTGCGAAGCAGCACGGCAATCATAGCCGGCACAAACGTGAGCGACAGCACGAACGCGGACGCGAGCGCCAGCATGAGCGTGATCACCATCGGCGAGAACATCTTGCCTTCGACGCCCTGGAATGTCAGGCAGGGCAGAAAAACCATGAAGATCACAAGCTGCCCATAGACAGTTGGGCGCACCATTTCGCGGGACGACAGCATGACCTCTTCCAGCCGCTCTTTGAGTGTCAGTAGGCGTCCTTCATGATGTTGCCGCTCTGCCAAACGTCTGAGCGAGTTCTCCACGATAATGACCGCGCCGTCGATGATCAGACCAAAGTCCAACGCCCCCAGGCTCATCAGATTACCGGAGATATTGAGTTGGTTCATGCCGATCGCGCTGATCAACAGTGACAATGGAATCACGAGCGCAGCGATGACCGCAGCCCGCCAGTTACCCAGCAACGCGAACAGGATCGCCACCACCAGCAGGGCACCTTCCACCAAGTTCTTTGCGACCGTTTCGATCGTGGCGATCACGAGCTGAGAACGGTTCAGCGTCGGGACAATGACAACACCCGGCGGCAGCGTCTTCGAGATCTGATCGAGCTTGTCGCCCACAGCCTGCGCCACGGTGCGGCTGTTCGCTCCGACCAGCATCAGTGCACTGCCCACAACTGTTTCGTAGCCGTTGCGGCTGGCCGCACCCGAGCGCAGTTCGCCACCGATGTTGACCGCGGCGACCTGACCCACCGTGATCGGCACACCCTGGCGCTGCGCAATGACAGCGCGAGAGATCTCGTCGGCGGACTTGATCCGTGCATCGGCACGCACAAGATAGGATTCACCCGATCGACGGATGAAGTTCGCCCCGACCGACAGGTTGGCGTCTTCAAGCGCTTGCGCTAGCTCGCCATAGGAGATGCCATAGGCGGCCATCTTCGCCGCATCAGGCTCGACGACGAACTGCTTGACATAACCGCCCAGCGAATCGACGTCGGCCACGCCAGGCGTCGTACGCAATTGGGGTCGGATGATCCAGTCCTGCACCGTACGCAGATAAGCCAGCTTGGAGACGCGATCGTTCAGACGCTCGCCGCGCTCGGTCAAAAAGCTGCCATCGCTCTGCCAGCCCGGTTCACCATCCTTGACCGTGGCGCCCTTTCCCTCGGGATGCTGGTACTCGACGCTGTAGTGGAACACCTCACCTAGTCCCGTCGATACCGGCCCCATCTGCGGTTCGACCCCTTCCGGCAAGTTCGGGCGCGCCTGTGCCAGCCGTTCCGTCACCTGTTGGCGCATGAAGTAGAGGTTCGCGCTCTCCTTGAAGATCACAGTCACCTGGCTGAAGCCATTGCGCGACATCGAGCGCGTATTCTCGACGCCATTCAGGCCCGCGATCGCAGTCTCGATCGGATAGGTGACGCGCTTCTCAACCTCCACGGGGCTAAGGGTAGGCACAACGGTGTTGATCTGGACCTGCTTGTTTGTGATGTCCGGCGTGACATCGATCGGCAACAGGTTGAGCTGCCACGCGCCGATGATCGCGACGATCGTCGTCAGGAACAGCACTAGCCAACGATAGCGAACAGAGCCGCTGAGAATGCTCTCGATCATTCCTCGTCCCCGCCGCCCTTGTTCATCTCAGCCTTGACCAGAAAGGCGTTGCGTGTAGCCACCTGTTCGCCCGCTTGTACGCCGGACAGGACCTGCGCCGAACCCCCGCTACGGGTTCCGATAAGGACCGATTGCGGACGGAAGCCGTCCTTTGTGCGGACGAACAGTACGTCGCGGCCGTCGAGATTCTGGACCGCGTCTTCCGGCACGGAAAGGGCTGCAGCATCGCTTACTGCCGTGCGCAGGCGCACCTGAACGCCTTCACCCACCACGAGCTTGTCGGTTTGCTGGACAGGCACCACCACCACTGTTGCGGCGCGGGCACTCCCTGAAACGGTCGGCGTGACCGCCTGGACGCGCGCAGGCACCGGGGCGCCATTGGCCGGCAGAATGGTAGCGTCACTGCCTGCGACGATTCGACTGGTGTCGGCCGCTGTCACAGCCGCCTCGACCTGCACCGCTCCGGTTCCGGCCACACGGAACAGTTCGGCCTGGGGCGCCACGAACGCACCCAGCGTAACGGACTGCGCAGTGACCTTGCCTGCGATCGGGCTGACGACCGCCACCGACCGACCGTCACTGGCCAGATGCGCGGACTGAGCCACCGTGGCGGCACGCAGCGCTTCAGCCTGGGCCACATCCAGCGCGGCCTTCGCGGCCTCCATTTCCTGGCGTGGTGTAACACCCTGCTGGAACAGACCCGCCTCGCGCTCGTAAGTCTTGCGCGCCAAATCGGCCTTGGCCTGGGCGACCTTGCGCTCGGCAGCCATGGCTGCAGCGTCGGGGCTATCGACCACGGCCAGCACATCGCCGGCGCGCACCACATCACCAAGCCGGCGCTGGATGCGCTGAATGGCACCAGCGGCACGGGACACGATGACCGCTTCGCTGCCGGGCACTGCTGCGACCGAGGCCGGCGCCAGGATTTCAGTACCCACGGCCGCACTGGCTACCGGCTCCACAGCGATATTCGCTGCTGCAAGATAGGCCGTCGGAATCTTGACCTCCTGCGTTCCGGTCTTTTCCGGAGCTGCCTCGGGCTTTTTCACTTCCGCCGCCTGCGTAGTCGCAGACGATTTTTCCGTTCCCGACAGGCGCGCCGCACCGAAACCCACCACCGCCGCAGCGACAGCAACCCCAGCAACCATTGGCCAGTTCATAGACCGACGCTCATTTTTCATCATCGCGATTCCTCAAATGCAAGGCGGCCGTCCGCCTGAGCCAGCGCCGCCAGGGCGCGCACGCGCGCCAGGCGCGCGTCAATCGTCAGTTGCCGGGCGTCGACCAGCGCACGTCGAACGACCAGCAGTTCCATCAGCGGCGTCTTGCCCGATTCATAACCGATACGCCCCATGCGATAGGCTTCCGCAGCCGCCTGTTCTCCCTCACTGGCCGCAGCGAGTTGCTTCTCAGTAGTGGCCACTTGGGAGACCGCAGACTGGCGTGCGGCGTTGGCTTCGAGCCGGATGCTATCAAGCCGCGCTTGCGCGGCGGCAACACGTTCGACTGCGGCATTAATGCCATTGCGGTTCTGGTCGAAGAGCGGAATGGACGCCGTGACGCCAACTACATAGCCACTGGCATTGGTCCAGCCATAGCGGCGTACACCGGCGCTGATGCCCACGTCGGGTATCCAACGCTTCCTCTCGACGTTCACCTGCGCGTCCAATGCATTGCGATCGGCTTCGGCTGCCCGGACGGACGGAGAATCCTCGAGTGCCGTAGGTGCATTAGGGATCGTTGGCTGGGTCGTCAACAACGAACTTGTGACGGCAGTATAGGATTCGATTGCGCCAGACATTGCCGACAATCGAGCCAATGCCTGGGTCGCGTCATTGGTTGCGGCGGCCTCGGCGGCTTGCGCTGCAGACACGCTAGCCTGCGCCTGCGCGCCACGCAAACTGGCCTCTTTCCCCGAACTCACGAGGGCGCGTGCGGCTGACAACTCCTCATTCGCGCGTGCCAGGTTCTCAGTGGCAAGTGTTTTGCGACCCAGCATCGCTTCGGCGGTGGCGTACGCCACGGCGAGTTCTGCAGCGTAGGTCACTTGTGCCTGCCGTTCTCTCGCTTGCGCCGCGGCAAAGTTCCGCTCGCCGACCTCGATGCGTGCACCCCGTTTCCCTCCGATTTCAAAAGGCTGGGTGATCGAGTACGTGTTCTGCCGCTGGCTCTGGCCGCCGCTGTCGGGCGCACCCAAGTTCTCAATGACGGTGTCGATACGGGGATTCAGCCACGCGCGTGCCTGAGCGGCATCGGCTCCTGCCGCCCGGACATTCGCGGCCTGTGCCGCCATGGCCGGCGCCATGGCCATGGACTGTTGCAAGAGGACGGTGTACGGAGGCGCTTCGGCGGCCCGACTCGACACCCCTGCCAGGAGAAGCACTACGACACCGATGTATCGCGCACTAAAAATTGTTGGAAAGTTCGCCTGATTCATCGGACAAGAAATGTGAGACTGAAACGGGTGCTGCTATGTCTAATACGCGGCCCGAGCGTTTTTCCCTCGCGAACCGAGATGTTTTTTTTCGAACCCGGCTATAGAAGTGCAGCCAGCTTCGCTCTCGCCCTCGTGACTCGTCCTTCTAGCGCCTTAACGGTGATGCCGAGCGAGGCCGCTGCCTCGGACGACGACATGCCCACAATGGATGTGAGGACAATCGCTTCGCGCCCGCGCGCATCAAGCTTGGTAAGCACGGCAACAACGCTGGCAAGTCGGCGGCGTGCCGCCACTCGACGCTCCGGACCCGGATCCTCGTCGGGGACAGTGTCTGCAACTTCGGGATCCTGGAGATCCTGGGCGCCAAACAGGAAATGCCGGACGCGCCGAAAGCGATACAGGTCACGCATCTTGTTCATCGCAATGCTGAAAAGCCAGGCACGAAACGACCTCTCCCGGTCGAAGTCATCCAGGCCGTGCCATGCGGATACGAACGTTTCCTGCACGACGTCATCGATATCGGTTTCAGGAATGCCAAAGCTGCGCGCGGCCTGTGCCAATGCAGCACCATGTCGCTCGACGAGCTGACCAAACGCGTGCTGGTTGCCGGCGGCTGCCTGGCTGACGAGAATCTTTTCTGCGTCCTCGGGTGTCACTGTGAGCCGCGGCGGAGCGCATCGACGAGAACACGGTCATAGGCTGACCGATGCTCGGGCTTGAGTCCCGCACGCATTTCAAAGACATGAACCAGCGTGGCACGCTGAAGGTCTCCGGCGGCTCGTTCGACCTCCTGCGTGGCGGCTTCCACCTCGGGCGACCAGTTTGGATTCGTGGCAATTGCGTCAGCCAACTTGCCATTGGCGGCCCGCAAGCGCATTTCGATCTCACGCCGGCGTTGGGCAAATGCCTCTTCCTTTAGCTCAAGGATTTCCTTCTCATTGGCATCCAGGGGAACGGCAGCGTGCAACATCTCATGCAGGTCGGGATGCTTGTCCTCTCGCGCATGCGTGAAATAGACGCCCCCGGCAGCAACGACGATGCCCAATAGCGCGCCTACCAAGGTGGAAAGCGACAGACGGAGGGTTCTCGCTTTCATCATTTACCGATCAGTAAACCAAAAGGCGAGGCGGCCGGTGGCGTGGCGACCCACGTGGGAGAAGCCTTGCTTAGCAGTCCGGTTCCAATACGATCGATGACGGTGAACGCAAACAGCGCAGCCAGCGCGGCGCAGCAGAGCGTTCGCCAGATATCGTGTCTGGAGACGATTACGGTTTGGGCCGGCTCCTGGGCTATCCGGTCGCGGATTGCGCCGACATCCACGGCCTGCGATGCCTCTCGCGTCACTTTTGACGCCTCGGCGAGCCACTCATCGACATTGGTCATTGTTTGCTCCATGCCTTCATCCACCTCGATACTCTATATACGGCGCTCACCCTCAAATCCCCTCGACTTCCTCGAAAATATTTTTGGAATGCAGTGCGCGAAGCCTTTGCCGCGAGCCCGCAGTAATTCATGACCAACATGTAATTGCCGCGCAATCACTTGGGGCATATCGGAACACTAGACTGGCGGTGCAGTTCAAATCAACATTTCAACTCCTTTGCCAACCATGAAGAACTCCCTCGCCAAGCTCGCCTTCACTTCAACCATTCTCGGTCTGACAGGCCTTGCTAGCGCCTCCCCCGCCCCGCTGGACATCCACGCATCGCTCAACAAAGCAGACGGCCAGATTCATCGGCCGCGCGACGCTTTCACCGATGGTGCTCGCATTGCCGAGCGTGACGCATTTACGGATGGCGCCAGGATCGGCCAGCGCGACGTCTTTTCGGATGGAGCTCACGCCGACAAGAAGTAAAGCCTGAAGTAGGCCGGCCGCCACTGCGGCGGCTGCGTTACCGTCCGCGCTACTGTTAGCACATTAGTGCCGTCCATCTCTTTCCCCGGGGTCCTCTACGCCTGACGCCCGCTCCTCGAACGGAGCTATGGCAATTCCTCCTCGCTGTGAAGCCGCGCGCCAGTTGTCTCTCACCCTTCCGCCCCGTCCGCACCGTAGTTCTTCATTGCAAGCGTCGCTCAGAAAATTCGGGCAATCCATGTGAACTGGATTTTCGCTACCACTGGCCGGAAGTTTCTCCCCGCTACGGATCGGACTCCATACGTCCAGTTTCCAAGGACGGCGCCATACCGAACACGTCATGATCGGTCACTGCGACCCTGGACGAGGTCGTGTCGCGATGATGCGACAAGTGGCTTGCTCGTAATTTCACCGCAATCTGACGGCAATCTCCAAATTTCTATACTCGCGCCTCAATTTACAGATCGCAAATCAATGAACTGAGGAGCCTACATTGAAACTGTCCCATTGCTTTACCATGGTGTCGCTTGGCATTGCCGCAGGTGCCGCCCACGCACAGTCGAGCGTTACGCTGTATGGTGTCGCTGATGCAGGGATCGAGTACTTGAGCAATGTCCCATCTGCCTCTGGCGGATCGAGCCAAGTGCGAATGACGTCGGGCAACATGTCGACCTCGCGGTGGGGCATTCGCGGTGTCGAGGATCTGGGCGGCGGCCTCAAAGCGATCTTCGATCTGGAAAGCGGAATTTCCTTCGATACCGGCGCGCAGAACAACAACACCCGCCTGTTTGATCGTGGCGCGTTTGTGGGCCTTGCCAGCCAATACGGCACGCTGACGTTGGGCCGGCAGACAACACCGATGTATGACACGGGATTGCAGGTTGACCCGATGGGTTACGCGCCACGCTATTCGCTGTACAAGAGCGACGATACGCTGGCCGGCCGTGCCGACAATGCCATCAAGTACCGCGGAAAGTTCAATGGTCTGACAGCCACCGCCCTCTATAGCTTCAGCCGAACTGGCGGGGGTGAGGTGCCCGGCAACTACAAGGTGGACCGCAATCTCGGCGTGTCATTGATGTATGAAGCCGGCGCGTTTGCCGTTGGTGCCGCATATGACGAATTCCAAGGTTCCACTGTCCCGACGGAAAACCTCACCGACCGCCGCGCGATGTTGGGGGCCAGCTATGCGTTCGGCCCCGCGAAGGCCTTCGTTGGCTACCGCTGGTACAACGGCAATGTGGGAACCCTGCCAGCCAACCGATCTAATCTGTATTGGGCGGGCTTGCGTTACAGCATGACGCCCGCCCTGACGTTAACGGGCGCTGCTTACTATACAGATACGCAGAACTCCAGCGCGGACCCGATTATGTTTGTCGCTTCCGCCGACTATGCCTTCTCCAAACGTACTGATGTGTATATGAACGTCGGGTACGCACTTAATCGTGGCAATTCGCAGCTCGGCATGAATGGCTACAACGCACGGACCGGCAACCCGACGAATGTCGTGCCTGGCCGGGATCAGACTGGCGTGATCATGGGTGTACGCCACAAGTTCTAAGCTGCCCCAAGAATCGACACTCCCTTGTGCAAACAGGAGAGCTTGGAGTCCCAAATCGGGACTCTTTTTTTTGGAAGAAGCGATATTGCGTTTCACATCAGCAGGCGCTATGACACCTTGATCAGGATTGCGAGCTTTCACCGCGCGCTGCAATCCGAAAAAGGGAAGGGAGTTTTGACACGGCCACCAATTGCGTAGCTAGCGAACGGCAACATCCACGGCAAACCAAAAGGAACGCTATTTCACTGGCACGCTGTGCCAAACTTTATTGAGACCATCTCCCGAGCGGTCGCCCGCCTTCTTGTCCATCAGGCCGCGATACAACGGCTTTCCTTGATAAGCCCATTGGGCTCTGCCATCGTGCGTAGGGACCAAGGTGAGCGCTCCAACCGGCTTGTCGTCGGGAGCAGCGAGTGCGGGTGGAAAATTCCGTTCACAGTCCCCTTCGCAGGATTTGGCATCGGGAACCCCTCTTTTAGCGAAGACGTATAACGTCATGCCGTGTTCGTCAACCAGGATGCCTTCGCTCGCGTGCGGTGCGGCGCCCATCACCGGGGACGCGACGAGATATCCCCCCACAATCAGTGCGATTGAGAGCCGTTTCATAGCGCAACTCCTAGGTCCAACCAACAACGACACCAACTGGCCCGGATGTAGAAGGCATTGGCGTATGCCTCGGGCCGCTGATTTCTTGTAACGCCATCAGGACTGGCCATGCATCGGCCGTCGTCCTACAGGACGCTATTCCTCGCCGCGCCTCGAAATGCATGAGCCCCTTGCAGCACTTTTTATTGTGTGGCCAAGGCTCTTCGGCATTGACTTTGTAGAGATCGCTACAGCATTGAAGTAGCGCATACAGCCCGCTAAGCTGGCTGCATGACTCCTGCTTCCTCCCTCCCCGAGACGGCCTGGCTACTTCTCGTCGTTAGCCTGCCGACCTCCGCTGCCACGCCCCGCATGCGCTTTTGGCGTGGCATCAAGACGCTGGGCGCTACCGCGCCGCGCGACGGCGCATATTTGATCCCGAATCTGCCAGGCCTGCGTGGGCCATTACAAATGCTGGCCGCCGATGCCGCCAATGAGGACGGCAAGGTCTGGATGCTGTCCGTACAGGCCAGCGACGAACAACAGGAGGCGGAGTATCGGGCGTTGTTTGACCGGACCACCGAATATGCGGCATGGATGACCGAGCTCTCCAGCGCCCGCTCAACTTTGTCCGATGCAGATGAGGCGGAGCTACTGCGCGTGGCACGCCGGCACGGCCGTGGGATCGATGCCATCCGCAAGATCGATTTCTTTCCTAACGACGCGTCCGCCCGGGCCGAAGCGCAGTGGCGCGACTTCAATGCGGCAATCGACATTATGCTGTCGCCCGGCGAGCCGCACGGCACAGCCGGCAACATTCCGCGACGTGACCCGACCCAGTATCACGGGCGTCAGTGGGCGACCCGCCAGCATCTCTGGGTCGACCGCGTTGCCTGCGCCTGGTTGATCCGGCGCTTTATCGATCCTCACGCCACGTTCCTCTGGCTCGAAGATATTCGGCAGTGCCCGGATGACGCACTCGGGTTCGACTTTGATGGCGCGACGTTCACACACATTGGCGACCGCGTTTCGTTTGAGGTGCTGCTCGCCAGCTTCGGACTAGAGGAGGACAAAGGGCTTGCCCGCCTCGGCCAGATGATCCATGTGCTGGACATCGGCGGTACACCCGTTGCAGAAGCGAGTGGTTTTGAGGCCGTGCTGGCTGGTGCGCGAGAGCGCCTGCCCAACGACGACGCACTGCTGGATGAAGTCGGCTACGTCCTCGACTCGCTTTACACGCATTTCTCAAGCGCGCGCAAACGCTAGTCGTTGCCAACCACAAATAGCTAACCATCAGACAAGATGACCTCGCCCCAACCAACCGACACCACGGCAGCCGGCCCGGTACACAGTGACCCGACTTATACGCTGCGACAACTGGTGCTGTACTTTCTGCGACTCGGCACCTTCGGCTTCGGCGGGCCCGTGGCGCTGGCCGGCTATATGCACCGCGACCTGGTCGATGCACGGCAGTGGATCACCGACGCCGACTACAAGGAAGGTCTTGCCCTGGCGCAACTGGCACCGGGACCGCTAGCCGCTCAGTTGGCAATATACCTGGGATACGTCCACTACCGCATCGTTGGCGCGACGCTCGTCGGCGTCGCCTTCGTACTGCCGTCATTTTTGATGGTGCTTGCACTCGGCTGGGCGTACGTGCGCTTTGGCGGCCTGACCTGGATGCAGTCGGTGTTCTATGGCGTGGGCGCTGCAGTGATTGGCATCATCGCAATCAGTGCGTACAAGCTGACCAAAAAGAGTGTCGGCAAGGACAAATTGCTGTGGTTTATTTATCTGGTGCTCGTCGCCGTCACGGTCATCACTGAATCGGAAGTGGCGTGGCTGTTCCTCGCCGCCGGCGTTCTGGTCTGGTTCTGGCGTGCCCCGCCGAAGTGGCTCCGCCAAGGCAAGCTGAATGCGCTGGCAGCAACGCCCTTACCGGCAGCAAGCGGGATGATGAGCACGTTGGATTGGCCGCTTCTTTCGCAGATCGGCGTCTTCTTTGCCAAAGCAGGAGCCTTCGTATTCGGATCGGGCCTTGCCATCGTGCCGTTCCTGTACGGCGGCGTGGTGACCGAGCACCACTGGTTGAACGACAAGCAGTTCGTTGACGCCGTGGCGGTGGCGATGATTACTCCTGGCCCGGTGGTCATTACTGTCGGCTTTATCGGCTACCTCGTGGCAGGCCTGCCGGGCGCGTGTGTCGCAGCGGCCGCCACCTTCCTGCCGTGCTACCTGTTCACAGTATTGCCAGCCCCCTATTTCAAGAAATACGGAAAGCTACCGGCGATCCTCGCCTTTGTGGACGGTGTCACCGCGGCGGCCATCGGTGCGATTACCGGCGCGGTGATCGTACTGGCGAAGCGGTCGATTGTTGATATCCCGACGATGTTGCTGGCCCTTGTCACCGTCGTGTTGCTCCTGAAGTTCAAGAAGCTGTCCGAGCCCATGATCGTCGCCGGGGCAGCCATCATCGGCCTGATCGCCTATCCGTTGTTGCATCACTAAGGTGCCACAGGAGACCCTGATGACCTACGAAATGAAGCCGCTGGGTTGCGACCCTGCCAAGCTGACCGGCCTCTCCGAGAAGCTGATCGTCAGCCACTACGAGAACAACTATGGTGGGGCGGTCAAGAGACTGAACGCCATTTCAGCCAAGCTCGCAGAGCTGGAGATGGCAACCGCTCCCGTGTTCACGCTCAATGGACTGAAGCGCGAAGAACTCATCGCGATGAATTCCATGATTTTGCACGAGGTGTACTTCGACGGCCTCGGTGATGGCGGTCCGCTGGACGGCGCCCTAAAAGCTGCCATTGAACGTGATTTCGGATCGATCGAACGCTGGCAGGCCGAGTTCATAGCGATGGGCAAGGCACTCGGTGGCGGATCGGGCTGGGTACTACTGACGTACGCGCCGCGCGACGGCCGGCTGATCAATCAGTGGGCGTCGGACCATGCGCATACCCTGGCCGGGGGCACACCGGTCCTGGCGCTCGATATGTATGAGCACTCCTACCACATGGATTACGGCGCGAAGGCGGCCGCATACGTGGACGCCTTCATGCAGAACGTCCACTGGCAACGGGTCGCAAACCGCTTCGCTACAGCAGTACGGACGTAACCGAAGCAGGTACTCCCATGCCACACGCCACGTGCCCTCTGGAACTCGCGACGGCCTTGAAATCCCTTGACGCACCGCAATTGATCGACGTCCGGCGCAAGCCAGCGTTCGATGCGAGTGAAAAAATGATTGCAGGGGCTATCTGGCGCAATCCCGACGAACTTGGCAACTGGTTCGCCACGCTTGATGTGAACCGTCCTGTCACCGTCTATTGCGTCCACGGCCGCGAGGTCGGCCGGGACTGCGCGGCGCTTCTCGAGGCGATTGGCTTCGACGCCACGTATCTGGTTGGTGGGCTTGAAGGATGGATCGCAGGTAATCACCCGACGGTTCGCAAACCAATACGGATAGCGCCATGAAATGGATCACACGTGAACGGCCAAAGATCGATCGTATCGCCTGCCCATGGCTGATCGCCCGATTCATCGACGAGGCCCCCGACTTCCTGTATGTACCCTCGGGCGACGTGGTTCGCATCGCCAGCGAAGCCGGCGCGATCCCCTATGACATACCCGGTGTCGAGCTCACGCACGTAGGCGAGCTCTGCAGCTTCGACGCATTCCTGAACAAGTACAACCTTGGTGAGAATCCGGCCCTTCAGCATCTAGCAAGTATCGTTCGCGGCGCGGATACCTCGCGGCTCGATCTCACGCCGCAGTCAAGCGGGCTCTACGCCATTTCACTAGGGTTGTCTCACGTCTTCATGGATGACCACGAGATGCTTGAACATGGCATGGTGATGTACGACGCGTTGTACGCATGGTGTCAAAGCTGCCAGGCGGAGACCCATCGATGGCCGCCACAGACTTCCGTCTGAATTCCATTGGAAACATCAAATGAATCGAGTCCTTTCCGCGCTATGCGCCGGAATCGCCATCGCCAGTTCGGCCTCCGCTGCAACGGCGCAAGACGTATCCCGGCACCTGAAGGCATCAGAAATCAAACGCACCATCAGCGGCAAGGTGATCACTGACGGTCCACACTGGGCCGACAAATTCGCGTCCGACGGTACCGTCGAATCTGTCATGCAAGGTCAGGAGCAGAAGGGGCGTTGGCATGTGCGCGGCAGCAACCTGTGTCTGACCTATCCCAGCGCAAAGGCCGAGGAATGTTTCGAGGTATGGCGGTACGGCCAAATGAGTGAGTACCGCCGCGATGGAGTCCTCGTGGCACAAGGGAAGCTGGTGAATCAATGAGGTATTGAGGGAGCCTGCGATGTCCTCTCGTTCTCGCAAGTTCGAAGCGGCTGCACTCGCTGGTGCACTGGCCCTGGCCACTACAAGCTGCGGCTGGCACCCATTCGGCGCGCGCAGTCATCAGACAGTCGCCATCGCTCAGGTTCCCGCGCCAGTCCGATCAACGATTGAGCTGCAGGCCAGAGGCCGCGCCGTCGGTGATATCGAAAAGCAGGTGATGGCTGGCAAGACCCGATACGAGGTCACTTTAGGATCCGGCGCTGACAAGGCAACGTTATTGATTGGCGAGGATGGCAGACAGTACGCCGACGATGACGATGACGAGGACTAATGCCGCTCAGGGCGAGGCTGGCAAGTCGCCACCCGCAAGCGTCCGTATGAAGCTCGCCAGTCTTGTCCTGCCACCAGGTATCGACGCGAGCGTGAAGCCGCTTCTCGTAGGCCGTGCGCTACGCGGATTGTGCGACGGGTATGTGGCAGTACTCCTGCCGGCGTACCTGCTGGGGCTTGGCTTTGGCCAGTTCTCTGTCGGGCTGATCAGCAGTGTGACGCTGATTGGTTCTGCGCTCGGCACCATCCTGGTCGGGCTCGTCGGGCATCGTTATTCACAGCGCCGCCTGCTGATTCTGGCCGCTGCGCTGATGGCGGCGACCGGGTTGGGATTTGCTGGCGTGACATCGCTCTGGCCGCTTCTAATCGTTGCCTTTGTGGGTACGCTGAACCCAAGCTCTGGCGATGTCAGCGTGTTCCTGCCACTGGAGCAAGCCAGGCTCGCCGAGGCTGCAACACCCGAAACCCGTACCGCGCTGTTCGCTCGCTATAGCCTTGTCGGTGCGTTCTCCGCAGCCATCGGCGCGCTGGCCGCGGCCCTCCCGGCATGGATATCCATTCACGCTGGCGTGTCGTCGTTGACGGCGATGCGCTTGATGTTTGTCATCTATGCGTTGACCGGCGCTGCATTATGGGCGCTCTATGCTCGACTTCCGAAGCCCCGTCCGCAGTTGGTAGAGCCGTCCGCTCCCCTGGGTCCTTCTCGCAATATCGTGGTTCGTCTGGCGATGCTGTTCAGCGTCGATGCATTTGCTGGCGGTCTGGTCGTCAATGCGTTGCTTTCCCTTTGGTTGATGCAGCGGTTCGGACTGTCACCGGGTGCAGCCGGCCAGTTCTTCTTCTGGGCCGGATTACTGACGACGGCCTCTCAATTTGCGGCGGTGCCGCTCGCACGGAAGATCGGATTGCTGAACACCATGGTGTTCACCCACATCCCCTCAAGCGCCTTCTTGATCGCCGCGGCCTTTGCCCCGTCGCTGGCACTGACATTGCTGCTATTGCTTGCACGCAGTGCGCTATCGCAAATGGACGTGCCGACCCGGACGGCATTTGTGATGGCGGTGGTGACACCAGCCGAGCGGACGGCCGCCGCAAGCCTGACCGCTGTACCGAGGAGTCTGGCGGCGGCGGTAGGTCCGGTGCTTGCGGGAGGATTGATAACCACGGGCTGGATCGGAGCACCGCTACTGGCCTGCGGCTTACTGAAGATCGGCTATGACCTGGCGATGCTGGCCGCGTTCAGGCATGTCAAACCGCACAACTGATAGGGGTTCGGCGCGTAGCCAATCTAACGCCCTTCAATCGTCACAATGGAGTGAACAATGCGAATGACAAAGCAAGTTGTTCTGGCCCTTTCTTGTTTCGCTTGTGCTTGCACCATGGCGACCGCAGCGCCTGCAGAACGGCGTGCGACCCTGGATTCCGCGCGGATCGAACAGATCACTGGCCTGAAAGGCACCTTCTCTGAGGCGGAGAATGTTTTCAAGGTATCCAAGCCTCGTACCGACGTCCAGATCCAGGTGGATGGCGCTGCCATGCCACCGTTCATGGGGTTGACTTCCTGGGCCGCCTTTACGCCGGCGCATGCGCGCCAGGCAATGCTCATGGGAGACACCGTGCTCTTCGAGGACGAAGTTAATCCGGCGATGAGTGCTGCGCTTGATGCGGGCCTCGAGGTGACGGCACTTCACAACCATTTCTTCTTCGATCAACCGCGCGTGTACTTCATGCACATCGGCGGCATGGGTGATCCTGATCGCCTCGCTACCGGCGTAAGGAAGTTATACGACAAGATGGCCGAGATCCGTGCCGCTAACCCTTCCGTTGCCAGCGGCTTCTCGGGTGCGATCCCACGAGAGAACGCGATCACCCCCGCCCCCCTTGAGACCGTATTCGGCAAGAAGGGACAGTCGAGCAACGGGAGGTTCAAGATCGTGATCGGCGCTAAAGCAATCATGCACGGCGTCACTTTTGGCAACGAGATGGGCCTCAACACGTGGGCCGCGTTCGCAGGCACAGATGAGTCAGCTGTCGTGGACGGGGACTTCGCAATGCGAGAGGACGAACTTCAGACCGTACTTAAGGCGATGCGATCGGGTGGCATCAATATCGTTGCCATCCACCAGCACATGACCAACGAGCAGCCGCGCTACATGTTCCTACACTATTGGGGCAAGGGCAAAGCAGCAGAACTCGCCGCAAGCATCAAGAAGGCGCTGGACGCACAGGCAAGCGTGCATAGGCCATAGCCCATGAGCAACGCGATGTCCCCGCGGCGCTACCCCCGATCATGGCAATCGGGGGGCTGCCAAACGCTATTTACTTGGTCGCTCTCCTTGGCGATGTTGCTTGGCCCGGCCATTTGCCAGCCTGGTACCAACTCGATGTCATCTCACGCTTTACCCCTGCAACATGTGGGCGACTTTCCATTGCCAGGTAGAGCGACGCGTTGGGACTATCTCAGCCTCGACCCAGTCCGCTCAAGGCTATTCATCGCTCATCTCGGCGACAATGAGATCGTGGTGATGGACATCAAGACAAAAACCGTCTTGGCAACCATCGGCAATGCGGGCTAGGTGCATGGAGTATTGGCCGTTCCAGAGCTCAACCGTGTGTACGCGTCGGCCACCGCGACGGACGAAGTCGTGACAATCGATTCGTCCACATTGAAGATCGTGGCTCGCGTCCCTGTCGGGAAGTATCCCGACGGTATCGCCTATGCGCCCGAGGTTGGGGTAATCGTACTTTTCGTGCTAAATCTGGCGCTTTTCGTGCTAAATCTGGCGCTCTTCCTGAAAGCCTTTACTGGCAAGGCTTGCCGGTCGACTCCGGCGACCGTCGGCAGACTCTGAGAGCTCCCGCGGTACCA
>NZ_DBHKYV010000001.1:588380-765230 GCF_057315035.1 Cupriavidus sp. | reverse complement strand
GACCCACGAAGTCCGGGTTGGCATCTGCCTGGGGGGCTGCGGCCTGGGCGACCGTGGTCAAGGTGGTGGCCGACTGGATCAGTTCCGCCAGCGGATCCGCAGTAGCGGGTACGGCGCCAGCCGCTACGGCGGAGGTTTCCAGGGAGGTGGCCGCAGATGCCCTTGGCGGCGCAACGTTCTCCGCAATCAGTGGCGGCGGTGTCACCGAATTGCCGGACTGTGCACATGCGGTTACCCCCCACGCGGCCAGGACGGCAAACGCGAGACGACGACGGGCAAGGTAGCGGATGGGAAACAGTACGGATTGCGGCATGGAAACAACGGAACCGGGTGAACAAACTCCGGGAGGGAGGGCTCAGTTTTTATCAGGCGAACTTTTGGACCGCAAGCCGGGTTACAAAATCCATCAACTGCGCACAAAACCGTGGGAAATCCCACATTACGAAACCCAAACGGCACCAATTGCGAGCATGTCCCAGCGGCTTTGCGGGACCGTTGCAGAAGTGCTGCATTCCTAGCGAAAACCCCCATCCATGCGGGGCTCCGTGCCCAAAACGTCACCGCTATAATCGTCCGACCTGTCTTCCGGGCAGCACATTGGGTCAAGGCAGTCACGCATACATATCAATATAAGAGGAGATGTCCATGGAACGTCGTTCCTTCCTGTTGAAAGCTTCGGCAGTAGCCGCCACTGGCGCGCTTGCGGCCTGTGGCAAGGAAGAAAAGCCCGCCGCACCCGCCGCGTCGGCCAGTGCCCCGGGAGCCCCGGCGGTCGTCGGCAGCAACCCCGCCGTGGAATGGCGCCTGGCATCGAGTTTCCCGAAGTCGCTCGACACCATCTTCGGTGCCTCCGAGCTGCTGAGCCAACGGGTGAAGGAACTGACCGACGGCAAGTTCAACATCAAGGTGTTTGCCGCCGGTGAAATCGTGCCGGGCCTGCAGGTGCTGGATGCCGTGCAGAACCAGACCGTGCAGATCGGCCATACCGCCGGCTACTACTACTTCGGCAAGAACCCGACGCTGTGCTTCGACACGACGGTTCCGTTTGGCCTGACCGCGCGCCAGCAGACCGCGTGGATGATGCAGGGCAACGGCATGAAGCTGATGCGCGAGTTCTTCAAGGAGTACAACGTCGTCAACTTCATGGGCGGCAATACGAATGCCCAGATGGGTGGCTGGTTCCGCAAGGAAATCAAGACCGTGGCCGACCTGCAGGGCCTGAAGTATCGCATCGCCGGGTTTGCCGGCGTGGTGCTGTCCCGCCTGGGCGTGGTACCGCAGCAGATTGCTGGCGGTGACATCTACCCGGCACTGGAGAAGGGCACGATCGACGCCGCGGAATGGGTGGGGCCGTACGACGACGAAAAGCTCGGGTTCTACAAGGTGGCGCCGTACTACTACTACCCGGGCTGGTGGGAAGGCAGCGCACAGCTGTCGTTCTACGCATCGGCCCCCGAGTACGAAAAGCTGCCCCAGTTGTACAAGCGCGCGCTGGAAACGGCCACCATCGAGGCCCACACCAACATGATGGCCAAGTACGACACCGTGAACCCGCAAGCGCTGGCCCGCCTGCTGGAAAACGGCGTGAAGCTGCGTCCGTTCTCGAAGGAGATCATGGAGGCCTGCTTCAAGGCCACGCAGGAAGCGTACGCCGAGGAAAGCGCCAAGAACGCATCGTTCAAGAAGATCTTTGACGACTGGCGCGTGTTCCGCAACAACGAGGCCGCGTGGTTCAACGTGGCCGAGCAGGCGTTCTCGCAGTTCAGCTTCGCCCGCAAGCTGTAAGCAGGCAGTTGCCCCCCGTTCCGCACATGGGTATGCATAACGGGGGCCGACCTGAAGGGCCCCGCCCTCTTGCCCACCCCCAGGCTTGAACCGCGAGCCAACGCCGTTTGCGCCACCCCGGTAGAATCCGCCCCACAACCGGACATCTACCCGGGACATTCCCATGCAACTCGGCATCTTCTACGCCCTGCTGGCGTACATCATCTGGGGCCTGCTGCCCCTTTACATCAAATCGCTGCACGGCGTGGCGCCCCTGGAAATCCTGCTGCACCGCATGGTGTGGTCGCTGGTATTCCTCGGGGCGATCCTGCTATGGCGCCGGCATTTCGGCTGGCTGCGCGAAGTGGCGGCAAATCCGCGCCTGATCCTGAACTTCGCGGCCAGTGCCGGCCTGCTGTGCTGCAACTGGTTCCTTTATATCTGGGCGGTATCGGCCGATCGCGTGGTCGATGCCAGTCTGGGCTACTTCATCAATCCGCTATTCAGCGTGCTGCTTGGCGTGCTGTTGCTGCATGAACGGCTGCGCTGGGGACAGTGGCTGTCAATTGCCATTGCGGCGGCTGGCGTGCTCTGGCTGACATGGTCTGCGGGGCAACTACCCTGGATTGCACTGGGACTGGCCGCTTCGTTTGGCGGATATGGCCTGCTACGCAAGACCGGCGCGCTTGGTGCGCTCGAAGGACTGTCGCTGGAGACGCTGATCCTGTTTCCGCTGGCCGCGGTCGCGCTGGGCACGCTGTTCCTGACCGGCCACGACACCACACGCAGCGCAGCACCGGGTACGCAGGTCCTGTTGCTGCTGGCCGGCCCGATCACGGCGGTGCCGCTGCTGTTTTTTGCGGCCGGCGCGCGGCGTATTCCGCTCTCGCTGCTCGGCCTGCTGCAGTACGCTGGCCCGACCATCCAGCTGTTGCTCGGCATCTGGCTCTATCACGAGCCGTTCCCGGCGCAGAAGCAGATTGGCTATGCGTTGATCTGGATCTCGCTGGCCATCTACGCTGCGGAGGGGGTGCTCATGAGCCGGCTGACGCCTAAGCGAATTATCGATGCGACAAATTGATAATTAAAAAATTAAGCAGATTCAATAATTCCCGCTAATAGTCTCGCGATGTTGCGCGTGCGCCCGTTCCGCGAATCAGGTTGCCACACTATACTGTACGTTTATACAGTATAGAAACGCCTTCATGCCCCCGACCGCCAGGCGAATTGCCCATCTCGACATGGACGCGTTCTACGCGTCAGTCGAACTGTTGCGCTATCCCGACCTGCGCGGCCATGCGGTGGTGATTGGCGGTGGCCGCAATGCAATTCCTGAAACGCTGCCCGATGGATCGCGGCGCTACGCGCGCTTGCGGGACTACGTTGGGCGTGGCGTGGTGACCACGTCCACCTACGAAGCACGTGCGCTGGGGGTGTTTTCCGCCATGGGCATGATGAAGGCGGCCAAGCTTGCACCCGACGCAATCCTCTTGCCGACCGATTTCGATGCCTATCGCCGCTACTCGGGGCTATTCAAGTCGGCGGTCAGATTATTCACCGAACAGATAGAAGATCGTGGAATCGATGAGATATATATCGATCTGACTGATATCGAGGGTGAGGCGCGCGAGGTGGCTGGCCGTATCAAGGCGGCGGTCAATGAAGCGACGGGCCTGACCTGCTCGATTTGCGTGGCACCCAACAAGCTGCTGGCCAAGATCGGTTCGGAGCTGGACAAGCCTGATGGCCTGACCATTCTCACTCCCGCCGATATCCCGACCCGGATCTGGCCGCTGGCTGCGCGCAAGGTCAATGGCATTGGACCGAAGGCCGCCGAGAAGCTGCAGGCAATCGGTATCGAGACGGTCGGTGATCTGGCCGAGGCGGACCAGAGCGTGCTGCAAGCCCACTTTGGCCGTAACTACGCAAGCTGGCTGGTCGAGGTGGCGCATGGCCGCGACGAGCGCCAGGTGGTGGTGAGTTCCGAGCCCAAGTCGATGAGCCGCGAAACCACGTTCGAGCGTGACCTGCACCCGCGCACCGACCGGCCGCTGTTGTCGGAACAGTTCACGAAACTCTGCATGCGCGTGGCCGATGATTTGCGGCGCAAGGGCTACGTGGGCCGCACGGTCGGCATCAAGCTGCGTTTTGACGATTTCCACACCGTGACGCGCGACCTAACGATGACCGCGCATACCGCTGACGGCGCCACGATCCGCCGCGGCGCAACCGAGTGCCTCAAGCGCATTCCATTGGAGCGCCGCATCCGCCTGCTGGGCGTCCGTGTCAGTGCGCTGCTGCCCGCCGCCGACCAGGGCGACAATCCGGCGCCGGTCCAGGAAGAGTTTCATTTCGACGACGATGTGACGTGACGCGCCGTGATGTAACGTACTGGGCGCAACCGTAATAACCCCACGTCATACGTCTCTATCTATCTCCCGGTAGAATCGGCGGCTTCCCCAGGCGCCCGGATTCCGCCGATGCCCACGTCCACAAACACTCCCACCTCCTCCGCCGCTTCCATCACCGACAGCGGACAACGATCTGCCGCGCCAGCCGCCTGGATCACGCCGCTGCTGGCCGTGGCCTGCGGCATGCTCGCTGCCAACCTCTACTATGCCCAGCCGCTGGTAGGGCCGATTGCACACGCGCTGCAACTGTCCCCTGCAATCGCGGGGCTGATCGTGACGCTGATCCAGATTGGCTACTGCGCCGGACTGCTATTGCTGGTGCCGCTGGGCGATATCGTCGAGAACCGCAAGCTTGTACTGACGCTGATTGGCGGTTGTGCCGTGGCGCTGGTAGCCGCCGCGCTGGCCACGCACGCAAGCGTGTTCCTGATCGCCGGCTGTGCGATCGGATTGTGTTCGGTGGCGGTACAGGTACTGGTGCCCTTTGCCGCGCATCTGGCTCCGGAGCATGAGCGCGGGCGTGTGGTGGGCAATGTCACTGCCGGACTGCTGATGGGCATCATGCTGGCGCGCCCGGTATCGAGCCTGGTTGCGGACCTGTTCGGCTGGCATGCGATCTTCGCCATCTCCGCGGTGGCCATGCTGCTGTTGGGCGTGGTGCTGGCGCGCAAGCTGCCGCGGCGCCAACCCGCGCCCGGCGTCAGCTATGTGCAGATGCTTGGTTCGATGATCCATCTGCTGCGTACACAACCGGTGCTGCGTCGCCGGGCGGCGTACCAGGCCAGCATGTTTGGGGTTTTCAGCCTGTTCTGGACCACCACGCCGCTCTACCTGGCAGGTCCCGCGTTCCGTATGTCGCAGACCGGCATTGCGATCTTCGCGCTGGTGGGTGTGGCGGGCGCCATTGCCGCACCGATGGCGGGCCGCTATGCCGATCGCGGCCATGGGCGCCAGATGACTGCCCTGGCACTGGTGCTCGGCGCCGGCTCCTTCCTGCTGAGCCGTGTGGGGGCAGAAGGCTCGCTGCTGTCGTTGCTGTCGCTGACGGCGGCCGCGGTGCTGCTCGACTTCGCGGTATCGACCAATCTCGTGATCGGCCAACGTGCCATCTTCGCGTTATCCGCCGAACATCGCAGCCGTCTCAATGGCCTCTACATGGCCATCTTCTTCACTGGCGGTGCGATCGGATCGTCGGTCGGCGCATGGGCCTATGCGCATGCCGGCTGGCCGCTCGCAAGCTGGATCGGGTTTGCGCTGCCCGCCGTCGCGTTGTTGTACTTCCGTACCGAACCACGCTGAGTTCCACGTTATCGCGCAGGCTACCCGGCAAGCCTGCGCGATGGCACGCAACGCGTGCCTGCACTACACTGTGCCGAGCGCCGCGCAGTGCCTGGCCGCTATCGATGTTGCACGCTGCAAGCTGAACGCGTTTTCACGTCCGCCACGCGCGGGCCTTGCCGGGGAGACGTTCGATGTCATGGCGCAAATTGCTGCCGCGCCCGCGCTGGCTGCCGCGCGCGGCCCTCATGCATCCACAGCGCGTGGTGGTGGTGGGCTTCAGCCTGGCCATGCTGTTGATGCTCGCCGTCGGTATCAGGGACCTGTACCTGCTGAAGGAACGCGTTCTCTCGAGCCGGCAGCATGACCTCACCTTGCGCGCACTCGGTGTCGACGCGGTCTTCTCCGCCGAGCGCTTCAAGCTCGCATTCGTGCGCGACTACGCGCAGCAGCTGATCGCGATCCAGCAGGGCCCTGACGCAGTGCCTTTCGATCCCGCTATCGAGCAGGCTTTCCGCTCGCGCAATGAACCCGTGTGGCAAATGCCGGTGCCATTGGGCGATGCGCCCGTGATCGGCGTGTCTGCCGGAACGCTGGAAGGCCTCGAGGGCTTCGCGCGCCGCGATGACGATCTGCGTGCGGACCTGTTCGCCGCGCGCCAGTTGAGCCATGTGCTGAGCCTGAACCAGAACCTGCAGTTCACCAGCGCCGAAGGCAATGTGAGCTTCATTTCAAGCAACGGCATCTACGTCACGTATCCGATGCTTGCACCAGACAAGGCCCCCGCCCTGCTCCGTCGCTTCAGCAGCATCCCGTACTACCGTGACCTGCTGCCGGAAAACGATCCGGAGCGCGGCGTCCGCTGGGCGCCGGTCTACACGCAATTCGAAAGTACGAAATTGCGGACCACGCTGAGCATCCCGGTCTACGTGCAGAACCGCTTTCGTGGCGCGGTTGCTGTCGACGTCGACCTGCAACATCTGCGCACGCTGATCGGTACGCCGGAAGAAATGGAATCCGCGCGCTTCCTGATGGATCGCAAAGGTGACATCATCGTATCGAGCCGCCCGGTCGCCGGAACCAGCCTGCGCTGGCCAGACGATATCGATCCCGTATGGCGCAGCGTGCCGCTGCAAGACCTGTTCGATGCCGGCTCGGGCATGCGCCATGCCAATGGCAAATACCTGTTCTTCCAGGGTGTGGGGCATCTGGGCAACTGGCTGATGCTGGACACGCTGACCGACCGCGAGGTCTATCGCGCGGTACTGCAGCGCACGAGTACCCCATTGCTGGCGATCTGGCTGGCACTGCCGCTACTGATGTTCGTGACGTTGCGCGTGGTGACGCTGCTGTTCAGACATTACCTGGCCGCCGGCGAGAGGCTGCAACAGCTTGCCGAGACCGATCCGCTGACAAGCCTGGCCAACCGTCGGCATTTTGGTGAACTCTTCGGCAGGGAATCCGCGCGCCGGGACCGCGAGCAAAGCCGCGAGCCTGATCGCGCTCACCAGCCACTGGCCATGCTGATGCTCGACATCGATTTCTTCAAACGTGTGAATGATCGATGGGGTCACGCCAGCGGCGACCATGTACTGGTGGCGCTGGCCGATGTGTTGCGCCACAACCTCCGCGAGGTCGACCTGCCAGCGCGTCTTGGCGGCGAGGAATTCGCCGTGCTGCTGCCCGGTGCCACGCTGGCTGAAGCAGCAGCCACGGCGGAACGCCTGCGCGCCGCGGTGCAGGCGATCGCGGTGGTGCCGGCCCCCGATGCCGCCGACACTGGCGACACGCACATCCACTTCACGGTGTCGATTGGCGTCGCAGAAGCCGTGAGCGACGAATGCCAGACGCTCGATGCCATGCTGGCGACGGCCGACCGCCGTCTATATGCCGCCAAGGAAGCGGGGCGCAATCAGGTACGCGCGGCGGATGCGCCGGCCGGCAATGCAGCGGCGCCGCCTGTCCAGGGATAAGGCAGTTCATGGACGACTCCTCGGCGAGTTTCAGCGCAACAGGAACCCGATATCGTCGGCGGAAATGACCGAAACCGGAATGCCCTTGCGGCGCTGGAACAGGATGTGCTGCTGCACACGGCTGCGCTGGTCCGCAAAGGTAGCTGGATCGATGGGTGTGCCACTGCGCGCGTAATGTTGCACCAGCAGCTTGTAGGCGCGATGCCGGATCTGTAGCGTTTCGTTGTCCGCGCGCAGGCGCTGCCATTCGGCAGGACTCAGGTCCAGCGTGTGATTGAGTTCATCGACAGTGCGCGAGTGAAGGTCGCGATAGAGATCGCGCTCGGCTTCGGCACGATGCAGTTCGTCGCGCAACGCCATGATCTTGTGTTGCAGCTTGAGCGTTTGCCCCACGGCAGCCTGCATGCCCTTGGCGGCCTCCAGCGCCTGGTTGGCAGCGGCCACGGTGCTTTTCCACAGGCCGCGATCGGCCCCCCCATCGAGCTCCGGCGGCCAGCCGTCCGATGCCTTGATCGTTGTATCCATGTTGACCCCTGTGACACCCTTCTTTTTTGACACCCGAACTACCCGAAATAAATCCCGAATCGGCCATCGCATCGTTGTGCAATGGTCCATCTCAGTTGTTGTCCTGCTGCGCCGTCCGCGACAAAGTCGGTGCGGCAGGCAACTGAGATCAATCGTAGTGAGATGTCTGACGCGCGCCAAGTCAAAGATGTGCAGATCAGATCTGGGTCATGCCCCGGTGCCAAAAAACGACAAGCAGCGGGTTGGCACGCCACGGACAAAGCAGACAACACCACGTAAACCCCGATTCGAAAGCAGACGTTTTGACAGGGTTTTGACAGTTTCACCCTTCTAGAATCCGGGCCATGGCTACCGCTGTATCCGTGCGGACCCAAAGTCAACCGTAAAAGCACAACCACACATTCAAAAAAGACAGGAGACCGCAATGCCTCGCATGCTTGCCCGCTTTACCCATGTCTTCGTTGCTTCGGCGACGCTGGCCGCCGCCGTGGTGGCCGCTCCGGCCTATGCGGTCGACAACCTCAAGGTGATGATCGGCGCCAACCCGGGCGGTGGCTACGACCAGACCGGCCGTGCCATCGGTGCGGCGATGGTAGCTGCCGGTACGGCCAAGAGCGCGTCCTATGACAACAAGGGCGGCGCCGGTGGCACCATCGGTCTCACGCAATTCGTCAACAGCGACAAGGGCAACCCGAACGCGCTGGTGGTGACGGGTGCGGTGATGGTCGGCGCAATCGAAACCAACCACCCGCCGGTCACGCTCAAGAACGCCACGCCGATCGCGCGACTGTTCGCCGACACGATGGTCATCACGGTACCGGCCAGCTCGCCGATCAAGTCGCTCAAGGACCTGACCACGCAGCTCAAGGCCAACCCGGGCAGCGTGAGCTGGGGCGGCGGTTCGAAAGGTTCGATCGACCACATCCTGGCCGGCCTGATCGCCAAGGACGTTGGCGTGGACCCGAAGAAGATCAACTACGTGCCGTTCCAGGGCGGCGGGGAGGCATCCGCGTCGATCCTGGGTGGCCACGTGACGGTGGGCATCGCGGGCGTGTCTGAATTCCTGCCGTTCATCAAGACCGGCAAGATGCGCGCGCTGGCCGTGACGTCGAAGGATCGCACCGCTGACATTCCTACCCTCAAGGAACAGGGCGTCAACGTGGAGATCTACAACTGGCGCGGCGTGTATGGCGCGCCTGGCATTACCGCAGACCAGCGCAAGGCGCTGATCGACGCCGTGGTGAAGGGCACCGAGAACCAGGTCTGGAAGGACGCCGTTCAGAAGAACGACTGGACCCCGTTCCTGCTGACCGGCGACGAGTTCGGCAAGTTCGTGGAAGCGGAGTCGACCCGCCTGGGTGGCACGCTGCGTGAACTGGGCGTCGCCAAGTAAGCATCAAAGTACCAAAGCATCAGCCGTAGCCAGTAGTCTGTCGCGGAAGTTCGTTTCAACCTGTCGTTCCCGCCCGGCTGCCGATCATTGATCGGTTCCAGCACGGAGGACGGCACGGGGCCCCGGTGCCGCCACCTGCGCAACACCGAAAAACATACCAATATCGTCACCGGGCCCCGTGACCGCGTGGGTGGCAGGACCATCCGAGAGCCCCATCATGAAGCCATCCCATGTCTGCATCGGTGTCGCCGTCCTGGCGGTGTCCGTGTTTTTCTTTGCCGGAATACCGGGCATTTCGGGCGACGAAGGTTATGCCGGCCTGTCGCCGCGCTTCGTGCCCACGCTGGTAGCCATCGGCCTGGCCGTCTGCGGCGCGTTGCTGACCTGGCAAGGTGTGCGCGGCGGTTTCAGGAACATGCCGGAAGAGGATGCCGAGTTGCCATCGGCGCCGCACAACTTCAAGGGCTTCCTGTGGGTGGCAATTGGCCTGGTGGCCAATATGGCACTGATCGGCACGCTGGGGTTTGTCTTTTCGTCGACGCTGATGATGGTGTGCGTGGCACGCGGCTACGGTAGCCGCCGTATCGTGCGCGACGCCGCGATCGGCCTCTTGCTGACAGTGCCGATGTGGGCGCTGTTCGATTTCCTGCTCGGCATCAACCTGCCGCTGCTGCCGGTAGCGGGCTTCTGAGCCCGTACCCCAACGCCAACGGGAGGAACTTTAGATGGATACCCTGAACCAGTTGATGCACGGCTTTGCCGTGGCCATCACGCCAATCAACCTGATGTGGGCCCTGGTGGGCTGCTTCCTGGGTACCGCCATCGGCGTGCTGCCTGGCATTGGCCCGGCACTGACCGTGGCCATGCTGCTGCCGCTGACCGCCAAGGTGGAACCCACCGCCGCGCTGATCATGTTCGCCGGCATCTACTACGGTGCGATGTACGGTGGCTCGACCACGTCGATCCTGATGAACACGCCCGGTGAATCGTCGACCATGGTCACCGCCATGGAAGGCAACCTGATGGCCAAGAACGGCCGTGCAGGCCCTGCGCTGGCCACGGCCGCGATCGGCTCGTTCGTGGCCGGCACGATCGGCACGGTGCTGTTGTCGATGTTCGCGCCGGTTGCTGCGGACGTTGCGCTGCAGTTCGGCCCGGGCGAGTATTTCATGATCATGCTGCTGGCCTTCACGACCGTGTCGGCCGTGCTGGGTTCGTCGCTGCTGCGTGGCATGACCAGCCTGTTCCTGGGCCTTGGCATCGGCCTGATCGGCATGGATTCCCTGTCGGGCCAGACGCGTTACTCGATGAACGTGCAGGAGCTCTATGACGGCGTGGATATCGTCGTGGTGGCAGTGGGCCTGTTCGCCGTGGGTGAAGCACTGTTCAACGCGTTCTTCCCGCAACCGGACGGCACGTTCAACAAGCTCAGTTCGGTACACATGACCAAGTCGGACTGGAAACGTTCGGTGCCGGCGTGGATCCGCGGCACGCTGATCGGCTTTCCGTTCGGCCTGATCCCGGCCGGTGGTGCGGAGATTCCGACGTTCCTGTCATACGCCACCGAGAAGAAGCTGTCGAACCACAAGGCGGAGTTCGGCAAGGTGGGCGCAATCGAAGGCGTGGCCGGACCGGAAGCCGCCAACAACGCGGCGGTGACGGCTACGCTGGCCCCGCTGCTGACGCTGGGCATCCCGACGTCGAACACCACGGCCATCCTGCTGGCAGCATTCCAGAACTACAACCTGCAGCCGGGTCCGATGCTGTTCCAGACCTCGGGCGATCTGGTGTGGGGCTTGCTGGCGTCGCTGTATATCGGCAACGTGATGCTGCTGGTGCTGAACCTGCCGGCCATCGGGCTGTGGGTGCGCATGTTGCGCGTACCGACGCCGCTGCTGTACGGCGGCATCCTGATCTTCGCGGGCCTGGGTGCATACGGTATCCGCCAGTCGTGGTTCGACCTGCTGCTGCTGTTCGTGATCGGCCTGCTGGGCATGGCGATGCGCCGCTTCGATTTCCCGACCGCGCCGGTGATCGTAGGCCTGATCCTGGGACCGATGGCCGAGAAGCAGTTGCGCAATGCGCTGTCGATTGGCCAGGGCGACTGGAGCCTGTTTATCAAGCAACCGATCTCGGCCACCATCCTGGCCATGACGGTAGCCGTGGTGGTAGTGCCGCGCGTGCTGCGCTGGCATGCCAACCGCTCGACCTCGCGCGCCGAAGCCGACAACGCCGCATAAACTACTTGTGGTTTCTCCCCTCTCCCGCATCGCGGGAGAGGGGCCGGGGGAGAGGGCCAGCCTCTCAAGACGCGACATCGGCAATCAGAACCACCCCGCCCTCTCCCCTGCTTCCCGTTGCATTAGAAGCATATCCCTCCGGCACCTGTATCATTGGCGCAAACAACATGTCGCGCGCCGAGGAGACCGGACCGTGCCCGAATCCACTTTTACGCTTGCCGATATCGACGCCACGCTGGATCGCGTGCTCGCGCCATGGGTGCGCCAGCTTGGCCTGCGTGCCGAGGCGGTCGACGCCGGCGGCGTAACGCTGTTGCTGCCCTTCCAGGAAGACTTTCGCCATGCCGGCGGTGTGGTGTGTGGCCAGGTGCTGATGTCGGCTGCCGATACGGCGATGATCGTGGCCATCGCGGCCGCGCTCGGTGAATTCCGGCCGATGACTACCGTCAGCCTTACCACCAACTTCATGCGCCCCGTGATCGAAGGCGACGTACTGGTACGCGCCAACGTGCTGCGTCTGGGCAAGACCGTGGTGTTCGGCGAGATCGAACTCACGGGCCAGGATGGCAAGCTTGCGGTGCAAGCCACTACCACTTACGCGTTGCTCTGATTCCGGACATGTCGACGTCAGCCTCTTTTCCCCAGCCATTCGACCAGATCGTCTTTGCCGGTGGCGGTAACCGCTGCTGGTGGCAGGCCGGATGGTGGGATACCGTGGCGCCCGAATTGCACCTGCGGCCGCGCATCATCGCAGGTATCTCGGCTGGCGCGGCCACTGCATGCATGGTCTATGCGCACGATTCGCACCAGACCATGGCCTACTATCGCGAGGTGCTGGCCAACAACTCGCGCAATGCGTACTGGGGCAACCTGCTGCGACGCGAGTGCGTGTTTCCGCACTATGGCATCTACCGGAATGCGCTGCTCTCGCTGTTCGGAGACAACCGCCTGCAGCGGCTGCAACAGGCGCCCGAGATTCGTATCGGCGTGGCGCATATCCCGCGCTGGAGCGGTCCGCGTCTGGCCGTGGCCACGGGGCTGCTGGCGTACAACATCGACAAGCATCTGCTGAAGACCTTGCATCCGCGGCTGGGACGCAAGCTTGGTTTCCGTCCCGAGTTCGTGCTGGCGCAGGATTGCCGCTCGCCCGAGGACCTGGCCGACCTGCTGCTGCAATCGGCCTCGACGCCGCCGTTCACACCAGTGCTGCGTCGTGGTGGCCGTGCCGTACTCGATGGAGGGCTGGTCGACAACGTACCCGTCGATGCGCTCGATGCGACGCCGGGCAATGTGCTGGTGCTGGTGACGCGGCTGTATCCGCGGCCGCGCCGCTTCGTGATCGAAACGGGCGGCCAGCGTCGCCTCTATCTGCAACCTTCGCAACGTGTGCCGATTTCGAGTTGGGACTACACCAAGCCCGAGGCGATGACGCATGCATACGAACTGGGCCGGCGCGACGCGGAAGCGTTCCTGCGCGAGTGGCCCGCGATCCAGCAGGAATTATTGCCGGCAACATAAGGGGAACACGCCAGCGTGGCGCCGGTCGATGGTTAGGTATGCGGCAATGCGCCGCGCAGGCAAGGAGGCATGAATGACAAAGCGTCAGGCATCACCCGAAACCGCAACCCAGGCATCCACGAGCGCGCTGAAGAAGCCGCGCCGCCGCGCCAGCGAGATCAGCGCGGAACCCGTTGTCGAACGCGTGCCGCGCCGCAAGCGCGATACGCGGCTCAAGGCCCGTGAAGCCGATCTGGTCGTGATCGGCGCTGGCTCCGGCGGCGTGGCCGCGGCACGGCGAGCGGCAATGCTGGGCGCGCGCGTGATACTGGTAGAGCGCGACGCCATTGGCGGCACCTGCGTCAATCGCGGCTGCGTGCCCAAGAAGATGCTGTCGTACGGCGCCGGCTGGGCATCGATCCTGTCGACCTGCCTGTCGCATACCGGTGGGAAAGAAGACTGGCGCGACGCCATCGTTCGTGTGAATGCCGAGGTGGCGCGGCTCAATGCATCGTACAAGCAGCGGCTCAATGAGTCTGGTGTCGAGATCTGGCACGGCGAGGCGCATTTCAATGAACGTGGCGATATCGTGGTCGGCAGTGAAGTGATCCGTGCCGGCAAGACGCTGATTGCCACTGGCGCAAGTCCGCTTGCATTGCCGGTGCCGGGCGGTGAACTGGTCAGTTCATCGGACGATGTGTTCACATGGCAGACCGTGCCCGGCTCCATCGTTGTGATTGGCGGCGGCTATATCGCGGTAGAGATGGCATCGATCCTCTCGCGCTATGGCGTCAAGGTGGATCTTCTGGTTCGCGAAGATCGTCTGCTGCAGAAATTCGATCACGACATTGCTGCATCACTGGCCGAGGCGCTGACCGCCAAGGGCGTGCGCATCCACTTCCAGACCAAGGTCACGATGGTGTCGCAGTCGAACGGCGCCACCGAGGTTTGCTACACGCAGGAGAACAACCCTGGCCGCACGCAGACCGTGCGTGCGCAGGCGGCATTGGCAGCCATCGGACGCAAGGCCAATGTCAGTGGCCTCGGTCTCGAAGCACTGGGCGTGAAGCTTGGCGAAAAGGGTGGCATTCGTGTCGACCGCCAGTTCCGTAGCGCCGTGCGTTCGATCTATGCGATCGGCGATTGCATGGCGGACAACATCCATCTGACGCCAGTGGCCGTCGCGCAGGGGCGTTGGCTTGCCGATCGGCTGTTCGGCAAGCGCGGCGATATTGCCGACTTCGATTTCGTACCCACCGCGGTGTTCTGCGAACCCGCGATCGGGGCCGTAGGCCTGACCGAGGCACAAGCCATCGAGGAAGCGGGCGGCAAGGCCGAACGCGTGTGTACCGAGATCAAGCGCTTCGTATCGCTGGAAAACCGCTTTGGCGGCGTGGCCCAGCAGTCGGTGTTCAAACTCGTGTTTAACGCCCGCAGCGGCCGCGTGCTCGGCGCACACCTGATGGATGGCGCCGCTCCCGAAATCATCCAGACGTTTGCGCTGGCGTTAAGGCTTGGCGTGAAGGCATCGCACCTGAAGACGACGATGCCGCTGCATCCGACGGTGGCCGAGGAGTTGTTCGGGTAGCGTAGCGCGTCAGATATCGAGCAGTTCCGGCCGAATGCCGAGTGCCATGGCGACCTTTTCGCGCGATGCCTTGCGCCGTCATGGCCGAGCGCCTCGGCGTTTCGCAGTCTGCCTATGCGCAGCAGGAAAACAGATCATCGCTCGAGTCCGCGCGCATCGCGATAGGTATCGAGGTAATCGGCGTAGGGGATCACAACGAACGCGGGTAAGCCGTCGGTGCCGTTGATGAACTGGATGCTGGTAGGTGCCTTCATCGCGCTTGCTCACTTGCTGAATTTTCACAGTCCCAGGGCTGCGATACCAGTCACGGTATCGGCCATAGAATCATGGGGAAATTGAGCCTCAGTGACCATCTGCGCGTCGATGATTGGCGTCAAGGTATTGACGTTGGCCTCGTGGGTTCACATTGTTCTTCGAGCGCGATGGTGCATGACGATGAGGAGGAGTGGTTGCAGGCCCCTCTTGCCGCAGATTTGAGAATACTCTGAAAAATCTAGCATCTTGTTAAGTGCACGTTACCAACACGCGAAATTTGGGCTAGTCTTGCACTCAATACGGCCCGGCCCTCTGCGCAAGCACGGTCGGGTTTTCTCGTTTACGGAGGAGGGACACTTGTGCCAGTACCGTATACGAAGCCGCATCTCACATATCCGCAGCAGCTCGATCTACTGAAGGATCGCGGCTTGGTGATCGCAGACGGCGAAGCCCTCCTTTTAGGAGTCGTCTTCTGCGTCGAACTCAACCAACGCTGATTCGAAGTCGGCGCACACGCTGGCGAAGACACCACAATGCCGTCCGTTGCCCAATGTCAATGTCTCTACTCATAGACCACTTGTACCATGTGGCCGATGCAACGACTCCAAGCGTTTAGATTCGTACTGATGCAGGAGCTGTTCGTCTGTGTCCAATGCGGGTACAAGAACAACGCCGATCACGTCGGCGCGATCAGTATTTTAGAGCGCGGAAAGCGCTTGTTAGCCTGTGGAGAGCCGGTGCAGTCGGGCCGCTCGAAGAAGCAGGAACCCACCGAGGCGACTCAGGCCCTCGCGGCCTAAGCGCGGTAGGAATTCCTGTCGTTTAGGGCGGGGAGGATTTCAAGTATGGGATTTCGGACTGCTTTCACATTTCTATGCGGGACTGAACGAATCCCATAGGCGCGAGCTTGCGGACCAGTTCGGAGTCGCTCGGGCCGTCCTGCTGGCAAGTTGGCTACGTTCGATCAGCCACCTGAGGAATATTTGTGCTCATCACAGTCGGCTCTGGAATCGCTCGCTTGTCGACAACCCTAAGCCACCGGGCCGCAACGAAGTGCCGGAGCTCGAACACCTTCGGCAAGACGAACGTGCCCGGCTTCACGTCTATGGCACGCTTGCAGTGATGCAATACTTGTTGAAGAGCGCAGGCTTTGAGACCGCCTGGCCGGAAGAACTTAAGGCTCTGCTGAGCGACTTTCCCTCAGCCTCTCCGATTGCAACACCGCAAACCATGGGTTTTCCGGCTGAGTGGGTGACGCTGCCGCTTTGGAATTAGCGCTGCGGAAGCACGCCATCCATTGCAGGAATTTGTAGTCGTAGGAAAGCCCCAAAAACAAAAACGGACGCCAAGGGCGTCCGTTTTCTTGAAGCTGGTGGCCTGGGACGGAATCGAACCGCCGACACAAGGATTTTCAATCCTCTGCTCTACCGACTGAGCTACCGGGCCAAAGAAGCGAAACTATAACCGTGGGATTCGGCCTCGTCAAGCGTTTTCTAGGTCACCGCCTACTGTTCGGTCGGTTCCGGCTTGTTGCGGCCCAGTTCCACGCCAAGCTGCTTGAGCTTGCGGTACAGGTGGGTACGTTCCAAACCGGTCTTTTCAGCCACGCGCGTCATGCTGCCGTGCTCGCGTACCAGGTGATACTCGAAATACGCACGTTCGAACAGGTCACGTGCCTCGCGCAGCGGCATGTCGAACGAGAACTGCATCTCTCCTTCGGGAACACCGCGCGACGGGTTGCCGTTTGTGACGGCTTCCGTGGGCGCTTCGACTGGCATGGCCGATGCCGTAACCAGATCGGGTGCACCAGTCACTGCTACGGATGCGACAGCTGTCGCGGGTGCCGTGCGCGGACGCTCGACACCGCGGGCCAGGCCCGCCTCGACGGCGGACAGCAGCTTCTGCAGCGCAATCGGCTTCTCAAGGAAATTCAGCGCGCCGATCTTGGTGGCTTCGACAGCCGTATCGATCGTGGCGTGGCCCGACATCATGATGACCGGCATCGTCAGGTATCCCTGTGCCGACCATTCCTTGAGCAGCGTTACCCCGTCGGTATCCGGCATCCAGATATCGAGCAGTACCAGGTCAGGCGTGGTGGCCGCGCGGAACTCGCGCGCCTTCTGGGCGTTTTCCGCCAGCTCCACCACATGTCCTTCGTCACTCAGGATCTCCGAGAGCAGTTCCCGGATACCCATTTCGTCATCGACTACGAGGATGGTTGCCATACTTCCCCTCTTAACCCCACCGCAGCGCTACCGGAGGCGCCGGCGCGCAAGATTGACTAAGTCAGCTTAACGAACAGGATCGAGATCTGTGCTCCTACTATCTCGGTACCGTTCATGCGATTGCGCAGCTCGATGCGCGCGCCATGTTCGTCAATGATCTTTTTTACCATCGCAAGCCCGAGACCCGTACCCTTGGCTTTCGTGGTCACATACGGTTCGAACGCACGACTCAGGATTCGTGGTGCAAATCCGGGACCATTGTCCGTAATGGACAACTTGACGGCTTGCCGGTCTTCGCCGGCAGAATCTTTGTATTCTACAGTCTCGGTGTGCAGAGTGATATGGGGCGCCGCCCTACCGGCTGCCACGTTGTCTGCCGCCGCATCCTGCGCATTCTGCAACAGGTTGTGAATCACCTGCCGCAACTGCGTCGGGTCGCCCTTGATTTCAGGGAGATCCGCATCCAGCGTCGGATGAATCACCGGATGTTCGTGCACGGCGGGATCATCGATCCCGTACAGATGCAAGACTTCTGCCACCAGGCTGTTCAACGGCAATGACTGCATGACGGCCGGCGGCGTGCGCGCGTAGTCGCGGAAGTCGTCCACCATGCGTTTCATTGCCGCTACCTGGTTAACGATCGTGGTGGCCCCGCGCTTTAGCACTTCTGCATCGCCGTGTTCGAGCTTGGGCGACAGTTTCATCTGCAGACGTTCGGCTGACAGCTGAATCGGCGTAAGCGGATTCTTGATTTCGTGCGCGAGCCGGCGCGCAACCTCGCCCCACGCCACCGAGCGCTGGGCCGAGATCACATCGGAAATATCGTCGAACACTACTACATACCCGGGTTCGTCGCGGCTGCCGCCCGGTAAATGGGCACCACGCACCAGCAATGTGAGCGGTTGTTCCTCATCGCCCTGTGGCAGTTCGATCTGTTTCTGCCAGTGCTGCGCACCGCCCAGAACTTCACGCGTGGCCTGTTCGGAAAATGCCTGTCGCACGATGTCGGCAAAGTCGCCCATGCCGGGAATCTGTTCCACGGGCTGGCCCAGCACACCCGCGAACGGTTGCCGGAAAATACGTTCGGCACCGGGATTGGCCGTGATCAGCGTGAAGCGGCGGTCGAACACCAGCACGCCCGCGGTCAGGTTCTGTAGCACGCTTTCCAGGTAAGCCTTCGATTGTTCGAGTGCCACACGATTCTCTTCCACCGCGATGCGCGCTTCGGACAACTGGCGTGTCATCTGGTTGAACTGCTGCGTCAGCATGCCAAGCTCGTCGCGGCTCTTGAGTTCACGCTTCGGCGAAAGATCGCCCTCCGCGACCTCCTTGGTACCCTGCAGCAGCATCAGCAGCGGCCGCGCCAGCTGCCCGCCCAGCAACAGCGCGAGCATCACCGCGATGAACACGGCCAGGAACAGTGTCAGCGTTAGCGTGCCGATGTACATCTTGCGCAGGCCGGTACGGCCGAGCGCTTTCTCCTGGTACTCCTGGTATGCGCGCTGGACTTCGTCGGCATTGCGCGCCAGCACGGCCGGCACCGGATGCAGGACCTGCAGGTAGCGTTCCTCGCGCACGGTATCGCCTACCAGCCCGAAGCCGGTGGCCGGCGCATCCTCTGGCCGCCGCTCGATGGAGAGCCCGGACCCGGCCCAGCGGGTGCCTGGCGCGGTCAACGTATTGCGTGCCCGCGCGGCGGCTGCCGCGGCAGCGCTTGCATTGGCTTTGGCCTGGTCCTCGGCCGATGCGGAAGCCGGCGCAGGGCCCAGCGGAATGATGACCCGGATCCGGTAGAGATGGCTGCTGTCGAGATTGACGGGCGGCTTGTCGCCACCCGCAGGATCCGTGCCGCCCTCCACTGCCGCGTAGCCGCCAGCCATGCGCGCCTGTTCCGCAAGTACGCCGGACGGGATATCGGGTACCAGCGATGCATAGCTGCTCGACGCCGTGGCCAGCACGCGGCCACTGCCCGTGAAGATCGCGGCTTCCTGTACCCCGTATTGCTCGCGCAGGCGATTGAGCTGCAGCGACGTGGCCATGCCCGACGAGCCCGTGAGCTGATCGGCCATCAGTCGCGCCTTGCCTTGCAGGTCGGCCAGTTGGCTGTCGATGGTCGAGCGTCCGAGATTCAGGCCAGCTTCGAGCGCGGTTTCCACGCGCACGTCAAACCACGATTCGATGCTGCGCGATACGAACTGCAGCGACACCAGGTAGATCAGCACGCCGGGCAGTACACCCACCACGCCGAAGAACACCGCCAGCTTGCTCATCAGCCGCGTGCCAAACTTGCCACGGCGATAGCGTATATAGAGTGTCAGTGCGAGCGCGCCAACGGTCAGCAGCAGCAGTACGCCGACGACCAGGTTGATCTTGAAAAGCAGCGTGAAATAGCGGTCGAAGAACTCGGTGTTGGCCGATGCGCCGGCCAGCAGTCCAACCAGTACCAGTGCAAGGAACACGATGATCCCGACCACCACGCGATACAGCAGGCGGCGGAATCTGCTATCCCACGGATTGCCGTTCATGGCTGGCTGGCCGGTTGGACCAGTTGGTTGGGTGACAGCACAGTCGATACGGTCTGCGCGAACGGGGTGCGTATTTCAGCCGAAGGCGTCGATGCGGCCGATGGTGCGGACCCCGGCATCGCCGGTGGTGCGGGCGGTGCCACGGGCGGTGGGGCCGGTGGTGGTGCCGGGGGCGGCGAAGGCGCGTCGAGATTGGTCGGCACCGTGTAGTTGAAGCGCTTCCACTCCGACGACAGGTTCCATTCGCGTGTGTTCACTGCGTTGATCTGGAATGGCTTGGGCAATTGCGACAGATCCAGGCGCATGCGCGTTTCCGCGTGATAGGTCTCGCCGGTCTTGACGTCCCTGCGTTCGAATACGCGCCATCCGCGTACTTGCTGCATGAATTGCAGGGCACCCTTGAGGCGGTTGAACGGCAATTGCAGCCCGCCGGTGGAGACGCGGTATTGCCGCGTCAACGGCTGGTAGGACAGGCGCACCGAGCGCGTGGCATTGACCGGCTTTTCGTCGAACCAGTACCAGCGCGGACGCGTGAGCTGGAAATCGACCACGAAATAGAGCGAGATGCCCTTGTGCAAGGCGTCTTCGAGTGCGGGGGGCAAATCGAAGTCGAACGCCGCGGCCAGCTCGAATGCACCGTCCTGGTACTCGATGCGGGCCTCGGTGTTCTCGATCAACTGCGCACCGGCTTGGGGAGCATGGGACAACAGCGCCAACAGCAGCAGCGCGGCCGCACACCAAGCGCGCAGTGCGACGGCCAGCGATGCTGCCGGCCTTTCGCGCACCGCGCGGCCGGGGGCACGTAGGACGAACAGGCGCAACAGGCTCGGCATCGTGGCAGTATCAGGCGCGTTTCTGGAAGCGGGCGTAGTAGAAGCCATCGTGATCCGATGGCAGGCTTGCCTTGCCGGCGGTAGCGCCGCCGGCCGTCTCAGGCGCCTTGATACCGGGCAGGAGCTGTCCCGGCGCCTGCAATCGTATCGCATCTGGTAGCTGCGCACCAAACCAGAGCGCCTGCTCCTCGCCTTCCGTTGGGAAAATAGAACAGGTTACGTAGACCAGGATGCCGCCCGGTTTCAGCAGCGGCCACAGTTGCGAAACGATGCGGCGTTGCTCCGTCATCAGTTTCGCAATATCCGTTTCACGGCGCAGCCAGCGGATATCGGGATGGCGGCGCACGATGCCCGATGCCGAGCACGGCACGTCGGCCAGGATACGGTCGAATGGCTGTCCGTCCCACCAATCGCTCGGACGGCTGGCGTCGCCCACGATGACTTCGGCGCGCTGGCCCAGGCGGGCCAGGTTTTCGTCAATGCGTGCCGCGCGTTGCGCGTCGCTTTCGACCGCGGTCACGTGAATGTCCGCCAGTTCCAGCAGGTGGCCCGTCTTGCCTCCGGGCGCCGCGCAGGCATCGAGCACGCGCATGCCGTCGGCAACTTCGCAGAGCGGCGCAGCCAGTTGCGCGCCGGCATCCTGCACCGAGACATCGCCTTCGGCGAAGCCGGGTACCTGTGACACCGGAAACGCGCGCGCCAGCCTCACGGCCTGGTCGCCTACCGCAGTCCCCGCCATGCCGGCGTTGGCCAGCAGCTGTAGATACTGCTGGACGGAAATGCGCTTCGGATTCACGCGCAACGTCATCGGCGGCCGCGCATTCACGCTCTCAGCCAGCGTCGTCCACTGGTCCGGATAGGCAAGACGCAGTTGCGCGAGCCACCACTGCGGCAGGTTCCAGCGGGCCTCGTCATCCTTCAGCACGGCAGGCATCAAGGCCTTGTGTTCACGCAGGAAGCGCCGCAATACCGCATTGACGAGACCACGCGCGTGCGCAGTCTTGGGTTCGGACGCGGCAGCGCTGACTGCCTGGTCCACGACCGTGAATGGCGAATAGCCGCCCCGGCCTACCTTGCTGCGATCGCCGTCCTCGCCCTCGATCAGCAGGGCCAGCGCCACGGCCAGCAGCGAATCCACTAGCGCACCGGGCGGACGCGTGACCAGTTGCGTGACCAGCGCGCGCGTGGTGCCGAACTGGCGCACTGAACGGTAGGCCAGGTCCTGGATGGCGCCACGCGTGGCGGCGTCGCGCACGCGGTCCAGCCGCAGATGCGTGGCAACGTCCTCGATGGCCTGCGGCAGGGCCGTGCCTTCGTGCACGCCGCGAACGGCCGCGGCGGCACCGAGCATCTGGAAGGCAAGGGAATCGTGAGGCAGGCGCATGGGTAAGACGGAAAATCCAGAAAACAGCGTAAGAAACGGTGGCGCCATGGCGCCAGGATGCGGCGGATATGAAACTGCCCGCCAGTTCCCAAGGGAACACAGCGGGCAGTTTACCCGTTGTCGGGACCGGTGCCGTCAAACTGGTGCTCAGGCCGGGTAGTGGCCCGTCTGCGCCATCTGCATCAGGCGGGCAATCCGCTCCTCGGTGGCCGGGTGGGTCGAGAACAGATTGGCGATGCCGCCGCCCGACAGCGGGTTCATGATCATCATCTGCGCCGTGGCCGGGTGTTCTTCCGCCGCCTGGAACGGAATGCCCTGCGCATAGCGATGGATCTTGTCCAGCGCACTGGCCAGCGCCTGCGGGTCACCGCTGATTTCGGCGCCGCCACGGTCGGCTTCGAACTCGCGGGAGCGCGAGATCGCCATCTGGATCAGCGATGCCGCCAGCGGTGCCAGGATCGCCACCGCGATCGAGGCAATCGGGTTGGACCGGTTGCCATTTGCATCGCGCCCGCCAAAGAACATCGCCATGTTGGCCAGTGCGGAAATGGCACCGGCCATGGTGGCGGCGATGGTCGAGGTCAGGATGTCGCGATGCTTCACGTGCGCAAGCTCGTGGGCCATCACCCCGCGCAGCTCGCGGTCCGACAGCACGCGCAGGATGCCCGTGGTGGCGGCTACCGCCGCATGGTCGGGGTTGCGGCCCGTGGCAAACGCGTTTGGTGCGTCCTCGTTGATCAGGTACACGCGCGGCATGGGCAGGCCGGCGCGTTGTGCCAGTTCCTGCACCATGTTGTAGAACTGCGGCGCGGTGCTGGCATCCACTTCCTGCGCGTTGTACATGCGCAGGACCATCTTGTCCGAGAACCAGTAGGAAAAGAAGTTCATCCCGAGCGCGATCAGCAGCGCGAACATCATGCCGCTGCGTCCGCCGATCATGCCGCCGATGACGATGAACAGCGCCGTGATGGCTGCCATCAGCATGAAGGTCTTGACCCAGTTGAACATGGTTTGGTCTCCAAATCGTTCAGGGCTAATCGTCCGGGATTTCCCGGCGCGTACCCGCCCTGCGGCTACGCGTTGACGGTTAGATAGGGTCAGGAGCCCAGAAATTCAATGCTGGTTGCAGGGTTTTAAGCCTGCAGGGACATTAGCTGCGATGTGCAATGCAAGGCGCTTATGCGGTCGCGCCCGTCACCAGGCAGCGCGTGCCCGGCGGCAGCGGCATGGCTTGCAGGAACTGTTGCGCCGGCTGGCGGCGTCCGCCGGGCTTCTGCAGTTCGGTGACCTGCAGCGCGCTGCCCTCGCCACAGGCAATGATCACGCCGGCAGCATCGGCCGCCAGTACCGTGCCCGGCGGATGCGGCAGGCTGCCCGACGCCGCCAGTGGCAACGCCTGCCAGCACTTGATCACGGTATCGCCCACCTGGACCGTGGCTCCCGGAAACGGGTTGAACGCGCGCACCTGGCTGGCCAATACGGCGGCGGGCCGGGTGAGGTCAAGCGGTGCTTCGTCCTTGGCGATCTTTTCGGCGTAGGTAATGCCGGCTTCGGGTTGGGGGGTGGCAGCCAGCGTCCGACCGGCCGCCAGTTCGCGCAGCGCGTCCACGATCATGCGTCCGCCAAGGGTCGCCAGCGTGTCGTGCAGGCTGCCGGTACTGTCCTGCAGGCCGATCGGCACCGCTTCGCGCGACAGCATGGCGCCGGTGTCCAGCCCTTCGTCCATCTGCATCAGCGTGATACCGGTCTCGGCATCGCCGGCTTCGATCGCGCGGTGGATCGGTGCCGCACCGCGCCAGCGCGGCAGCAGCGAGGCGTGGATATTCAGGCAACCATGGCGCGGCAGCTCCAGGACTTCCGCGGGCAGGATCAGTCCGTAGGCTGCCACCACCATGACATCGGGGGCGATCTGCGCCAGTGTGTCGACGGCCGCGCCGGCTTCCTCGGGGTACTTGCCGTTGCGGCGCAGCGAGCGCGGCTGCAGCACCGGGCCCAGCCCGGCTTCCACGGCAAACTGCTTGACCGGACTGGCCTGCAGTTGCATGCCACGGCCGGCGGGGCGATCGGGCTGGGTCAGGACGGCCACCACCGGAAATCCGGCGGCGTGGATGGCCTCAAGGGCAACGCGCGCAAATTCGGGGGTGCCGGCAAACGCGACGCGCAGTGGCTGGGCTTGAGTCATGGCAGAAATCCGCGATGGAAACGACACCGGCCGCATAGCGGCCGGTACGTGAATGGTCTTCGGAAGGTGTAACGATAGCAGACGCCACTTCCATGGCACCCGACTGTTACATCCTTACATGCGCGCGCGTACGCGCTTCTGGAGCTTGCTCTTGATACGGTTGAGCTTGAGCGGCGACAGGTATTCGACGAACACCTTGCCATTCAGGTGGTCGATCTCGTGCTGTATACATACAGCCAGCAGGTCGTCGGCCTCGATCTCGAACGTCTCGCCCTTTTCGTTGAGCGCGCGTACCTTGACGCGGTCCGGCCGTTCCACGCGGTCGTAGACTTCGGGCACCGACAGGCAGCCCTCTTCCCAGACCTTGCGGTTATCGCTGGCCCAGATGATTTCCGGGTTGATGAAAACCATCAGCGCATCGCGCGACTCGGAGATGTCGATCGTGATGACGCGCTCGTGGACGTCCACCTGCGTGGCGGCCAGGCCGATTCCGGGCGCTTCGTACATGGTTTCGGCCATGTCCGTGACGAGCTTGCGGATGCGATCGTCCACCACCGCCACGGGCTTGGCCACATTGTGCAGGCGAGGATCGGGATAGGTGAGGATGTCGAGTTTGGCCATGATGCTCGGGCGCAACGCCGGGTGCTGTCCACTGCCCGACCGCCGTTGCGGCGTGCGGGGTTTCCATGCAGAATCGGGGCGCTAGTACAAAAATTCAAGGCGCGCCGCAGCAGGCACGCTCTACCTAGGGTCAATCCGGTCGTTCTCCCGACCGGTTCAGGAAAATGCGCGATCTTACCAAAGAACAGGCGGCGTCGGGCCGCAGGCTGCACGCGTTCACCCTCGCCATGTTATGTGCCGCAGGCGTCACTGCAGGGGCTGCCATGGCGGTCCAGGCAGCCGACCTGAGCGTCTCTTCGGCGCAGCAGGCCCAGGCCGACATCACGGCCCAGCAGGGTATCCCGGTTGGCGAACTGGCACCCAATGCGCCGAGCCAGTATACGGTGCGCTCCGGCGATACGCTGTGGGGCATCTCGGGCCAGTACCTGCGCCAGCCCTGGCGCTGGCCGGCGCTGTGGGGCATGAACCGCCAGCAGGTCCGCAACCCGCACCTGATCTATCCGGGCCAGATTCTTTACCTGGTGCAGCGCGACGGCCGGGCCTACCTGTCGACCACGGCACCAGGCGGCGCCAGCGGCGATGCGCGCCTGTCACCGCGCGTGCGCGGCGAAGGGGCCAACGGCGACGCCATCCTGAGCATTCCGGCATCCGATATCGAGCCGTTCCTGATGCGCCCGCTGGTGGTCGACCAGAACACGGTGGACACTTCCGCCCGCATCGTGGCCTTGACCGATGCGCGCGTCTACATGGGGCGTGGCGATACCGGCTATGCGCGTGGCATCGCGACGACCGACGCATCGGTCGGCAGCGACTGGCAGGCCTACCAGCCGGCACTGCCGGTGCGGGATCCCGTAACCAAGGCCGTGATCGGCTTTGAGGCGCAATACCAGGGCAGCGTGCGGGTGATGCGCGGCCCGGAAGGCCCCGATGCCGTGACGACGGTGCAGGCCACCCAGTCGCCGCGTGAGATGGGCGCCGGATCGCTGCTTTTGCCTCAGCCCGAGCGTGAACTGGTGCGCTACGTCCCGCATGCGCCCGACAGCAATGTACAGGCACGCATTGCTGCCGTGTATGGCGGCGTGGAGTACGGCGGCGCCAAGCAGGTGGTGGTGCTGAACCTCGGCGCGAATGCCGGCCTGGAGCCGGGCCATGTGCTGGCGCTGTCCCGCACGGGCGGCAAGGTGACGGACTCGACTGACCGCAATCGCACCATCACGCTGCCGGACGATCGCTATGGCCTGGCCTATGTCTATCGCGTCTTCCCGGGCCTGGCCTATGCGCTGGTGACCGATGCAACCAACGTGATGAAGGTGGGCGACCTGGCCACGACGCCGCAGTAACCGGCGGGCGCGTGCCATCTGGCACGCCCTGCCGCGTTTCCGATGACCGAATCGACCCGCGAACCTGCCGAAGTAGCCGCCTGGGTGCGACTGACGGCTACGCCAGGCGTTTCCGCCCAGACCGGCCGACGCCTGCTGGCCGCATTCGGCCTGCCGCAAGGTGTGCTGGCGCAGGATGCCGCACGCCTGCGCGAGGTGGCGGAGCCTGCAGTGGCCAGCGCCTTGTGCGCGGCGCCCGATGCCGCCATCAGCGCGCGCATTGCTCGCACGCTCCAGTGGCTGGACATGCCGGGCCATTCCCTGGTGACGATGGCAGACGCCGCCTATCCGCCACGGTTGCTCGACCTCGCCGATCCACCCCTGCTGCTCTATATCAATGGCAATGTGGCGCGCCTGCATGGCCAGTCGCTCGGTATGGTGGGCGCCCGCCAGGCCACGGCCCAGGGCGCGCGCGATGCGCATGCATTTGCCTCGGCATTTTCGGAGGCTGGCCTGACCGTGGTGTCGGGGCTCGCGCTCGGTATCGACGCAGCGGCACATGCGGCCGCGCTAGAGGGGACCGGTGGTACGGTCGCAGTAGTGGGTACGGGCGTGGACATCGTCTATCCGGCGCGCCATCACACACTGGCCCACCAGATCATTGCCGCGGGCGGAACCATCGTCAGCGAGTTTCCGTTGGGTACGCCCGCCAGGCCGAACCATTTTCCGCGCCGTAACCGCATCATTGCGGCACTGGCGCGGGGTGTGCTGGTGGTGGAAGCCGCCGAGCGGTCGGGCTCGCTGATCACGGCACGGCTGGCTTCGGAGATGGGGCGAGAGGTGTTCGCAATTCCCGGGTCGATCCATGCCGAACTGGCGCGCGGCTGTCACAAGCTGATCCGCCAGGGGGCCAAGCTGGTAGAGTCTCCCGCCGATGTGCTGGAGGAGTTTGCCGATCTGGCTCGGCTGCCCGGGCCGGCATGCGCGCCAGAAGTGGATCGCGCCCCCGCTCCCGCGTCGGCCAGCGGCGACGTGTTTCTGGCCGCCCTCGCCTATGATCCTGTCACGCTCGACGGCTTGTGCGAACGGACCGGCATGGCGGCGGCAGAAGTGTCGGCCGCCCTTTTGCAGATGGAGCTGGACGGTGAGGTCGAGCGGCTGCCAGGCAACCGGTTCCGGCGTCTGGCATGATCCGCGGTATCGCCTTCGTCTCATATTTCGACTGAAATGGCCGTTTACTTTCCCGAGCAAGATCCTGCTGCCCTGCGCCAAGCCCTGGCTGCCCGTCCACAAGGCAGGCTGGTGGCTTGTCTGTGCGCGGAATGGTGTGGGACCTGCAAGGAGTATCTGGCCGGTTTTGTGGCGCTGGCAGCGCGTTATCCGAACGACTGTTTTGTCTGGATCGATATCGAAACCCATTCGGATCGACTGGGCGAGGACATCGACATCGAAAATTTTCCTACTGTATTGATTCAGCCCATTGCTGGCGGCGCACCGCATTTTTACGGAACCGTGTTGCCGCACCTTGATGTGCTGGACCGGATGCTGGCAAGAGGCGCCGCAATGCGTGCTGCGGCGTCGGAGTTTCCCGAAGTGCTGTCCTGGTTGCGTGAGCCGAACACTGGCCAAGGTTGAGCGCGGGCAGGTCGCCGGGGTGCCGATTGCTTGCACGCCCGTCGGAACCGCGCTTATTATTGGCGCCTCAAAGCCCAGGCGTGCTGTTTACATAGTTTGCTGTGAATTTCAAGAGGCGCTGGCTGCCCTTATGGGAGCCGTGCCGCAAGGACCCGTTGAATGTCTAAAGCCCTCATCATCGCGGAAAAGCCATCGGTCGCCGCCGATATCGCGCGCGCCCTCGGGGGCTTTACCAAGCACGACGAATACTTCGAGAGCGACGACTACGTGCTGTCTTCGGCCGTCGGTCACCTGGTGGAAATCGCCGCGCCCGACGAGTACGAGGTCAAGCGAGGCAAGTGGAGCTTCGCCAACCTGCCGGTGATCCCGCCGCACTTCGACCTGCGCCCGATTGCCAAGACCGAGTCGCGGCTCAAGGTACTGAACCGCCTCATCAAGCGCAAGGACGTGACGGCGCTGATCAATGCCTGTGACGCGGGGCGCGAAGGGGAACTGATCTTCCGCCTGATCGCGCAACAGGCCAAGGCGAAGCAGCCGGTGCGCCGGCTGTGGCTGCAGTCGATGACGCCGCAGGCGATTCGCGACGGCTTTGTCGCCTTGCGTGAAGACGAGGACATGCTGCCGCTGGCCGATGCGGCCCGTTGCCGCTCGGAGGCCGACTGGCTGGTCGGCATCAACGGCACGCGCGCGATGACGGCTTTCAACAGCAAGGGTGGCGGGTTCTTCCTGACTACCGTGGGCCGCGTGCAGACCCCGACGCTGTCGATCGTGGTGGAGCGCGAGGAGAAGATCAAACACTTCGTGCCGCGCGACTACTGGGAAGTGCGCGCCGAATTTATCGCTGCCGCGGGTTTGTATGAGGGGCGCTGGTTCGACCCCAAGTTCAAGAAGAACGAATTCGACCCCGAGGCGCGCGATTCGCGCCTGTGGAGCGAGGCCGAGGCCAAGAGCATCGTGGCGGCCTGCCGCGACAAGCCGGGCACCGTCTCCGAGGAATCGAAGCCGTCCACGCAGCAGTCGCCGGCACTGTTCGACCTGACCACGCTGCAGCGCGAAGCCAACTCGCGTTTCGGCTTCTCGGCCAAGAACACGCTGGGCCTGGCGCAGGCACTGTACGAAAAGCACAAGGTACTGACGTACCCGCGTACCGACGCCCGTGCACTGCCCGAGGATTACCTGGACACGGTCAAGCAGACCATGGACATGCTGGCCGACAGCTCGCCGAACTATCTGCCGCATGCGAAGAAGATCCTGTCGAGCGGCTGGGTGAAGCCGAACAAGCGGATCTTCGACAACAGCAAGATCAGCGACCACTTCGCCATCATCCCGACGCTGCAGGCACCGAAGAACCTGTCCGAGCCCGAGCAGAAGCTGTACGACCTGGTCGTGCGCCGCTTCCTGGCGGTGTTCTTCCCGGCGGCCGAGTTCCAGGTCACCACGCGCATTACCGAGGTCGCGGGCCATCATTTCAAGACCGAAGGCAAGGTGCTGGTCAACCCGGGCTGGCTCGTGATCTATGGTCGCGAGGCGCAGGGCAAGGACGACAACGCCAACCTGGTGCCGGTGCAGAAGGACGAGAAGGTCAAGACCGACAAGGTCGAGGCCGTGGGCCTGACCACGCGCCCGCCCGCGCGCTATAACGAAGCCACACTGCTGTCGGCCATGGAAGGCGCCGGCAAGCTGGTGGACGACGATGCGTTGCGCGAGGCCATGGCCGGCAAGGGCCTGGGCACGCCAGCCACGCGTGCGGCCATCATCGAAGGCCTGCTGACCGAAAAGTACCTGGTGCGCGAAGGCCGCGAGCTGATCCCGACGGCCAAGGCGTTCCAGCTGATGACGCTGTTGCGCGGCCTGGGCGTGCTGGAACTGACGCAGGCCGAACTGACCGGCGAGTGGGAACACAAGCTGTCGCAGATCGAGCGTGGCCGCCTCAAGCGTGACGAGTTCATGCGCGAGATTGCGCAGATGACGCAGCAGATCGTCAAGCGTGCCAAGGAGTACGACAGCGACACGATCCCGGGCGACTACGCGACGCTGGACACGCCGTGCCCGCAGTGCGGCGGCCAGGTCAAGGAAAACTACCGCCGCTTTGCCTGCACGGCCTGCGAGTTCTCGATCAGCAAGATCCCCGGCGGACGCCAGTTCGAGATCGAGGAAGTCGAGGAACTGCTGCTGAAGAAGGAAATCGGCCCCCTGCAGGGTTTCCGCAGCAAGATGGGTCGTCCGTTCGCGGCCATCCTGAAGCTGGCCAAGGATGACGATGCCCATTGGAAGATGGAGTTCGACTTCGGCCAGAACGACGACGAAGGCGACGGTGAACCGATCGATTTCAGCGAGCAGACGCCGGTGGGCCATTGCCCGAAATGCAGTGGCTCAGTCTACGAGCACGGCATGAAGTACGTCTGCGAGAACGCGGTCGGTAGCGAGAAATCCTGTGACTTCACGACGGGCAAGATCATCCTGCAGCAGGAAATCTCGCGCGAACAGATTGGCAAGCTGCTGACCAATGGCAAGACCGATCTGCTGACCGGTTTCAAGTCATCGCGTACGGGCCGCAACTTCAAGGCGTTCCTGGCCAAGCAACCTGACGGCAAGATCGGCTTCGAGTTCGAGGCACGCGAGCCGAAGGCCGGTGCGGCGGCCAAGACCGCGGCCAAGACGGCTTCGAAGACCGCAGCCAAGTCGGCTGGCAAGGCCGAGGAGGCGGAAGCCGCGCCGGCGAAGAAGGTTGCCGCCAAGAAGGCGCCGGCCAAGAAGGCTGCGACGAAGACAGCCACGAAGGCCCCAACGAAGACCGCGGCAAGCAAGACCGCCGCTGCGAAAACGGCGGCCGCCAAGAAGACGCGCGCCACGCCCAAGCAGACTGCGGAAGCTGAAGAGTAAGACTGGTCTTCAGATTGCGCGCGATGGCTGCCCGCGATGGCGACATGACAACGGCGAGGTTTCCACCTCGCCGTTTTCTTTTTCTATTTGTGGAAGGTTTTGCCGACAGTCTCGCCGGCGCGTTGCTGACCTTCTTCAAGCAGGAAGTCGATAAACGCGCGCACCTTGGTGGGCAGGAATTTGCGGCTTGGATAGACCACGCTGACGTCGCGGCGTGGCAATTGATATTGCGGCAGGATATGCATCAACCGGCCGGCCTCGATATTGGGCCGCGCCAGGTAGGACGACAGCATGGCGATCCCCATATTGGCCAACGCTGCCTGGTGGGCCAGTTCCGCATTGCTGCAGAGCAGTCCCGGGCGAATCGGTACGGTCACCTCGCCCTCGGGGCCGGATAGCGTCCATTCATGTTCCGCGGTCGGCAGCCGCATCGCGATGGCGCGATGGTTGGTCAGGTCGTGAGCAGTGCGCAGCGGCGGGTGCTCGCGCAGGTAGCCCGGTGAAGCGCACAGCACGATCTCGGCCGAGATCAGCGGCCGCGCCACCAGGTGCGAGCCCAGGCCCAGGTCGGAAAGCATCACGCCAACGTCGCGACCCTCCTCGACGATATCGACCATCCGGTCGGACAACTGCACGTCGAACACCACATCGGGATAGAGCCGCTGGAAACGCTCCAGCGTATGTGGCAGCAGGTGCAGGCCGAACATGACCGGTGTTACCAGCCGCAGTGTGCCGGATAGTGACTGGCTACGTGCCGTGACAATCGACTCGGCCTCCTCGACATCCTCGAGGATCTGCGCACAGCGCTGGAGATAGGTTTCTCCGGCGTCGGTCAGGGATAGGCTGCGCGTGGTGCGGTTGAGCAGCCGCGTACCAAGATGGCTTTCCAGATCGGCCACGTAGCGCGTGACGACGGCGTTGGACATTTCCAGTTGCTGCGCCGCACGGGCAAAGCTGCCAAGCTCGACGACCTTGGCGAAAACGCGCATCGATTGCAGCCGATCCATGACATAGTCTCCCGTTTCCGCCGTGAATTTTTACACGATACGGGTAGTTTATTGTTGAAACCACAATCAATCATTGTGGACGGGAATATTTATTCATATCAGGGAAATGCCTAATATCCCACTATTCGATGCCGCGACGCAGCAATTCCCAGAATTCACGGCATCCTCAAGAAAGTGAAGGAATCGCCATGAAGCGCCAGATCGCCCTGATTGCTGCAATGACCGTCGCACTGTCGGCAGCCCCCGCATTTGCCAAGGCTGGCAAGTTCGACCCCTACACCGATGGCGCCAAGGCCACGAAGTTCGACCCGTACACCGACGGCGCGAAGGCCGGCAAGTTCGATACGTTCACGGATGGTGCCAAGGCTGGCAAGTTCGATCCGTTCGCGGACGGCGCCAAGTCGTTTGACGTGTACTCCGACGGCGCCAAGCTCTGATTCGCAAGGTATTCCGGCAAAAGCCCGTACCAACCGGTACGGGCTTTTTGTTTTCCGGCACCGGGAGTAGCCAGAAGATAAGCCAAAAGAAAGCTCAAAAGAAAACGGGCCTCATGGGCCCGTTCTCAATTTCTCTACCTGATCAGTCGTCGTGACGGTGACGGCGATGCTTGCTGCGCTTGTAGTAGCGGCGGTCATCGTCGTACGAATTGCTGCGCGACACATTGCCGCCCAGCGCCGCGCCCGCGGCACCGCCCAGGCCTGCGCCAACCAGGCCGCCGGTACGGCCGCCCATGGCGTTGCCCGCCGCAGTACCCGCGCCGCCGCCCAGGGCGCCGCCGATGATGGCGCCAGTGCGCTCACGGCGATTCGAGGTCAGTGCACCACCGGCACCACCGCCAACGGCACCACCGATCACGGAGCCGGTGCTGCCACCGAGTGCGCCACCGACAGCGGCACCTGCGACGCCACCGAGGCCGCCGCCAAGCGCGTTGTTCAGATCACCCCCTGCAAACGCCGGCAGCGTAGCCGCCGAGAGGGCAAGGGCCAGGGTCAGACTGCGGAGATGGCGAGACATCGTATTTTCCTTGTGTGGTGTGTATCTGGTACCGGAGTGTAGAGAAGCGTCCCTTCCCTTGCTGTAACTAGTTGTGAGGCCCTGTAACCCGCTGCAGAAACGGTATCCAACCGTTAAAAAGCGATGTTTCGATGCAACATCGGGCCACCATGCGCCGACCAGACGTCACAAACGCCCCCAAGAAAAAGCGGCCCCGTGGGGCCGCCTGATCCTGTCAGCGGTGCCGACCGGTTAGCAGCACTTGCCCTGGCCGCCGCCGTAGCGTGCTTCCTGACGTTCGCGGAAGAATTCCTCGTACGTCATTGGCGCGCGGTCGGGATGGGTGCTTTCCATATGGGTCACGTAGGTCTGGTAGTCGGGCAGGCCCACCATCAGCCGCAGCGACTGACCCAGGTAACGTCCCATGTTTCCGATCTGGTCCAGCATGATGGCCTCCGGCAGGTCAGTGCGATGATGCCGATGCCTGGGCCGGCATCGCTTCAAACGGCGTTTCGCTATCGGTGCGCTTCGACGCGCCTCGTGCCGCCATGGCGGTCTTGAAGCCGTAGAACACGATCGACAGCACCACGAACATGAACAATGCGCACAGGCCGGCATCGAGGTAGTCATTGAACACGATGCGATGCATCTGTTCCATCGACTTGGCCGGTGCCAGCACCTTGCCTTCGGCAATGGCCGCGCTGAATTTCGATGCGTGGGTCAGGAAGCTGACCTTGGGATCGGCATCGAACAGCTTCTGCCAGCCGGCGGTCAGCGTGCAGATCAGCAGCCAGCACGTAGGCAGCAGCGTGACCCAGGCGTACTGGCCGCGCTTCATCTTCACCAGCACGCAGGTACCGAGCACCAGCGCCACGGCGGCCAGCATCTGGTTGGAGATACCGAACAGCGGCCACAGCGTATTGATGCCGCCCAGCGGATCGACCACGCCCTGGTACAGGAAGTAGCCCCAGGCCGCCACGGTCAGCGCGGTGGCAATCAGGTTGGCGGGCAGTGAATCGGTGCGCTTCAGCGACGGCACGAAGCTACCCAGCAGATCCTGCAGCATGAAGCGTCCCGCACGTGTGCCGGCGTCAACCGCGGTCAGGATGAACAGCGCCTCGAACAGGATCGCGAAGTGGTACCAGAAGGCCATCATGGCCTGGCCACCCACCACCTGGTGCAGGATGTGGGCAATGCCCACGGCCAGCGTCGGTGCGCCACCGGCGCGCGAGATGATCGTGTTCTCGCCAACGTCCTTGGCGGTCTGGATCAGCACGTCGGGCGTGATCACGAAACCCCAGTTCGACACGGCTTGCGCCACCGCTTCCGGCGTGGTGCCGATCACGGCCGCCGGGCTGTTCATGGCGAAGTAGACGCCCGGTTCGATCACCGAGGCTGCCACCAGGGCCATGATGGCGACGAACGACTCGGCCAGCATCGCGCCATAACCGATGAAGCGCGCGTGCGATTCGTTCTCCAGCAGCTTGGGCGTGGTGCCCGACGAGATCAGTGCGTGGAAGCCCGATACGGCGCCACAGGCGATGGTGATGAACAGGAACGGGAACAGGTTGCCCGACCACACCGGACCATTGCCTTGCGCGAACTGCGTGAACGCCGGCATCTTCAGCTCCGGCGCCACGATCAGGATGCCGATGGCCAGCGCGATGATGGTGCCGATCTTCAGGAACGTCGACAGGTAGTCGCGCGGCGCCAGCAGCAGCCACACGGGCAGCACCGCGGCGATAAAGCCGTAGATGATCAGCATCCAGGTCAGCGCCTTGCCGTCGTACGTGAACAGCGGCGCCAGCGCGGCGCTTTCATGCACGTACTGGCCGCCGATGATGGCCAGCATCAGCAGCACGAAGCCGATTACCGATACCTCGCCGATACGGCCCGGTCGGATATAGCGCGTGTAGACGCCCATGAAGATGGCGATCGGAATCGTCACCGCCACGGTGAACGTGCCCCACGGCGAACCGGCCAGCGCCTTCACGACGATCAGCGCCAGCACCGCCAGGATAATGATCATGATCATGAAGCAGCCGAACAGCGCGATCAGGCCGGGCACGGTGCCCATCTCGGACTTGACCAGGTCACCCAGGCTGCGACCGTCGCGGCGCGTGGAAATGAACAGGATCATGAAATCCTGCACCGCACCGGCAAACACCACGCCGGCCAGGATCCACAGCATGCCGGGCATGTAGCCCATCTGCGCGGCCAGCACCGGACCCACCAGCGGTCCGGCCCCGGCGATCGCCGCGAAATGGTGGCCGAACAGCACCGCCTTGTTGGTCGGCACGTAGTCCAGGCCGTCGTTATGCCGCCATGCCGGCGTCATGCGTTTGGGGTCGAGCTGCATCACCTTGTCGGCGATGAAGCGGCTGTAGTAACGGTAGGCGATCAGGTAGATGCAGAGCGCGGCAACCACGATCCACAGTGCGCTGACGGCTTCGCCGCGCGATAGCGCGACAGTGGCGAAGGCAAACGCGCCGAGGACGGCGACGGCCAGCCACAACAGGTGTTGTCCGATGCGATTCATGTTGAAGGGTCTCCTCAGACCGGCTGAATGAAACCTGCGTCGACGGATGACGGGCAGCGGGGGCGGTGCCGGGTAGCGGCCGCCGACGATCGCGCGGAAAGGGGTCTCCTGGATGTCTGCGGCGCCCGGTCTGTTTCTCGTCTGGTACCGGATCTTGTCGTGCAGGCAGGCAGTGCAGCCGACAGCGAAATCGCAAGGATCGGCGCGCACCTACTGCGTCGGATTGCGTCGCAGGCAGGCCCGGGCGTAATCCGGCGTGTAGTATTGACAGCCGCCCATGTCGGCACAAGCGCGAAACTACGCAGCACCCGTGCGTAGTAGTACGTAGCGCGACGATGCCAAGCGGCCTCGCCGGCATCGGTGTTTACCCCCGGTTCAGATGAAACTCCGCCAAAAGATACTTTTGCTTGCCGTGGCACCGCTCGCCGTCGCGATGCTGGGCATTGCGCTGGCCGTGCGTTACCAGGCCACGGCACTGGCCCGCCACGAGCGCGCGCTGGTGGAAGCCGCCTATCTGCAGAGTAAGGAAACCGAGCTGCGCCACTACGTGGAACTGGCCCAGAGCGCGATTGCGCCGATGGTTCAATCGGGACGCAATGACGCGGCAACGCGCCAGTCGGCCATGGACGCGCTGGCCCGGCTCGACTACGGGCCCGACGGGTATTTCTTCCTGTATGACCTGCAAGGCCGGAACCTGATGCACCCGCGCCAGCCTGAACTGGTCGGCCAGGACCTGTGGTTGCTGCGCGACCCGCAAGGTGCGCTGACGATCCAGAAGCTGGTCAGCGCCGCCAAGGCCGGGGGCGGATCGGTGCGCTACCTGTGGAGAAAGCCTTCGACGCAGCAGGAGGTGCCCAAGCTTGGCTACGTGGTGGCCGTGCCGGCCTGGAACTGGATGCTCGGCACCGGCATTTATCTCGATGATGTCGAGCAGACGCTGCGCCAGCTCGATGCGCGCGCCGAAACCGATATTCGCGAAACCATGGCGTGGATCGGCGTGATCGCCGGCATCAGCATCCTGCTGGTGGCGGCCAGCGGACTGGCGCTCAACATCAGCGAACATCGCGAGGCCGACGCCAAGCTGCGCCAGTTGGCGCAACGCGTGGTGCAGTCGCAGGAAGAGGAACGCGCACGGTTGTCGCGCGAACTGCACGATGGCATCAGCCAGTTGCTGGTGTCGGTCAAGCTTGTGCTCGAAGCCGCCACCAACCGGATTCGCATGGCACCTGCCGAGGGCGCATCGGTAGCGCCAATCCTGGGCATGGCGCTGAATCGCCTCGATACCGTATTCAACGAGGTACGGCGCGTGGCGCGCAACCTGCGCCCTGCCCTGCTCGATGACCTCGGTCTGTTTGCCGCGCTCCAGCACCTGGCGCGCGAAATGCAGGCCGGCAGTACGCTGACGGTGGAAGTGACACAGTCCGGCCAACCGCGCGAACTTTCCGAGGAACATGCCACGGCATTGTTTCGCATTGCACAGGAAGCGTTGACCAATGTCGAACGCCATGCCCATGCCACGCGTGTCGCCGTAGCGCTTGAATTCTCGCCATCGGGCACGCGGCTGACCGTGCGCGACAATGGCGCCGGTTTCGACGTGGCCCGCATGCAGCACGACCCGCGGCGCGGCATCGGCCTGCGCAACCTGCGCGAGCGCATGGCTGCACTGGGTGGCCAGTTCGATATCACGTCGACGCCTGCCGGCACGCGGCTCGTGGCGGCGCTGCCCCTGACCACCTCCCCATCCGATACTCCGCTGTCATGACCATTTCGCACGACGACGATTCCGTCATTGCCGCTTCGGACAAGCCCGCCCGCGTGCTGCTGATCGATGATCACGCGCTGGTGCGCGATGGCATGCGCATGCACCTGTCACTGCATCCCGATCTCGATGTCGTTGGCGAAGCCGACGATGGTGAAGCCGCGCTGGCGTGGCTGGCCAATGCGGGACCCGATTGCCTGCCGGAACTGGTCATCACCGATATCGGCATGCGCGGCATGGGCGGTATCGCGCTGGCCAGTGCGCTGCATGACCGGTATCCGGAACTCGCCGTGCTGATCGTGTCGATGCACGACAACCTGGAATACGTACGCCAGGCCATCCGTGCCGGCGCGCGTGGCTACGTACTCAAGGACGCGCCGGCCGACGAGCTGATGGCCGCCATCCACACCGTGCTGGCAGGGCGAGTGTTCTATAGCGCCCGCATTGCGCGCGGCATGGCCGAGCACACCATCAGTCCGCTCGACGCGCTGACACCCCGCGAACGCGACATCCTGCATGGCATAGGCCGCGGCCACGCCAACAAGGAAATCGCGGCGCGGCTCGGCGTGTCAGTACGAACCGTGGAGACGCACCGCCTGAACCTGAAACGCAAACTCGGCATCGAAGGCCGCGCGGAGCTGGTGAAGTATGCGGTGCAGCAGCTTGGTCTGGACGTCGAAGGAAGTTAAGACGCCCACATGTTTGCTCCCCTCTCCCGCAGTGCGGGACAGAGGCGAACACCGAAAGCATATCTACGCCCAACACGCCCAACAAAAAACGCCGAACGGCTGTGAACCGTTCGGCGTTTTTCTTATGGCTGGAAAACTCAGGCCAGACGCTTGGCCAGGGCTTCCTTGGTTTCCACCAGTGCCTGCGGCAGGTTGTGCTTGAGCTGCGTGAACAGTTCATCGTGCAGCTTCAGCTCGTTCTGCCATGCGTCGAGGTCGATCGACGTGACCTGGTCGAACTGTTCGGTCGTGAACGACAGGCCGTCCCAGTTCAGGTCGGCATAGCGCGGCGACGTGCCGAACACGTGATCCACGCCTTCGCCACGGCCTTCGACGCGGTCGATCATCCACGACAGCACGCGCATGTTTTCACCGAAGCCCGGCCACACGAAGTTGCCGTCGGCGTCCTTGCGGAACCAGTTCACGCAGTAGAACTTCGGCAGCTTCGCGCCCGCTTCCTCGAGCTTCTTGCCCAGCGCGAGCCAGTGGCCGAAGTAGTCGCTCATGTTGTAGCCGCAGAACGGCAGCATCGCGAACGGGTCGCGGCGTACCACGCCTTGCTGGCCAGCCGCGGCGGCCGTGGTTTCCGAACCCATCGTGGCGGCCATGTAGACGCCTTCGGTCCAGTTGCGGGCTTCGGTTACCAGCGGCACCGTGGTGCTGCGGCGGCCGCCGAAGATGAACGCGTCGATGGCCACGCCAGCCGGGTTGTCCCAGTTGTCGTCGATCGACGGGCATTGCGATGCCGGCGCGGTAAAGCGTGCATTCGGATGCGCGGCCTTGGCGCCGGTTTCCTTGGCAATTGCCGGCGTCCAGTCCTTGCCCTGCCAGTCCACCAGATGCGCCGGCGCTTCCTTGGTCATGCCTTCCCACCACACGTCGCCGTCATCGGTCAGCGCCACGTTGGTGAAGATGACGTTTTCCTTGAGCGTCGCCATCGCGTTGAAGTTGGTCTTCTCGCTCGTGCCCGGTGCCACGCCGAAGTAGCCGGCCTCGGGGTTGATCGCGTACAGGCGGCCATCGCGGCCCGGCTTGATCCAGGCGATGTCGTCGCCGATCGTGGTGATCTTCCAGCCGTCGAAGCCCTTGGGCGGGATCAGCATGGCAAAGTTGGTCTTGCCGCAGGCCGACGGGAACGCAGCGGCCACGTGGTACTTCTTGCCCTCGGGCGAGGTCACGCCCAGGATCAGCATGTGCTCGGCCAGCCAGCCTTCGTCGCGGCCCATGGTCGAGGCGATCCGCAGCGCGAAGCACTTCTTGCCCAGCAGTGCGTTGCCGCCGTAGCCGGAACCGAACGACCAGATTTCGCGCGACTCGGGGAAATGAACGATGTACTTGGTCGAATTGCATGGCCATGGCACGTCCTTCTCGCCAGCGGCCAGCGGCTTGCCCACGGTGTGCACGCAAGGCACGAACTCGCCTTCGGCGCCCAGCACGTCGTACACGGCCTTGCCCATGCGGGTCATGATGCGCATGTTCACGGCCACGTACGGCGAATCGGACAGTTCCACGCCAATATGCGCGATCGGCGAACCCAGCGGACCCATCGAGAACGGCACCACATACAGCGTGCGGCCACGCATGCAGCCGTCGAACAGGCCATTCAGCGTGGTGCGCATCTCGGCCGGCGCAGTCCAGTTATTGGTGGGGCCGGCGTCTTCCTTCTTCTCGGAACAGATGAAGGTGCGGTCTTCCACGCGCGCCACATCCGACGGATCGGACAGGGCCAGGAACGAGTTCTTGCGCTTGGCCGGGTTCAGGCGTTGCATGGTGCCGGCGGCGACCATCTGCTCGCACAGGCGGTCATATTCTTCCTGCGAGCCATCGCACCAGTAGATCTGGTCCGGCTTGGTCAGGGCGGCGATCTCGGCTACCCAGGCGACCAGTTTCTGGTTCTTTACCCAGGCCGGCACGTTCAGTGCCGGAGTGCCTTGCATTGTGGGGTGGTTCATCTGACTGCTCCAAAGCGAAAAGGAATTCTTGCAATGTCCGTGTCCGGGGTTGCGGCTGTCACGGGGAAGACTGGTCCGTCAAGTGGCATGCCGGGTTGGGCATGGCGCACTCGCCGTGTAATCGTCACATCCCGTTACAACTCGGCGGCGACCAAATCCGTGCAAAGGTCGCGGGGGTCCCTGCGGCTGCGATACAGTTGCGCTTCGCCCGCTTTTGGCGGGCGGCAGGGGCCGGTCGGGCATTGTCTGGCGGCAGACAGGAGGCGGGAGCGTCGCTCGACCGCACTGTCGTGTCGCGAGAGCGGGCAAGAATACCACTGTACGGACCCCCTGTTTTTTGCTGCGCAGCATTGTGTCCCCTGTCAAAATGCCCGTTCGCCACCGCGCGGCATCGTTGCGCGGGGAAACCCGTAGCGACGTGTCCGTTGTCAATGTTGCGTCAGGGAAGTCAACAATACTGTCGGGCGCGCGCCGATTCTGTGGTCGCGCGCACCAAGCCCCCGAGATCAAAGAGTCACCAATGAAGATTGCCGTTCTCGACGATTACCAGGACGCCGTCCGCAAGCTGCCCTGCTTTTCCCTGCTGGAAGGCCACGACGTCAAGGTCTTCAACAACACCGTCAAGGGCGTGGGCCAGCTGGCCGCGCGCCTGTCGGACGTGGAAGCGCTGGTCCTGATCCGCGAACGCACGCGGGTGACGCGCCAGTTGCTCGAAAAGTTGCCCAAGCTGAAGATCATCAGCCAGACCGGACGTGCCGGTGGTCATGTGGACCTGGACGCCTGCACCGACCGCGGCGTGGCCGTGCTCGAAGGGGTGGGTTCGCCGGTGGCGCCGGCAGAGCTGACCTGGGCATTGATCATGGCCGCCCAGCGGCGCATTCCGCAGTATGTGGCCAGCCTCAAGCACGGCGCCTGGCAGCAGTCGGGCCTGAAGTCGACCACCATGCCGCCGAACTTCGGCGTGGGCCAGGTGCTGCGCGGCCAGACGCTGGGCATCTGGGGCTACGGCAAGATCGGCCGCCTGCTGGCCGGCTATGGGCGGGCGTTCGGCATGAACGTGCTGGTCTGGGGCCGCGAGGCGTCGCAGCAAGGCGCGCGCGAGGATGGCCTGAATGTGGCCGAATCGGTCGACCAGCTGTTTGCAGACAGCGACGTACTGTCCTTGCACCTGCGCCTCAATGACGAGACGCGCGGCATCGTCAGGCTGGCTGACCTGCAGCGCATGAAGCCGACGGCGCTGTTCGTCAACACGAGCCGCGCCGAGCTGATCGAGGAAAACGCGCTGGTGGCCGCGCTGAACCGGGGCCGCCCCGGCATGGCAGCCGTGGATGTTTTCGAATCCGAGCCGATCCTGCAGGGACACGCGCTGCTGCGCATGGAAAACTGCATCTGCACGCCGCACCTGGGCTACGTGGAGCGCGACAGCTACGAGCTTTACTTCCGCACGGCGTTCCAGAACATCCTTGACGTGCTGGACGGCAAGCACGACAGCATCGCCAACCCGAAGGCCCTGACGCCGGCGCTCTCGCGCTGAACCGTCGCACTCCACGAATGGCCGCACGCTGGCTCGGGTGCGGCCATTCGTGCGTCTGTTTGCCCACATTTCCTCCCCTTCGGCCGGCAATCGGCCCGGTACACTCGATGCACAACGTCAGCGCGTGACACCCATTTGCGGTGCATCCGCGTGGGCCCGCACACGCAAGGAGGGCGTACCGTGGCCGAATCCGATCCGCGTCCCTATCCCGCAGGCGCTGGCGGCACAGCCGTCGGCCGCGTCCTGGCGGTCAACGTCGGCACGGCGCTGCCGCTGGTCGTTGCAGGTGCCGGCACCGAAGCAGTGGTGATGTCGGCCATCCGCAAGCATCCGCTGAGCACCCTGCACCACCCGATCGCCGTTGGCGTGCACCGGCTGGGCGTGGCGGGCGACCAGCAGATGGACCGCACGGTACACGGCGGTCCGGACAAGGCCATCTACGCCTACCCGATCGAACACTATTGCTGGTGGAATACCCGCCGCCGCGAGGCCGGCGTGGAGGAAGCCGCGCGCCCGCTCGCTTTTGGCGCGATGGGCGAGAACCTGACCATCCAGGGCCTGCTCGAGACCTCGCTCTGGGTTGGCGACCGGCTCCGCATCGGCGATGTCGAACTTGTGGTGGAATCGCCACGCCGGCCGTGCTTCAAGCTCAATGCGGTCATGGGCTATGCCCACGCGGTACGCGACATGTCACGCAGCGGCTTTTCGGGCGTGTACCTGAGCGTTGCGCGCCCAGGCGTGATCCGTGCCGGCGATGCCATGGTGCTGACGCCCGGCCTGCGGCAGGTATCGCTCGACAGCCTGAACCGCCATCAAAGCGCCTGAATCCGGCCGCCAGTGGCAGTCCCGCGTTAGTCCCGAGTGGACGTGTCACGCTTTTCTGCTAATGTTTTGTATCTGATACAAGCATTTCGGCCAACCCCTCCCCGTTGGCCCGACAACCATCCCCTGCGATGCTGTAATGACTTGTAATACAACCCGCTTTGCCTGAAAGGGCCGATGCGGTACTAGTAGCTATTTGCGCGGGCCAAGCCGGCTCCATGAAGCCGGCGCCATTGGGGAGCGCGCCATGGGCATTGAGGGTCCTCACATGAAAACAGACGGGATCGACCAGCCGAAGGGCTTCGTCGATGGCAACTGGAGCGCGGCCGCCAGCACGGGCCGTGGCCGCACTTCGCCCTGGGTGGCAATCGTGGTGCTGGTTGTGCTGGTCGTGGCTGGCTGGTACGCCTGGAAGACGTGGTTCGCGCCCAAGCCGGCTGCCAAGGCTCCCGTCGCCGCCACCGTGAGCACGGCCGTGGTCGCGCAAGGCGATGTACCGGTTGAAGTCACCGCCAACGGCACGGTCACCGCCATGCAGACCGTGGAAGTGCGTCCGCAGGTATCGAGCACCGTGCGCGCCGTGCACATCAAGGAAGGCCAGTCGGTAAAGCCCGGTGACCTGCTGTTTTCGCTCGATACGCGCATGGACGAAGCCAACCTGGCGAAGGCCCGCGCGCAATTGATGCGCGACCAGGCTGACTTGTCCGATGCGCGCCGTACACTGGTACGGAGCCAGGAACTGCTGCAGCGCAATTTCATCTCGCGAAGCGCGGTGGATACGGCCCAGGCCAAGGTCGACGGGTTCGAAGCCACGATCCGCGCCGACCAGGCCGCCATCGAAGCCAGCCAGGTAGCGATCAGCTACGGTTCGATCCGCGCGACGATCGGTGGACGCACCGGCGTCATCAACGTGTTCCCCGGTTCGCTGGTCACACCGACCAACACCACCGCCACCGCCCCGATGGTGACCATTGCCCAGATCGCCCCGATCACGGTCATGTTCACGTTGCCCGAACGCCAGCTTGCCGCGTTGCGCGAGGCGCTGCAGCAAGGCCCGGTCACCGTTACCGCGCAGCCGAACGACGGCAACAAGGCGCCAGTAACCGGCAAGATCACGTTCGTCGACAATACCGTCGACCCGCAATACGGCAGCATCCGCGTCAAGGCGATGTTCGGCAACGAGGAGCAGCGGCTCTGGCCCGGCACCTATGCCAACGTGAATGCCACGGTGCAGGTGCTGAAGAACGCGCTGAGCGTACCGCCGCAAGCGATCGTGACCGGCCCGGAAGGCCGTTTCGTCTACACCGTGCAGCCTGACCACAAGGTGGCACGCGTGCCGGTGCGGGTTCTGGCCACCACTGCCGCCGCGGCCGTGGTGGAAGGCGTGCAGGCGGGTGCGCGCGTGGTGACCGAAGGCGCGCAGAACCTGCGCCCGGGCAGCATGGTGCGTGAAGCCACGGCACGCGCGGCATCGGCACCGGCTGCTGCAGCCGCCGCCGCTGCGGCCGACAACAAGCATTGACATCATGACGCTGTCCGAGCTCTGTATCCGCCGGCCCGTGATGACGGTGCTGCTGTGCCTGGCCGTGATCGTCACCGGCATCGTGCTGTACCCGACGATCCCGATCGCGGCACTCCCCAGCTTCAATTCGCCCGTGATTCAGGTCACGGCCACACTACCCGGAGCAAGTCCCGAGACCATGGCCGCGTCGGTGGCCACGCAACTCGAAAAGCAGTTCGCGACCATCCCGGGCGTGAGTGTGATCAGTTCGTCGAACACGCTCGGCAACTCCAGCATCACGATCGAATTCAACAGCGACCGCAATATCGACGATGCGGCCGTGGACGTGCAGGCCGCACTGTTCCGCGCGCAACGCTCGCTGCCGATCGAGATGACGGTGCCGCCGTCGTATCGCAAGGTGAACCCGGCCGATGCACCGGTGATCCTGCTGGCCATCAATTCACCGTCGATGAGCCTGGGCGACCTGAATGCGTTTGGCGACAACCTGATCTCGCCGACGCTGGCCACGCTGCCCGGCGTGGCCCAGGTGCAGATCTTCGGCCAGAAGCGTTTTTCGGTACGCGTGCGTGCCCACCCGGATGCGCTGGCCGCACGGGGCCTGACGCTCGATGAGCTGGCGATTGCGCTCAATCGCGCCAATGCGAATACCCCGGTGGGTACGCTCGACGGCGCGCGCCAGACGCTGACGATCCAGGCCAACCGCCAGATGACGAGCGCCGATGCGTTCCGCAACATCATCGTGGCCAGCCAGCCCAGTGGTGCGGTCGTGCGCCTGTCGGATGTCGCCGAGGTGGAAGATAGCGTCGAGACCATCAAGACCGGTAGCTGGCTCAACAACGAGCGCTCGATCGTGCTGGCGGTGCTGCGCCAGCCCGATGCCAATACGGTGGCGGTGGTCGATGCCATCAAGGGTGCGCTGCCGCGCCTGCTGCAGCAGATGCCGGACTCGGTCAACGTCAGTGTGGTGAACGATCGCTCGAACTCGATCCGTGAATCGATCCACGACGTGCAGTTCACGCTGGCGCTGACCGTGGCGCTGGTGGTGATGGTGATCTTCCTGTTCCTGCGTCGCGCGGCGGCTACGCTGATTCCTACCGTGTCGCTGCCAATCTCGCTGATCGGCACCGTGGCGCTGATGAAGGCGTTCGGCTACAGCCTCGACAACGTGTCGCTGCTGGCCATCACGCTGGCCGTGGGCCTGGTGGTGGACGACGCGATCGTGATGCTCGAAAACATCGTCCGTCATATTGAGGAAGGCGTGCCGCCACTCAAAGCCGCGCTGGTGGGTTCGCGCGAGATGGGCTTCACGATTCTCTCGATCTCGATCTCGCTAGTGGCGGTGTTTATCCCGATCTTCTTCATGCCGGGTGTGATCGGCCTGCTGTTCCATGAATTCGCGGCGGTGGTGTCGCTGTCGATCCTGGTGTCGGCACTGGTATCGCTGACGCTGATCCCGATGCTGTGCGCGCGCTTCCTGTCGGCGGAAAACGTGCCGATCGACGAATCGCAGCATGCCTACGGCGACCACGCGGCAGGTGCACCGACGCATCATGTGCAGCAGAAGCAGACGCTCGGGATGCGCTCCACGCAATGGTTCGAAGACCTGTTCGAGTGGACGCTGCACAATTACGCGCGCGGGCTGGACTGGTGCCTTGCGCATCGGCGCGTGGTGCTGGGCGTTGCCGCCATGACGTTCGTGCTGACGGCCGTGCTGTTCGTGAAAATTCCGAAAGGCTTCTTCCCAGAGGAAGACATTGGCCAGATCCAGGTCAATGCCGAAGGTCCGCAGGATATTTCCTTCGATGCAATGTCCGAACGCCTGCGTGATGCAGCCGAGCGCATCCGTGCGAATCCGGCCGTGAAAAGCGTGGTGGCGTCGATTGGTGGCGGCCCCTCGCCCGCGATCAATACGGGCCGCATGTTCGTGGAACTGAAGCCGTTGGGCCAGCGGCCGAAGATGCCGCAGGTGGTGGAATCGTTGCGTCACGATGTGTCGGGCGTGCCGGGCCTGCAGGTGTATTTCTCGCCGGTGCAGAACCTGCGCCTCGGTGGTCGCCAGAGCAAGAGCCGCTACCAGTACACGCTGCAGAGCGTGAAGGCGGGCCAACTGCAGGAATTCAGCGACAAGCTCATGGCGAAGATGCGCGCCGAGCCGGTGTTTCGCGACGTGACCAGCGACTCGCAGCAGTCGGGTCTCGAGGCGCAACTGACAATCGACCGCGACAAGGCCAACGCGCTGGGCGTGCAGATGCAGGACGTGCGGACTGCGCTGTACACCGCATTTGGCGAGCGGCAGGTGTCGACGATCTACACGCCGATCGACAACTACTACGTGATCCTGACCGCCGCCGATATCGATCGCGTGGACGAGACCGCATTCTCGAAGCTCTACGTGCGCAGCAAGACCGGGCAGATGGTGCCGGTGTCGGCGTTCGCCACGACCGAACGGCGCGTCGGACCGATCGCAGTGAACCACCAGGGCCAGCTGCCTTCGGTCACAGTGTCTTTCAACCTTGCGCCCGGTGCGGCGCTTGGCGATGCGTCGAAGCTGATCGACCGCTATCGCCAGGAGATCGAGATGCCCACGTCGATCTTCACGAGCTGGGGTGGTGACGCGGCCGTGTTCCAGTCGTCGCAAGCCACGCAGGTGGTATTGCTGGTGGCGGCCATTGCCGTCATCTACACCTTGCTGGGCGTGCTTTATGAGAGCTATATCCACCCGCTGACGATCCTGGCGGGTTTGCCGTCGGCGGCCATAGGCGCGTTGCTGACGCTGTTCATCTTCAATGTCGAACTGTCACTGATCGCAACCATCGGGGTGTTGATGCTGATCGGCATCGTGAAGAAGAACGCGATCATGATGATCGACTTCGCGCTGGCGGCGCAGCGCGACCAGGGCATGTTGCCGGCCAAGGCGATCCGGCAGGCCTGCCTGCTGCGCTTCCGGCCAATCATGATGACGACGTTCGCGGCCGTGATGGGTGCGCTGCCGCTGGCGCTGGGCCTGGGCGCAGGTGCCGAACTGCGCCAGCCGCTGGGCCTGGCCGTGGTGGGCGGCCTGCTGTTCTCGCAGGTCATCACGCTGTTCATCACGCCAGTCATCTACCTGGCTCTCGATCGATTCTCGGGCACTGGCCCGCTGCAGATCGATTCGGAAGGCAATCCGCTTGCAGAGACTCAACCAGCGCGGCAGCCCGCTACGGTCGGCCAGCACTGAGCTTTGTCTCCACCGCCGCTATCGCCTCTACCATCACTACCGCCTCTCCGCGTTGCCGGAGAGGCGTGTACATGGTGATTGCTGCGCGACTGCACCGCAGTTGTTGCGTTGTTACGTTGTGCCTTCTCCCGCTTGGCGTGAACCACAGGTTTTCTGCGTTCTTTCGATCGCGGGGGCTTGTTTAAAAGCGATCAAACGAGAATAATTCTCGCTATCAATAGACGGCCCGCGTTACGGCGCAGGGTCCGCCGTTCACGCCAGCCAGTCCATCAGTACCGGTGCCGGTCATTGACGACCCCGCGCCACCAGCCAGCCAGCGTTTCGTTTTCTTGAAGGGGAAATCCAATGAAACGCTGTTCTCTGGCGCGTCGCATGCGCGCCGCTGGTGGGGTCACACCTGTTGCCACCGTTTGCGCCACGCTTTGCACGCCGTTGTGGGCCGAAGAGGTCCGGCAACTGCGCGAAGTCGTGGTTACGGCCACGCGCACCGAGGAACGTGCCGATGCCGTGGCGTCGACGATCACCGTCGAAGACGCACGCAAGATCGGGCACGCGATGCCGGTCGACGAAACGGGCCTGTTTGCCGACGAGCCCGATATCGATGTGCCGCGCGACCGCCGTCGCTTTGGCGCAGGCAATATCAATATCCGGGGCATCGAGGGCAACCGTGTGTTGCAGACGGTCGATGGCGTGCGCCTGCCTGACTTCTATCGCGGCGGTGGCCCATCGAACATCACCACCGCCACGCGCGATGCACCAGAGTTCGGCTTCCTGAAGCGCGTCGAAGCGCTGCGCGGTCCGGCATCGAGCCTGTATGGTTCCGATGCGATTGGTGGTGCGGTGGCATACGCCACCATGGACCCCGACGATGTGATGCGTGGCAAGCCGGTTGCTGGCGAAGCCGGCCTGCACTGGAACGGCATCGACAATGCGTTTGGCCAGACGGCTGGCGTGGCCGGTGGCAACGATGCGATCCAGGGCCTGTTCATGTACGCGCATCGCAAGGCGCACGAGATGAAGAGCATGGGCGGCGACGACTCGATATCGGTGTCACGCACCGCGCCGAACCCGCAGCACGCGGAGACCAACGCCTATCTCGGCAAAGTCGTGCTGAACGCCACGCAGCGGCAACGCTTCAAACTCACCTATGAGCATCGCGACGGCAGCACCGCAACCGATATGCGGCGATTGTCTGCGTCGCTGCCGCGCGTGACATCGGCAAACGGTATCCAGGACAGCGAGCGTGACCGTGTCTCACTCGACTACGAATGGCGGCCTGGCAGGGGCGCGATCGATCGACTGACTGCTTCGGCCTACTACCAGAAGAGCCGTACCCGGACCAATACGAGGCAGGTGCGTAGCGGTACCAGCAACCGGTGTTCCGGAACCCGCACGGGATCGAGCCGATGCGACGTTGCGCTGGAATTCGGCTTCGGGCAACAGCAAACCGGCTTCAATATGCAGGCCGACAAATCGTTCAACACGGGCAGCGTCGAACATCGCCTGATCGGCGGTGTCGACTTCATTCGCACCGAGTCGGAAGAAATGCGCGATGCCACCGCACGCAACACGGCTACCGGTACCACGATGAAGTCGCTGGCGGGTGAGACGTTTCCGATCCACGATTTTCCGCGCGGCGCATCGCGCCAGGTCGGTGTGTTCGTGCAGGACGAGCTGCGCGGATTCAACGGTCGCTTGACGCTGACACCTGGCGTGCGTTTCGACCACTACGCGCTTGGTCCCGATAACGACCCGCTCTACAACAGCGTGGCCGCGAAGCCAGCAGTCAGCAAGCGCGACGCGAACGTTTCGCCAAAACTCTCGGCGTTGTGGCAGGCCACGGACCGCGTCAATGTCTGGACGCAATATGTGTTTGGCTACCGCGCGCCGAGCTATACGGAAATCAATGGAAGTTTCCGCAACCCGGTGCAGCGTTACGGCTCCGTGCCGAATGGCGATCTCGGACCGGAGAAAAGCCGCTCGTTCGAAGTCGGCGTGCGCTATTCCGACGACCACGTCCAGACCAGCGTCTCAGTATTCGACAACCGCTACAAGGACTTCATCGAAAAGGTTCGGCTCAATTGCCCGTCCGATCCGTCCTGCCTGCCAGGCATGCGCGTCACGTCCCAGCACCGCAACCAGGCCAGGGTGCGCATCTACGGCGCTGAATGGCGTGGCACCTGGCGCTTCCAGCCGCAGTGGCGCATCGATGGCGCGGTGGCGTATGCGCATGGCACCAATGAGCAAACCAACCAGCCGCTGAACACCGTCTCACCGCTGCGCGCGTCGGCCGGCCTGACGTGGGAACCGTCGCTGAGCGAGGGCCCGGGTGCGGCACTGCGCTGGCGTGGTGCCCGTGCCGTTACGCGCACCGATGACACGACCATCAACTACTTCAGGCCCGGAGGCTACGGCGTGGTCGACCTGCAGGCGTGGTGGCGATTCGGCAAGCGGGCGACGCTGACCCTGGCGGTGAACAACCTGTTCGACAAGAAGTACTGGCTGTGGGGCGATATACGCCAGACCGGCGTGACTGCCACCGAGCCCGGTCTTGATTTCTACACGCAGCCGGGCCGCACCGTTGCCGCCAGCGTGAAGCTGGCGTTCTGACGTTCTGACGCGCATACAGGAATTAATAATGTCCCCACAATCGATACATATAAAGTGGCTGGCCTTCCTCGGCGTCATGCTGGTTGTACTGATCGCGCAGGTTGCCCTGGCGGCGCCCACGATCCATATCCTGACCAGCTCGCCGGTACCGGCCGGCAAGTTCGAACCGCTGCGTAACATGGCGAGCCAGCACGGTATTGCGTTGGAGTCGCGCTACATTGACAAGCTGTCGGCGCAGGATCTCGCGCGTTTCGCGACGCAGCCCGACTTGCTGATCGTCGACGCGCCGCGCGACCACATCGTGGCAGCGATCACCGCGCAGCTCGGTCCTGCATGGACGACATCGAAGACGCCGCGCGTGCTGGTGGCTACCGACCGTCATGAATCGTACGGCGTGCCCGAGGTCCTCGCGGCGCGACTGCAGGCTTACTACGTCAACGGCGGTCGCGCAAACTTCGACGCCATGCTGCGCACGCTGGCGACGGAGCAATTCCATCTGCGCAGCGACCCGTCGATTCCCGCACCCGTGATTTTTCCGAAAGCCGCCTACTATCATCCGCGCCTGCCGGACATGATCACGACTTCCGCTACGGACGCGTTGCTGGCGTCTGGCGCCGAGTCTGGTGCAGATGGCACACCGGTGATTGGCGTTGCGATCCACCAGGCCTATGTGTCCGGACTCGATAGCGCATTCATCGATGACCTGATCGCGCGCATCGAAGCGGGGCACGCGCGCGCACTGGTGTTCTATGGCCCGGTGATGGATGCGGACGGCATCACGCGCATGGCGGCACCCGAGGGCAAGCGCATCGTCGACGTGCTGGTCAATGCCCAGATCATGCTCAATGCGCAGGGACGCAAGGCCGAATTCGAGTCGCTTGGCATTCCCGTGCTGCAGGTCATGCCCTACCGCAAGGGCGACGCCGCCGACTGGGCCGCCGACCGGCACGGCATCAGCCTGACCGATACGCCGTTCTATCTCGTGCAGCCGGAAATGGCAGGCGTGATCGATCCGATCCTGGCAGCCGCCACTGCAAAGCCCGACGGTGCCATCGTTAGCCTGCCCGCCCAACTCGATGCCGTGGTCGGCAAGGCCATCGCGCTGACGCGGTTGCAGCGTATGCCGAACGCCGACAAACGCGTGGTAATCCTGTTCTACAACTATCCCGCCGGCGATAAAAACCTGTCGGCGTCGTTCCTCAACCTGCCGAAGAGCCTGGCCGGTACGCTGGCCGCGTTGCAAGCCGCTGGATACCGTACCGATGCCGCCGACGAGGCAACGTTGCAGCGCGACCTCGGCGCCCTGCTTGCGCCGTTCTACCGCGCCGGCAGCCATCAGCCATTGCTCGATGCCAACCTTGGCGTGTGGATGCCGATGTCGCACTACCGCGCCTGGTTCGATGCCCAGCCGGCAACGCTGCGCGAAGCGGTGACGGCACGTTGGGGTCAGCCCGAGCAGTCGTCGATGGCGACTACGCGCAATGGTGAAACGGGTTTCGTGATTCCTCGCCTGCAACTCGGCAACATCGCGCTGATGCCGCTGCCACCGCGTGGCGAGCGTGGCGAGTCAAACGAGAAGGCGCTCTATCACTCGACCAGCACGCCGCTCAACCATTTCTATATGGCGGCCTATCTGTGGGCGCGACAGGGCCGCGAGGCGCTGGTGCACTACGGCACGCATGGCACGCAGGAGTGGACGCCGGGCAAGGAGCGTGCACTGTCGGTGAGTGACGCGCCCTACCTGGTGCTCGGTGACGTGCCCGTGGTCTATCCGTATATCGTTGACGATGTGGGCGAAGCGATCCAGGCCAGGCGGCGCGGACGCGCGGTCATCGTCAGTCACCAGACGCCGCCATTCAAGCCCGCTGGCCTGCATACCGATCTCACGCAGTTGCACGACCAACTGCACGTGTGGATGGCGCAGGACGAAGGGGCGGTGAAAGACCGGCTGGCCGACGACATCCTCGCGCGCAGCAAGTCGATGCACGTTTTCGAGGACATGGGTTGGACCGAAGCGCGCGCGAGATCGGCATTCACGGCATATCTCGATGCGTTGCACACGCATCTGCACGATCTCGGTGGCACGCTGCAGCCATATGGTTTGCACACGTTTGGCCAATCGCAGGAGGAAAGGCTGCGTCTGTACACGACCATGGCCATGCTCGGCAAGGACTGGCTCAAGCGCATGTTTCCGGAAGAGCCCGAGGAATTGTTCGCGGTGGACTACGCACAGCTCTCGCACACCGGGCCCTACGCACTGCTGCGTCGCCATGTGGTGGAGCAGGCCGGCCTGGAAGCGTTGACAGATCCACAGCAGCGCGAGGACATGCAGCGTGCGCGGCAACTCTACGCAAACCTGGATGCGCATCCAGAGACCGAAGGATTGCTGGCGGCACTGTCAGGACGGCATGTGCGCGCCGGAACCGGTGGTGATCCGATTCGCAATCCCGATGCTTTGCCGACCGGTCGGAATCTCTATGGCTTCGATCCGTCGAAGGTACCGAGTCGCGAAGCGTGGCAAGCAGGACAGGCCGCTGCGGAAGCAATGCTCCAGGACTGGCGCAAGCGTCACGGGCAGTGGCCAGGGAAGCTCGCGTTTTCGCTGTGGAGCGTCGAGACCATGCGGCACCAGGGCATGCTCGAAGCACAGGCGATGGCGGTACTTGGCATCCGTCCCAAATGGGATGGTGGCGGCCGCGTGATTGGCGTGGAGGCCATTCCTGCCAGCGAGCTGGGCCGCCCGCGCGTGGACGTGGTGTTGTCCGCCACGGGGCTCTATCGCGACCACTTTCCGAACCTGATGAAATGGCTTGCGGAAGCGGTCAGGCTGGCTGCGGCGCAGAGCGAGCCTGACAATATCGTCGCGGCCAATACGCGTGCAATGCGTGCGCAACTGACCCGGCTTGGCGTGGCGGAGTCCCGTCTCGACGATCTGGCGGTCACGCGCATCTTCGCGAGCGAATCCGGCAACTACGGTACCGGACTGAACGATGCCACGCAGGCCACCGATACGTTCGGCAGCGGCAAGGCCGCCGACGCAAAGCTGGCCCGGCTGTATCTGTCGCGCATGCAGTATGCATATGGCCCCGACGAAGCGCATTGGGGCGAGAAGCTTCCGGTGGCCAACCCGCAGGCCAACCTCTATGCAGAGAATCTCAAGGGCGTTGATGGTGCGCTGCTGGCGCGCAGTTCGAACCTGTACGGCATGCTGACCACCGACGACCCGTTCCAGTACCTCGGCGGCATTGGCGTGGCCGTGCGGCATCTGACCGGCAAGTCGCCCGAGTTGCTGATCTCGAATCTGCGTGATGCCAGCCACGCCAGGACCGAAACCGCCGCGAGTTTCATGGCAACCGAATTGCGCACGCGCTATTTCCATCCGGGCTGGATCGAAGGCATGAAGGCCGAGGGTTACAGCGGCGCGTTGAACATGCTGGATACCGTGAACAATTTCTGGGGTTGGACTGCGGTTGCGCCGGAGATCGTGCGCGATGATCAGTGGACCGAGTTCGCCGAAGTCTATGTCAACGACAAGCACCAGCTCGGCCTGAACCAATGGTTCGAGCGCACCGCACCGCAAGCCCAGGCGCAGTTGGTCGAGCGCATGCTCGAGGCCGCGCGCAAGGGGTATTGGCATGCCGATCCCGCGCTGCTCAAGACACTGGCGAAGCGCTACGACGAACTTGCGCAACGCCACGATATCCGCAGCAGTAATCGGCAGTTCAATGCCTACCGTGAGACGCTGTCCAATGCGCGCGCTGGTTATGGGCTGCAGGCGCCGGCTGCACCGCCGCAGTCGAGGCGTGTGCCTGCAGCGCCCCCGGTGCCCGAGCCCGCCGCCCAGGCCCAGACCGAGCCGCAACCGCCAGCCATGCCGCAGGCCCAGCCAGTACAGGGCATGAAGCTGGAAGAACGCAATCCGGCGGCTGCCGTGCTGGTGCCGGTGCTATCTTGGCTGGCCGGTGGCATCGCCCTGGCGGCAGCGGTGATCGGCGGCGCCCTCAACGCACGGCGGCGACCAAGTGGTTGAGAGATAGTTATTCGTGGTATGGATTGTTTGATCGTAAAATTGATATATCTCATTATTAGAATTAATTGATTTGAGCCTGTAGACCCATGACTCCTACCTTGCTTGAGACCCTGATGTATGACGTCGGCCAGCTGTTCCTGTACCCGACGCTGGCGCTGATTGGCCTGTTGTTCCTGTATGCGTTCTGGGCCCTTGGCGAGTTCGCGATGCAGGCCTGGTTGCGCGGCCGCCATCCGATTGAATCGGGGAGAGGCTATCTGCTGGTGGCCTGGGCACTTCGCAATCAGGTCAGCCATCCCGATGCGCTGGATGTGGCCGCGCACAAGTTGCTCGAGCGGCCGCGCATTGCCACGCGCGTCGCACCGATGCTGGGCCTGGTGGCCACGATGATTCCAATGGGGCCGGCCCTGAAAAGCCTCTCCGGCGGCAACCTCGCCAACGTGGGCGAGAACCTGACCATCGCGTTCTCGGCGGTGATCCTCGCGCTGATCGCCGCCAGCATCACGTTCTGGGTGGTCAATGTGCGGCGGCGCTGGCTGGCCGAGGAACTGGTGTGGCTTGGCCAGTCGCGTCCGCAATGGCACGAAGGGGGGGCCGAGGCATGAAGTTCCTCGAGGACAGCGAAGGCGACGACCCGATCCTGTCGGTCGTCAACCTGATCGACGTGTTCCTGGTGGTGATTGCCGCGTTGCTGGTGACGATCGCACAGAACCCGCTGAATCCGTTCACGCACGACGACGTCACGATCATCACCAATCCGGGCAAGCCGAACATGGAAATCGTTTCGCGCCAGGGCGAGAAGATCGTGCGCTACCAGGCCAGCGGCCAGATGGGCAGCGGCGACGGTATCAAGGCCGGTGTTGCCTATCGCATGAAGGATGGCTCGATGGTCTATGTGCCCGAGCATGCCAATGTCGGCGCCAACGCCAACACCAGCCGCGATGCCACGCAGGCACAGGCACAACCGGAGGCTGCAAAGCCATGATCCGTTCGATTCTTGGCGCCACCGCTACCGTTGCCTTGGCCATGATCGCCGGCTGCGCATCGACCGCGCCGACTCCCGAGTCCGTTAGCCACCGGTTTGCAGGCAAGTCCTATGTACTGCTGGGCGAGGTCCACGATAGCGCCGCCGGCCAGCAGCAGCGGCTACAAGCATTGACGCATGCGGTCGAAGGCGGATGGCGCCCAGCCATCGCCATGGAGCAGTTCGATCGCGAACGCCAGGCTGACCTGGATCGGGCGCGGCGCGAGCGGCCACGCGATGCCGAATACCTGATCGCGCAGGCGGCCGGCGGCAAGAGTGGCTGGGACTGGGCGTTGTACAAGCCGGTGATCGCGCTGGCGCTGCAATACGACTTGCCGTTGCTGGCGGCAAACTTGTCGCGCGCCGATGCGGCAAAGATCGTGCGGGGCGGCTATGGCGATGTATTCGCCAACAGCCAGTTGGTAACGTTGGGGCTCGACCAGGCGCTGCCGCAGGACATCGTGGCCGCGCAGACGGCGGCGCTCGATGCTGGCCATTGCGGTCACTTTCCGAAGGCGATGTTGCCCGGCATGCTCAATGCGCAGGCCGCGCGTGATGCCGTGATGGCTGGCACGTTGCGCCCCTATGCGGAGCGCGGCGCCGTGCTGATTGCGGGCAACGGACATGTGCGGCGCGACGTAGGCGTGCCACGCTGGTTGCCTGATCGAGGTGCCAGCGCGTTCAGCGTTGGCTATCTGGAGGCAGATGCGCCTCCCGCCGGTTTCGATGCTGTGGTGCGCGTGCCAGCGAAGGATCGCGAAGATCCGTGCAAGGGTGCGGTGATGGGCAAGGCCATGCCGCAATAGACGGATTCAGGCGTCCGGCCCGACCGTCTCGGCCAAGTCGAACTCGACTTCGGCGCGCAGGCCGCGTCCTTGCGTGGCATCGCGCAGCGTGACCTTGCCGCCGAAGCGTGCGGCCATCTCGCGGGAAATGGCCAGGCCCAGGCCGGAGCCCGGTTCGGTGTTCTCCACGCTGCGGTAGAAGCGTGCGAAGACCTTCTCGCGTTCGCTGTCCGGAATGCCGGGACCATCATCTTCCACTACCAGCAACGCATGGTTATGCACGCGTGCGGCCGATAGCGTGATGCGGCTGCCGCGTCCCGAATACTGGATCGCGTTGTGCACGAGGTTGGCCAACGCCTCGCGCAGCAGCGCGGCATCGGCGCGGATCGGCAGTGTCAGGTCGACCGGGCGCTCCCATCCAAAATCCTGTTGCTTGCCACGGGCCAGCGGCAGGTAGTCCAGCGCAACCTGCCCGGCTACGGCGACCGCATCGATGATGGCGGCTTCCTCATCCTGCACGGCGCCATCGCGCGCGGGTTGCCGCACGCGCGCCAGTGCCAGCAACTGGTTGGTCAGCCGCGCGGCCTGTTCGAGCTGGGTGACGATGCCGCCTACCGCTTCGGATGCGGCCTCGCGCGCGGGTTCGTCATGGCGCATCTGCAACTGGCGTTGCGCGAATTCGGCCTGCGTTTTCAGGATGGCCAGCGGCGTACGCAACTGGTGCGCGGCATCGGCAATGAATTGCGCTTGCGACTGCGTCATGGCTTCGGAGCGCGATACATGCAGGTTGATCGCATCGACGAGCGGACGAACCTCCAACGGCACGCGATCGAACTCAAGCGGCGTGAGATCGTCGGGTGGACGGGCACGTACATCGTCGCGTACCCGTTGCAGCGGTTTGAGCACGTAGGTGATGCCGCCGACCAGGATCAGTGCCGACAGCGCGATCAGCGCGATATCGCGCAGTAGTGCACTGCGCCAGACGTTGCCGATCAGGGCCGCGCGCGGCTCCGCGGTTTCGGCCACCTGGATGATCACGCGCATGTGCGCATCGGGACGATATACAGGACGCGCCATCACCGCAATGCGTACAGGATCGCCGTGATAGACGGCGTCATAGAAGCGCGGCTGGTTGTTGATCAGCGTGCCGGTCGGCAGCGGCAGGTCGTCGTAGCCAGTGACGGTTTCGATACTGCCGCTGCGTTCCATCGACACGCGATAGAACACATGGGTCTGCGCGGCGGTCTCGAACATTTCCATTGCGGCATCGGGCAGCGTCAGCTGCACGCTTTCGCCGGCCATGCCGATCGCGTTGTCGATGGTGCGCACCGAGCCATAGAGCGAACGGTCGTAGGCTGTGTTGGCCGCGTCGCGCAGCGTGCCATACGTGAACCACGTATCCACCGCCATCATCAGCGCCAGCGCCGGCACCAGCAGGATCAGCAACTGGCGGCGCAGGCTGCCGCGCAGCCACAAGCGCAGCGGCAGGCGGGCGCGCTGGCGCAGCCGGCGTTGCCACATGTCAGGCTCCGGTGGCGGGGGACGCCGGGGCGTCCGGCGTGTCGGGTGTAAGCGGTGCCTCCGGTTCCAGCAGGTAGCCGAATCCGCGCAGCGTGACAATAGTGACGCCATGGCCGGTGAGCTTCTTGCGCAGGCGGTACACCAGCACTTCGATCGCATCGGGGCTGACATCGGCGTCAAGCGAAAAAACCTTGTCGAGCAACTGGGCCTTGGTCAGCGGCTGTCCGCTCCTGGCCAGCAAGGCGCCAAGCAGGGTTGATTCGCGTGGCGTCAGCGACAGCGGCGCACCACCGAGCGTGAAGCTGCGCGTCTCGCCATCGAACACCAGCGTGCCGCATTGCAGGCGCGGGTGCGCGCGGCCGCGGCTGCGGCGAATCAGTGCCAGGATGCGGGCCTCGAGTTCGGCAATCGCGAAAGGCTTGGGCAGGTAATCGTCGGCGCCGAGGTTCAGGCCGCGCACGCGTTCATCGAGCGTGTCCTGCGCGGTCAGGATCAGTACCGGCGTACGATCGTCGCGGCCGCGCATGGTCTTCAGTACGGCCAGGCCATCCTTGCCGGGCAGGCGCAGGTCCAGCACCACGGCATCGTATTCCTCGGCTGCCAGGCGGGCGTCGGCCTGCAGGCCATCGGTGACGTGCTCGATGACGAATCCGCCCTGCTCCAGTGCGCGCGCCACCCAGCGGGCCAGTTCCACTTCGTCTTCCACCAGCAGGATGCGCATGCCGGACCTCCTCTGCCCGCTCTCGTTGTGTCGCGCAGGGCGCCCGTGCGTCCCGCGGGCGCCTATAATACCTCCGCCCCGCCCGGTGGGGTCCGCTGGCGTTATCGAGACCAACAATAAGGACCACGATCCGGTCGCACGATCCAGCGCCACGCCTTGCTCCCCGATCCCGATCCCGTGTCCACCGCGCCCCGCTACCAACCTGATTCCGCCAACGCCACACGCCGCCAGCTGTTGCTTGCCGGCACCGCACTGGCCGCCAGCCTGCCGGTCATGGCGCAGACCGCGCCGCGCGTGCCAGACGGCTACCCGGCCGACTACGCCGACATCATTGCGCGTGCGCAGCGCGAAGGCACGGTGAACGTCTATGCGTCGACCGATCTTGAAGTGGTGACGCCACTGATCCGCGGATTTGAAGCCCGTTATCCGGGCGTGCGTGTGCGCTACCAGGACCTGAACACGCTGGAACTTCACCAGCGCTTCCTGGCGCAGAGCACGGGTCAGGGGCCGGTGCAGCCCGGCCGCGAGGCGGCGCACGCGGAGTACGCCGATGTACTCTGGAGCACCGCGATGGACTTGCAGATCAAGCTCGTCAACGATGGCCATGCGCAGCGCTACGACTCGCCGGAACGCGCCGGCTTGCCCGGCTGGGCGGTGTGGCGCGACGAGGCATGGGGCACCACGTTCGAGCCCGCGGTAATCGTCTATAACCGTGCGCATTTCAAGGGCGCCCATGTGCCGGGCAGCCGCAGCGGACTGGCGCGGCTGCTGCAGGAGCGTGCGCCGCAGTGGCGCGGCAAGGTGGTCACGTATGACGTGGAGCGCTCGGGCGTGGGGTATCTGCTGGCGCAGCAGGATGCGCGCATGGGCAGCGAATTCTGGTATCTCGCGCAGGCGCTGGGCCGCGCACGCGTGCAATTGTCGCCGTCGACGTCCGAGATGATCGAACGCATCGCCAGTGGCGAACTGGTGCTCGGCTATAACCTGCTGGGGTCGTATGCGTTGTCGCTGATGGAGCGCGGCGCAGGGATCGGGGTGATCGCGCCGCGTGACTACACGCTGGTGCTGTCGCGTGTGGCGTTCATCGCCCGCACGGCGCCGCGGCCGAATGCCGCGCGGCTGTGGCTCGACTACCTGTTGTCGCGCGAAGGCCAGGTGCTGCTAGGCCAGTCCACGTCGCAGCTCTATACGATCCGCAACGATACCGACAGTACCCACACGGCCAATGCGCTGGCCGAACGGCTTGGCTATGCGCTCAAGCCGATCAGCGTGGGGCCGGGGTTGCTGGCGGCGCAGGATGCACTGCGCAAGAAGGCGTTTCTCGCGCGCTGGCGCGACGCGCTCAGGAGTTGACGGCGGCCACTTGCTGCGGCTGGCGCTCGCACAGCGCCGCCATTTCCGCGTCGAGCGGGGCCATCGGGCGCGGCACATAGCCCTTGCGCAGCGCTGGCGACAGGCGCAGCGTGTCGATAAAGGTGTCCGCCAGGCGCTCGGCCTCGCGGTTCAGGTCGAAATCCTCGGGGGAGAAGAGCCAGTGGGCCAGCACGCCGCCGATCGCGGCGTGGAAGGCCATCACGGCGAGGTCCAGGTCGAGGTCGGCCGGCAACTGGCCGCGCTCCATGGCCAGGCGCAGATGTTCGCGCATCTTGACCGTACCTTCCACGTGGGACTGGCGCTGGCGCTCGAAAATGGCACCGTTGTCCTCGACCATCTCGCACTTGTGGAAGATGATCTCGAACACGCGACGCCACTGCGGATTGGTCACGGTTTGACGGAACACAAACGCGCAGATGTCGCGGATGCCGCCCAGCGGATCTTCCTGCAGGGCCGGACGCTCGGGCGCGCAGAGCGCTTCCACCGGCAGGTTGACGCGATCGCACATGGCAGCGAACACATCGCTCTTGTTCTTGAAGTGCCAGTAGATCGCACCGCGCGTGACACCTGCCGCTTCGGCAATGTCCGCCAGCGACGGGCGTGCCACGCCACGGGCGTGAAACACGGCCTCCGCCGCATCCAGAATCCGGTTGCGCGTCTCTAGCGCTTCTTCCTTGGTACGTCTGACCATTTCCTCTTTTCCCGGGGCAGTGGTTTGCCGCCCGGGTCTCCTGACGCCCTCGCATTTGCTGCGCAGGACGGTTCTCTCCAAATTGCACGATGGCACTGGCGGGCCGCATCGTACCGTGATTGGAACAATCGTGCTCGAAAAGCCCGAACATTCCAATGCTCGCAATTGGTGCCATGTGTTGCAAAAGGCGCCAAATTGAAAGTTTCGCTTACATACATGCGCGAATGTATCTATACTACGCGCTTGCTCGGGATTCGGCCAAGGCGTTTTTTACGCCGTCTCTGTGACCAGTTGGTCATGCCACCCGGGGTCCACCTGATTCAAGCATCACTTTTTAGCCGCCGCATCCCTCCCCGGGGTGCGCATGTCCCCTGACGTCACCCTGGTACGTCTGGGTCGCCGCGGCAGATCTCAAATTGCCTTAATGGGGTTATCGATGAGGAAGTCCCAACGTATCCGTTGCGTAGCTGCCGCTGCTGTCGTCACCGCGACAGCCCTGGCGTTGTCCGCCTGCGGCCAGAAAGCGCCGCAGGGCGGCGCCATGCCGCCGCCGGAAGTGGGTGTGGTTACCGTCACGCCGTCTGCCGTTGCCGTCGTCAATGAATTGCCGGGCCGTCTCGAAGGCGTGCGTACCGCTGAAGTGCGGGCGCGCGTGGAAGGTATCGTGCTGTCGCGCAACTACACCGAAGGCGGCGAAGTGAAGGCCGGCCAGGTGCTGTTCCGCATCGATCCCGCCCCGTACCAGGCCCAGTTGGCGTCGGCCAAGGCCCAGCTCGAGCGTGCCGAGGCCAATGCGGTATCGGCGCGCCAGAAGGCCGAACGCTACAAGCCGCTGGTGGCAGTCAACGCCGTCAGCAAGCAGGAGTTCGACGATGCCGTGGCTGCGGCCGGACAGGCCAATGCGGATATCGCCGCGGCCAAGGCCGCCGTTACCACCGCGCAGATCAACCTCGGCTACACCACGGTCACGTCGCCGATCTCGGGCCGCGTGGGCCGTGCGCTGGTGACCGAAGGCGCGCTCGTCGGCAAGGGCGAAGCCACCAAGCTGACCACCGTCGAACAGGTCGATCCGATCTGGGTGACGTTCACCCAGCCAGCTTCCGAAGTGGCGCGCCTGCGTGCCGCGATCGAATCCGGCAAGGTCAAGGGCGTGAACGGCGGTGCGCGTGTGCACCTGTACCCCGAAGCCAGCGACAAGGAATATGCCGCCACCGGCAAGCTGCTGTTCACGGACATGACCGTCGACCCGACCACCGGTGCGATCACGCTGCGGGCCGAATTCCCGAATCCCAGGCGTGAACTGCTGTCCGGCACGTTCGTGCGCGTGAAGATCGAACAGGGTATCGATGAAAACGCACTGACCGTGCCGCAGCGCGCGCTGATCCGCAGCGCCCAGGGTGCCAGCGTGCTGGTGGTGGGTGCCGACGGCAACGTAGCCGCGGTGCCGGTCAAGGCGCCGCAGGCAATCGGTGATCGCTGGGTGGTGACCGAAGGCCTGAAGGGCGGTGAAAAGGTGATCGTGGAAGGCCTGCAGAAGGTACGACCCGGTGCACCGGCCAAGGCCGTGCCGTTCCAGGCGCCGAAGACGGCCGAAGCGCCGGCCGCGGCACCGGCCTCTGACGCCACCGCGCAGGGCGACAAGCCGGCGGCCGGCAAGGATGCCAGGGACGCCAAGGCCGACGACAAGTCCGCGGCCAAGCAGGGCTGATCCTCCGCCTTCGACCAAGCAACATTTAGGGAGCCAGATTCATGGCGAAGTTTTTTATCGACCGGCCGGTGTTCGCGTGGGTACTCGCGCTGATCATCGCGCTGGGCGGGGTATTGGCGATCCTGCAACTGCCGATCGCGCAATATCCCAATATCGCCCCGCCGATCATCACGGTGACCACCACCTACCCCGGTGCGTCGGCCAAGACGATCGAGGACTCGGTGGTCACGCCAATCGAGCAGGAGCTCAATGGCGCCCCCAACCTGCTCTACTACGAATCACAAAGTGAATCGTCGGGGCTGGCCACGATCAATATCGCGTTCGCGCCGGGCTCCAGTTCGGACCTGAATTCCGTCGAGGTGCAGAACCGCCTGAAGCGCGTGGAAGCGCGTCTGCCGGCGGAAGTGCGCCAACAGGGCGTGAGGGTCGACAAGGCCGGCAACAACTACATGATGTTCATCACGGTCTCGTCCAAGTCAGGCAAGTCGGACGCGATCGAACTGGGCAACTTCGTATCGGCACAGGTGGTGGACTCGGTTCGCCGCGTGCCCGGCGTGGGCGCGGCCGACCTGTTCGGTACCGAATACGCGATGCGTATCTGGCTCGATCCGGCCAAGCTGACCGGTTTCAACCTGACGCCGCTCGACGTCACGGCAGCGGTGTCGGAGCAGAACATCCAGGTCGCGGTTGGTGAACTCGGTGGCACGCCGTCGCCCTCGGGTACCGAGCTCAACGCGACCGTGAACACCGAAAGCCGGCTGACCACGCCCGAGCAGTTCGCCAATATCCTGCTGCGCGTGAACCCGGACGGTTCGTCGGTACGCATCAAGGACGTGGGCCGCGTGGAACTGGGCGGTGCCGACTACTCGACGCTGGCCCGCATCAACGGCAAGCCGGCCTCGGCCATCGCCATCAAGCTGGCACCTACCGGCAATGCGCTGGCCACGGCCAACGCCGTGCGCGCGAAGATGGAAGAGCTGTCGCGCTTCTTCCCGCCGGACTACGAATACAGCGTGCCGTACGACACCTCGGCCTTCGTCAAGATCTCGATCGAGGAAGTGGTCAAGACGCTGCTGGAAGCCGTGGTGCTGGTGTTCCTGGTGATGTACCTGTTCCTGCAGAACTTCCGCGCCACGCTGATCCCGACGCTGGTGGTGCCGGTGGCGCTGCTGGGTACGTTTGGTACGCTGCTGGCGTTCGGCTTCTCGATCAACGTGCTGACCATGTTCGGCATGGTGCTGGCCATCGGTATCCTGGTGGACGACGCGATCGTGGTGGTGGAGAACGTCGAGCGGATCATGAGCGAGGAAGGTCTCTCGCCACGCCAGGCCACCCGCAAGGCCATGGGCCAGATCACGGGTGCCATCGTCGGCATTACGCTGGTGCTGACCGCGGTGTTCATCCCGATGGCGTTCTTCTCGGGCTCGGTCGGCAACATCTATCGCCAGTTCTCGCTGTCGCTGATTTCGTCGATGGCATTCTCGGCGCTGCTGGCACTGACGCTGACCCCGGCATTGTGCGCAACGTTGCTCAAGCCGGTGGAAGCTGGCCATCACCACGAGAAGAAGGGTTTCTTCGGCTGGTTCAACCGCACGTTCGCTACGGCGTCCACGGGCTACCAGGGCATTGTGGCGCGCATCCTCAAGCGCAGCGGCCGCTACCTGATCATCTATGCGCTGATCATCGCCGGCGTGGTGTTGCTGTTCCAGCGCCTGCCGTCGTCGTTCCTGCCTGACGAAGACCAGGGCTACATGATTACCGTGGTGCAGTTGCCCACGGGTGCCACGCAGGAGCGCACGATCGGTGTGCTCAAGCAGATCGAGGACTACTACCTGCAGAAGGAATCGAAGGTGGTGGACCAGATGATCACGGTGGCGGGCTTCTCGTTCTTTGGCCGCGGCCAGAACGGCGGTATCGCGTTCGTGCGACTCAAGGACTGGAAGGAGCGTCCCGGTGCGGACCAGACCGCGCAGGCGCTGGTGGGCCGTGCGTTTGGCGCACTGTCGTTCATCAAGGACGCGATCATCTTCCCGCTGAACCCGCCGGCAATTTCCGAACTCGGCAACTCGTCGGGCTTTGACTTCCGCCTGCAGGACCGTACCGGCCAGGGGCACGCCAAGCTGATGGAAGCGCGCAACATGATGCTGGGCATGGCGGCCAAATCGCCGGCGCTGCAGGGCGTGCGTCCGGAAGGCCAGGAAGACGCGCCGCAGCTGCGCATCGACATCGACCGCGAGAAGGCCCGCGCGCTTGGTGTATCGGTGGCGTCCATCAACTCGACCCTGTCGATTGCGTTCGGCTCCTCGTATGTGAATGACTTCATCTACGAAGGCCGTGTACGTCGCGTGATAGTGCAGGCCGAAGGTGCCGACCGCCGTCTGCCCGACGACCTGACCAAGCTGCGCGTGCGCAATGCCAATGGCGACATGGTGGCGTTTGCCGCGTTCTCGACCTCGCAGTGGATCATGGGTTCGCCGCGACTGGAACGCTATAACGGCATGCCGGCCGTGAAGCTGGCTGGCCAGGCCGCGCCGGGCAAGTCCACCGGCGAAGCCATGCGCGTGATGGAAGAGAACTTCGCCAAGCTGCCGCCGGGGTTTGGCTTCGAATGGTCGGGCCAGTCGTACGAAGAGCGCCTGGCCGGTTCGCAGGAGCCGATTCTCTACACGCTGTCGCTGGTGATCGTGTTCCTGTGCCTGGCCGCGCTCTACGAGAGCTGGTCGATTCCGGTGGCGGTGCTGCTGGTGGTGCCGCTTGGCGTGATCGGCGCACTGCTTGGTGTCACGTTGCGTGGCATGCCTAACGACGTGTACTTCAAGGTGGGCCTGATCGCCACGATTGGCTTGTCGGCGAAGAACGCGATCCTGATCGTGGAATTCGCCAAGGATCTGCAGGCGCAGGGACGCAGCCTGATCGACGCGACGCTGGAAGCGGTGCATCTGCGCTTCCGCCCGATCCTGATGACGTCGATGGCCTTTATCCTCGGTGTGTTGCCGCTGGCAATCTCCACGGGTGCCGGTTCGGGCAGCCAGCGCGCCATTGGTACCGGCGTGATGGGCGGCATGATTACGGCCACGGTGCTGGCGATCTTCCTGGTGCCGGTGTTCTTCGTGGTGGTGCGTGGGCGCTTCAAGGGCAGCAAGGCCCAGCATGAGCGTGAACAGGCGCGCCTGGAAGGCCAGAAGGAAATCTGACTATGACCAAGACTTTGACCACATTGCTGCTGGTGGCCGGGGTGATGAGCGGTTGCACGCTGGCACCGCACTATGATCGCCCTGCCGCGCCCGTGGCGGGCAGCTACCCGGCCGCGCCGGATGGCTACGCCACGGCCGAAGTGAAGACCGGCGAAACGCGCCGGGCCACCGACATCGGCTGGCGCGAGTTCTTCACCGATCCGCGTCTGCAGGTGCTGATCGCCACCTCGCTTGAAAACAACCGCGACCTGCGCACCGCGGCGTTGCGCATCGAGGAAGCGCGCGCGCAGTACCAGATCCAGCGCGCTGACCTGCTGCCCACCGTGAACGGCAACGCGAGCTTCCAGCGCGGCAAGATCTCGGGGCTGTCATCGGGCACGGGCCAGTCGTTCACGGGCAATATCTACCAGGTTGGCTTGTCGGTAACGCAGTGGGAGCTCGACTTCTTCGGCCGCGTGCGCAGCCTGTCGAATGCGGCGCTGGCGCAGTACTTCTCCACCGAGGAGGCGCATCGCGCCGCGTATATCTCGCTGGTGTCGGAAGTGGCCAAGGCCTATCTGGCCGAGCGTGCCGCCGCCGAGCAGTACGACCTGGCACGCGATACGTTGAAAGCGCGCCAGGACACCTACGAACTGGCACAGAAGCGTTTCGATGCCGGTGCCACGTCGGCGCTCGACCTGCGCGACAACGAGTCGCTGGTCGCACAGGCCCGCGTGAGTGCCGCGCAACTGGCACGCCAGCGCGCACAGGCGCAGAACGCGCTTGAAGTGCTGGTAGGCAAGCCGATCGCCGAGATCCAGAATCTGCCCGCGCCGACGCGTCTGTCCGACGAACGCATCATCAGCGATATCCCCGAGGGCCTGCCTTCGGATCTGCTGACGCAGCGTCCCGACGTGCGCCAGGCCGAGCAGGCGCTGCTGTCCGCCAATGCCAATATCGGCGCAGCGCGCGCGGCATTCTTCCCGCGCATCACGATGACGGCGAGCGCAGGCACCATCAGCCCGTCGTTCTCGGGACTGTTCGATTCGGGTACCGGTATCTGGTCGTTCTCGCCGCAGTTGACGCTGCCGATCTTCGACTACGGCCGCAACCTGTCGAACCTGGACCTCGCCAACGTGCGCAAGAACATCCAGATCGCCAACTACGAGAAGACGATCCAGACCGCATTTGCCGAAGTGGCCGATGCGCTGGTGGCACGTGGCACGCTTGAAGAGCAGGTTGCGGGCCAGGAGCAGCAACGCAATGCGGAAGCCGCGCGCTACGAACTGTCGCGCCTGCGTTTCCGCACCGGCGTAGCCAGCTACCTCGACGAACTCGATGCGCAACGCCAGTTGTTCTCGGCCGAGCAGGCATTGGTGCAGGCGCGCCAGTTGCGGCTGACCAATGCCATCGATTTGTATCGCGCATTGGGCGGCGGCCTGATCGAAACCGGCGCAGTCGCACAGACAGCGCCGCAAACCACCACGCAGTAAGGTCGGTTTGCAAGCAAAAAAGGCGAAGCCACTGCGGCTTCGCCTTTTTTTATGTTGATCGCAAACGGATGCGCTGGCCCTCTCCCCCGCCCCTCTCCCGCGTGCGGGAGAGGGGAGCAAACACACGCGTGACAGAGGTAGTTGGTTTTAGAACTTGTACGTCGCCGCAAGAAAGAAAACAATCGGATTGGGCCGCAACGTGGTCTTCGACGTTGACAGTACGGTGCCGTCTGACGCTTTGATCGTCATGGTGGATTCCGATTTCAGCGGGATATACGTCACGGCACCGGTTACGCCCCAGTGATCGTTGAAGTTATAGGTGCCACCGATATTGAAGATCGGCGCCCATGATGACGACGCATCGGCACTGACCGAAGTCGGCCCCGGAATCCCCGCGCCAGCGGCCAGGATTGCGCCGAGGTTATTGTTCACCGATTGTGCGAACGCCGGATTCACCTTGATATCGGTGAAGAAGTTGTACGAGACTCCCACACCCACGAACGGCCGGAATGTCACGCCCGGCGAGCGGAAGTGATACTGCACCATGGCCGCAGGACTCCACTGGCGCGCGCGCGTGATGATCGGATTCAGCGACGGATCGCCGAGGCTCTGGTGACCTAGCGCGCCGGCGGGACCTGGCGGAATCAGTTCGCCGTGGCCATAGATCTTGAACTCGGGCGGAATGCCCCCCACGCCGGTGATTGCAATATGGTCGGTGACGAAATGGCTGAACGTAAGGCCGAGTGTGTCCGCGTTCGAGGTCGACAAGCCACTGCCCGGTGCCGAGAACGACGACGGCAGGCCAAGCGGATAGTTGATTGGGACATCGACCACATTGGTGGTCAGCGGCCCGCTGGTGCCAAAGGTCTGGATATGGAACCAGCCGGCTGACACTACGTTGTCACCAGCCTTCTGGGCATGGGCGGGTATTGCTGCGAAGGCGATCAGCGCGGTGGCGGCACACAGCAGCCGTGCCGGGGTGAGACGAGCTATTTGCTTTTGCATGTTGTCTCCCCGGGGTTATTCGACAAAGGCGCCGATCGTGAAATACGGGCTGCCATTGCGGTTTTCCAGGAAACCAAACACTCCGCCCGTGAACATCAGCTTGCCGGTGATGCCGGCCGTGCCTTCCTTGCGCGTGGTAGTGATCACGCCTGCGGTGGTTTGCGAGAAGTCGAGCTTCAGCGCAATGGCCCGCGTCGCATCCGAGGCATGGAACGGATCGAGCATCGCGGCCTCGGCGCCGACAAGCGCCGTGGTCTTGTAGTCGAAGTTGCTGTCGACGCCCACGTACTCGCCATTGACGCTGCCCTGCGTGGCCGATACCGCCGGCGCCATCATGCCGATACCGATCTCGTCGTCGGCGCCCGGTGAGCTGGCAAGGTTGTCACTGGCATAGCCGACACGGATCATGACTGGCACTAGCGCGCCACGCAGCTTGCCGACGATCAGGTATGCACGCCCTTTCACGGCCCCCAGCGTAGGTGCCTGTTCGCCTTCGTAGCTGGTCGACAGCAGCGTGCCGTTGGACTGCGCGACGAACTTGTTGCCCTTCTGCTTGCAGGTGCCCCCCGACTTGTTGTCGCACACCGTGAACGAGCCATCGGCGGCCAGCGACATCTTGTAGTCCTGCGCGACCGGCGCAAAATTCTGTGAGGGAATCTCGTGGTAGCCAGAGCCGTTGTAGATGCCGGCGACCTTGCCCAGGTCGTTTTCGGTCTGTACAAAACCGATGAACTGGAAGTACGGGAACGTGGTGTCGGGCACCGCGCCAGCGCCGAGCAAACCGTTGAACTGGATACGCGCGCCGGGGATGGTGCCACCCATTACGCCCTCTCCCAGGAACAGCTTGGCCGGGCGTGAGGCATCGAGGCTCGCTCCCTGCAGCACGAATGCACACTGGTTGAGTTTATCGGTGGGCAGGCCGGTTTCCTGCGCCAATGTGCCGGTCATCACGTTCTTGCTGTCGGTGGGATCGGAGCGCGTGGGCGAGACAGTGCCCGTGGTGCGCGGCACCGATGAATCGAGGAACGTTACGGCCCAGGTCTTCCTGTTGGTGTCGATCTGCACCTTGACCAGTTCGCCCGAGCCCGTGCCGCCGATATATGGCGTCGAGTAGTCGACCGACGCGGGGCACAGGCGCGGCGTGACCGCCGCGGGCGTGGAAGTGCCGCCGCTACCGCCATCGCCGCCGCCGCACGCGGCCAGCAACGTGATGGTGGTGAGGGCCAGCGCCAGGCGTGGCACCCAGGTGCGCCGCGTGGTGGCGGCGAGCGGATCAAGCAATTGCGGCAGCTGCATGTTGGCGTCTCCTTGGGGCTTTCTTATGTGTGTGGCAGGGTTCGTTTCGGCTCACGTTCGCTATCGGCTGGCCACCGCACTGACGCGGAAGGTCGGATTGCTGTCAGGGCCGAACAGGTGTGCGTAGACTGGGCCCGTGGTGATGAGCGAGCCGGCAAGGCCGCTGTTGTCGACGGTGGTCACCACGCCAGGCAGCGTGGCCTGCGTGAAATCCATCTGGAAGGCGCCGGTGGGCGTAAGCGACGGATCTTGCGGATCGAGCCACGCGCCGACGTTGTCGCGCAGTGCCGAGGCGGTGTACTTGAAGTCGCTGCCGGAGCCGATATAGCCGCCCTTCAGGTCTGCCGCGGAAGTCTTCACCGTAGGCGACAACAGTGCGATCCCGGATTCGTCATCGACGCTGAGAGCGCCGGCAAGAAGATCCACGCGCGCGTAGCCCACGCGCACCAGCAAGGGCACGAGCCTGCCTTCGAGCTTGCCGACGATCAGCACGCCTTTGGACAGCGTGTTGGACCCCGCCAACCACGCTGATTTGTAGAAGTACGGGTACGGCGTGATGCCGCTGTTGTTGTTGCTTTCGAAGGCGCCGTCGCTGCCCGGTCGCAGCTCCCACGCGTGGCCGGTGGTGACGCAGTTGCCCGATGCCGCGGTGCAGCTGCCGTTCGCATTGAGCGCTTCCACCGTGCGCGCGATTGCCGGGACGAAGTTCACGCCGATCTGCGTGAAGTCACCGCCGGAAGGTACCAGGTGGTAGCCCAGCACGTTGTAGGTACCTGCTACCTTGCTGAAGTCGGTTTCGGTCTGGGCAAAGGCGAGCACCGGGTAGGTCGGGAAGGTGGTGGACGGAATCGCTCCGATACCACCAAGTCCCGGGTCGTACGCGATCGTCGCACCAGGAATGCCGCCGCCGGCCACGCCGTTGCCCACGAACAGGATGGGAGGATGTGCGGGATCGATGATGACCTCGGAGATGCCGTCGTCGGCCATGACGGTCTTCAGCTCGAACGCACAATCGTTTTGCGCAGCAGTGGGTAGCGGCTTGGCCGGATGCGACATCGTGCCGGTGAGCGTGACGCCTGCACGGGTGGGATAGACCGTGTTGACCTGCTTCGGTACGGCCGACTCCAGGATCTGGATCCTGTAAGTACCCTTGACGCTGTCGAGCTGGATCTTCAGGAATTCGCCGGCGCCTGATCCGCCGGTGTACGTGGTGTTGTAGTCCAGCACGCTCGGGCAGATGACAGCGGTGGGGGCATTCACGGTGGGACCGGATGGTGTGCACGTTCCATTGTTGGCACATTGCTGGGCGGTTGCCTGTTGCGTGGTGCCGCCCGGGTCGCCATCGCCACCGCCGCACGCAGTTAAGGCGATCGTCAGGCTTACCCCAGCCAAGGCGCAAATGGTGCGTCGAAGTTTCGACTGCTGCATGGTTGTCTCCTCGTTCTTATGGCCGGTGCGCCGGTCTGTTGCCGGGAAGTCGCACGGTGGTCGGAATCTCGCGTTTCAAGCGCCGACGCGCAATAGAGCGCACGTTCCAAACACCGCTGCCGCTCCGTGTGCCGTTGGCAGCCAAGCGCGTCGCGTCACTGTTCAAACCGCGCAAACCATCACATGTGCACGAATTCAAACGGACGGAAGCACCATGCTTCGGCAACTTCAGAACTTGTATTCGCTGTTCGAGGGGTCAAACGTTGCTGCATCGAAGGTCTTCTTCACGGCCTTCTCGAACACGATCTTCTCGACCATGTTGCCGTCGGCGTCCCATGCCGTTTCCGCGCGTGGCCAGGGATGCTTGAGGTCGAACATCAGCTGTACCTTCTTCGCGTAGTACTTCGGCGCGCCTTCGGGCAGTTCCCATGTCAGTGCCACCATGCGCGTACCCTGCTCCTGCACGATCTCGACGCGGCTGTACTTCTCGGAGAGGCCCTCAGCACGCACGGTCTTTGCGTCGCGCTCGAGCATCGACAGTACGAACTGGAAGCCCAGGTCGCGCACGGTATGGTTCGATTGCGACTTCGCCAGCGTGCCGTCGATAGCGGTCCAGATCGACGTGAAACCCATGATGCCGCCCAGATGGCCGTACATCTCGTCCTTGCGCCGGGTTTCGTCGTAGATGACTTCCTGCCCCGCCTGCGCGCCATTGGGCAACCACTTCGCATAGAGCTGCCGCGGCATATGGCGGTAGCGGATCACCATGCGTGCGGGCTTGTCCTGCCACTGTCCGTTGAGCCGCTCCTGCCGTGTCATCGCGTACTCGTACTCGGGGAAGCGGTTGATCTCCTGGCGTGCCCACGTCAACAGTGCATCGGGCTGCAGCGCGTCGAACACGGCCAGTACCTGCGCGTCGCTCATTGCCGCGAGTTCGCTGCTGGCAGTCTGCTTGGCGAGCAGCGACGTTTGCTGTGCGGTAGGCAGGCCGTCGTAGGGTGTTGCCGCACGTGCGGGCGGAGTGGCCAGGCAGCCGAGCATGCCACCGAATGCGGCAATCACAAGCAGTTGCAGTTGCTTCATCGCGTGTCTCCTGTCTTATCGTTTTCTTATGGCAAGACGAGGCCCTCCCGCATGTGCGGAGCACAGCAGGCGAATGCACGCGGGAAACCGCGGCGCGCGGCGGGTCACGCCTCGCGGTTTGCGTGGCGAATCAAGATGTCGAAAGCGGAAGCGACGGAAGCCGTCGCGGCTCGGTGCCGTATGCGCGGCGGTCCCGATGGAGACCGCCGCGACGCGCGGCTAGGTCCTGGGGCGGGTGCGCATCCAGTCGTCGAGCGGATTGCTGGGGAAGGTGGCGCAGTGCTCACGACGCACTGTCATGCTGGCGGTGGCCGAGCGCGATGCGCCCTCATTGCGAACAGTCCGCGCACTGCGTCGGGCGCGGTTCACCGCAGCTGCGGCGGCTGCCGCGACCTGCTCGGCCTCGCTTTCCACCGTGGCGGCCAACGCTGCGAGATGGGCCTGCTCGTCGGCATACTGGGTCTCGCCGATCTCGAACACATCCTGCAATGCGCCAAGCTCCTGCGTCGCGGGCGATGGAGCTTTGAGCGCGGCCACCACCATCGATGTCAGTTGCGCCAGAACCTGCGCGTCGCTCATCCGCTTGCCTTGCGTGAATGCAGGCATCAGGTTGCCGAGTTCATCGCCAGCCAGTACGCCTGCCAGCGCCTTGAGGGCGAAATGCAGGCGCCAGCCAAGCTCCTGGCGCGGCACGTCCGGCAGCGCGCGCGCAAACGCCTCGAAGAAGCGTCCGAACACCGGTGCGTAGTGCCCCATCAACCAGGACTGGATGAACGGGGACGTATCGGAATACACGCGCCCAAGCAGGCGCAGGAACGACGGGCCGCCCAGTTCGGGCTCGCGCGCCATCTGCAGCGCGGGCACGAACAGTGCGCCCATCACGTGTTCGCAACGTATGTCGTTACCCGGCCAGCGTGCCTCGCATGCATCGAGCAATGCGAGCCGTCGGGTATTGAGCGGATCCAGCCGGCGACTGAGCACCGACTGCATCATGATTTCCTTACTGCGGAAGTGATAATTGACGGCGGCCAGATTGACGATCGCCCGTGACGTAACCTGTCTGAGCGAAGTCGCTTCATAGCCGACCTCAATGAACAACTTCTCGGTCGCATCGAGGATGCGAGCCTTGGTGTCTCCTGCGGTGGTTTTCCCGGTCTTCATGGGGCGTCTCTCGCTCAAATGCGCTGTGGACCCCTGCAAAAAAAATGAAACATCCGCGACCGCCCTGCTCCGCGCTCTATCGGCATACGGATGCTTGAAACGGTTGGGTGGAGCCTATCTACCGCTCCGTGTGTTTCACAAGACCATTTTTCGAGGTCTCGCTCTAAATTGCAAGCCCGATTCTGCATGGCAAAAACCACATCACGCCATGATGGTCTCGATCAGCATGCAAGCATTCTGCGCCGCCAATGCAATCACTGACAAATGCTGGTTGGCACCAATGCTGGTGAAAGAGCACCGAGTCATCCACGACAAACAGGCCGCCGGGTTGATGAATCGTATCAATTTTCTATGTCACTCTTGCGGCGATTAAATTCATCAGACGAATAATAGTGGGATGCTGTTGTGGGCTTCGTGTCTCCGTTCGGTTTTTCGTCTGCGATGACTGCGTTGCAATTCTGCCGAAATCGACCGGATTTTTTTGCATTGGGCCACAGGTTTCAAACGCACGACTGACGGCTACCGGACACGCCATCTTCACGGCATGCATGGCGTTTCATGTGCGCCATGCGTTGCTGGAAATGCCCAAAAAATGGAGCAATGCTTCAGGCGATCTGAGATGGCTCGAACAGGAGACATGCATGAAGGATTTCCGCGACAAGGTTGCCGCGATTACCGGCGCAGGCTCGGGCATGGGCCGTTGCCTGGCGGTGCAGCTCGCGCGGCAGGGTTGCCATCTGGCGTTGTCCGACTGCAATGAGGCGGGACTGGCCCAGACGCTGGCCGATGTGCAATGTGCCGCACCGGACGTGACGGTAACGCTCGACCGCGTCGACGTGGCCGAGCGCGCCGCGGTCCACGCCTGGGCGGAGTCAGTCGTGCAGGTGCACCGGCGCGTGAACATGATCTTCAATAACGCCGGCGTGGCGTTATCGAGCACCGTCGAAGGCATGGGCTACGACGATCTGGAATGGATCATCGGCATCAACTTCTGGGGCGTTGTCCATGGCACCAAGGCGTTCCTGCCCCATCTGAAGGCGAGCGGCGCAGGCCATATCGTCAATACGTCGAGCGTGTTCGGACTGTTCGCGCAACCGGGCATGGGCGCCTACAACGCCAGCAAGTATGCGGTGCGCGGCTTTACCGAATCGCTGCGGCAGGAACTGGACCTGATGGACTGCGGCGTGTCGGCCACCAGCGTGCATCCGGGCGGTATCAAGACCAACATCGCGCGCGCCAGCCGTGTGTCGCCTAGCGTCAACGGATTGCTGGTGCGCGACGCACTGCAAGGGCGTGAAGAGTTCGAAAAATTCTTCATCACCACGGCCGACAAGGCGGCACGTGTGATTCTGGACGGCGTGCGCGCCAACAAGCGTCGCGTGCTGGTCGGCCCCGATGCCTACGCGGCCGACGCGATGGCGCGACTGCTGCCAGCCACCTACCAATCGCTGGTAGTGCGCGAGACGCGGCGCAAGCGCAAGCAATGGGTAACCCAGGAGCTCGCATCATGATGCCTGTCCGCCGCGACGTACACCCTCACCTTCCGCCGCAACGCATCTGCGATTGGCATGAGCGCGGGCAGCACGTCACCCACTTCATCAATGCCTTGTCGATCTTCTTTCCGGCCGGCGAACGCTTTTTCATGGACAGCGTGCGCAACTATCGCGAGCGCATGACCGATCCCGAGCTCAAGCAGGCCGTGACCGGATTCATCGGGCAGGAAGCGATGCACACGCGCGAGCATATTCTCTACAACCGCTTGATGGATGATGCCGGCTTGCCCGCGACGCAGCTCGACAACAGCGTGGCGAAGCTGCTGAACCTGCTGCGCAGGATCTTGCCGAAGTCATGGCAGCTCGCGCATACCATCGCGCTCGAACACTACACGGCCATGCTCGCAGGCGGGATGCTGTCGGACCCGCGTCATATGGGGGAATCGGAAACCGGCTATCGCCAGGTCTGGACCTGGCATGCGCTGGAGGAAACCGAGCACAAGGCCGTGGCCTACGATGTCTGGAACGCGGTCATGAAACCGGGGCCGTATCGATATTTGCTGCGCACGTTCACGATGCTGAGCACTACCGTAACGTTCTGGGCGCTGGTGTTCGTGTTCCACGTACGCCTGGTCATGGCGGACAAGAGCTGCCGTAACAAGCTGTCGGGCTTCGCACGGGTCGTGAACTTCCTGTGGGGATCACCGGGCGTGCTGCGCAAGATGATTCCGGAATGGCTCGACTACTTCCGGCCCGGATTCCATCCGTGGGACCACGACAACCGTGCCGAACTGAGTCGCATCATGCCGTTGATTGCGGAGATCGAAGACACGGCGATTCGCGCCGGCGCAAGCACGCGAGCGCCATCGATCCGCAGTGCTGCCTGAAAACCGAGGGGATTCGCTACAATGCGGCAACACTCTCAGCCGTCCCCATGCATATCCGTTGGCTCGAAGATTTCGTCTGTCTCGCGCAGGCCGGTAGTCTCGCGCGCGCTGCCGAGCTGCGCAATGTCACGCCACCGGCGTTTGGCCGCCGCATGCAGGCGCTGGAAGTCTGGGCCGGGGCGCCGCTGATCGATCGCAGCGCATTTCCGGTCAGGCTGACCAACGAAGGACGGCAATTCCTGGAGGCCGCGCAGACAGCGTTGCGCACGCTCGATGAAGCACGGCTGTCGCTGCGTGCCGCGCATCGCGCCGATGCCAGCACCGTCACGATTGCCACCGGCAAGACGCTTGCGCGTTCGATGGTGCCGTCATGGCTGGCCGGTTTGCGAGAAGCGTTGCGTGACGACCCGGCCGGCGCCGGCTTCCGCACCCGGCTGTCGACGCACGCCACGCACGATGCGCTCGAGATGTTCACCGAAGGCGATGCGGATTTCCTGCTTTGCTACAGTCCGCACGACCTGCCCGTCATGCTCGACGACGCCCGTTACCAGTTTCATCCGGTCGGTGTGGAGCGGCTGGTGTGCGTGGCGGCGGCCACCGCACGTGGCGGACCGGAGTTTCGGCTGCAGAAACCGAAGACCGGCGCGCGCACCGCGGCGGTACCAATGATCGCTTATGCGGAAACCCTGACCATGGGCCGCATGGTCAACCAGGAAATTGCGCGTCGCAAGCTGGCCAGTTGGCTCGACGTGATTGCCGTCAGCGATTTCGCCGAATCGGTTCATGAGATGGTGCGCCAGAAAATGGGGCTGGCATGGTTGCCCGCGCGACTGATCGCCGACGATCTGCACTCCGGACGACTGGTGCGCGCCGATCTGCAGGGCGGCGATTCGGCCGACCTTGCGCTTGATATTCGCCTGTACCGGCCACGCGCGCAAATGCGCCCGCTGGCGGAGGCATTCTGGCGCGCCGCCACCGCGTAGCGCACCAATCTGGCTCATTGCCGAAACGGCAATCCCCGTTGCCAAAGCCGCACGTCATGACCTCGCGCGCTCTCTAACATCGCCGGAAAACATCCACACAAGTTCTGCCGGAGAAATCATGAAGACCCTGCTGCGCGCGGCCGTTGCCGCATCCCTTGCCAGTTGTGCTTTCGCTGTAGGTGCCGCTGGTGCTACTGGCGCCTACCCGACCAAGCCCATCACGCTCGTGGTTGGCTACACGGCAGGTGGCAGTGTCGACCTGGTGGCACGCACGGTGGCGCCCGAACTGGGCAAGCGCCTGGGCCAGAGCGTGGTGATCGAGAATCTGGGTGGCGCCGGCGGCACGATTGGCGCGCAGAAGGTGGTCAAGGCCGAAGCCGATGGCTACACGCTGCTGATGGGTTCGGGCAGCGAAGTATCGATTGCCCGACTGACCAATCAGGCCGTGCGCTATGACGGCGAGAAAGACCTGGCGCCGATCACGTTTGTCGGCACGCAGCCGATGGTGCTGGTGGGCAAGCTCCAGTTGCCGGCCAAGGACGCCAACGAACTGATCGCACTGGCCAAGGCCAAGCCCGGCAGCCTGTCATATGCCTCGTCGGGCGTGGGTACGCCGCTGAACCTGGCTGGCGAACTGATCAAGCAGCAGGGCAAGGTCAATATCACGCACGTGCCGTACAAGGGCGCCTCGGCCATGGCCACCGACCTGCTCGGCGGCCAGATCGACCTGGCGGTGATGGTGCTGTCGTCGGCGCTGCCGCATATCCAGGCCGGCCGCGTACGCGTCTATGGCGTGACCGAAGCCAGGCGCGCCAGCGTCGCCCCAAACGTACCGGCGTTGGCCGAGACCCCGGCACTGAAGGGTGTGGACATGGGAGTATGGTTCGGATTGATGGCGCCTAGGTCTACACCTACCTCGATTATCGATCGGCTGAATACTGAAATGCAGGCCGTACTGGCCATGCCGGACGTGCGCAAGAAGCTGGCTGAGGCTGGCGTGGAGGTTTCGCCCGCCAATCCAGCCCAATTCGGCAGCTTCGTGAAACGTGAAACCGGCAAGTACCGCGCCATCGTCAAGGCCGCCGATATCCACGAATAACACCGCCAAGGAAGTCCAGAGATGACGCAAAGTCCCCCGTCCTTCGAGGCCTACCCGGTCGAAGTCGAGTTTCCCGATATCAGTCCGTATGCCGCAGGCAACACCGGCATCGCCTACGTCCACACATTCGACAGCGGCTTGCCCGGGCCGCATGTGATGATCAATGCGCTGACGCATGGCAACGAAGTGTGCGGCGCCATCACCGTGGCCGGCTTGCTCGCACATGGCCTGCGTCCGCGGCGCGGCAAGCTGACGCTCTCGTTCGCGAACGTTGACGCCTACGCCACCTTCGATGCGGCGCAGCCCGACGCGTCGCGTTTCGTCGACCAGGATTTCAATCGGGTGTGGACGTCCAGCGTGCTGGACGACCTGTCGCGTGATTCGTCGGAGCTGCGTCGTGCGCGCGCCATGCGTCCGGTGATCGATACGGTGGACCTGCTGCTCGACCTGCACTCGATGCACGAGAAAAGCCGTCCGCTGATTGTCTCGGGTCCATTGGACAAAGGTATTGCGCTATCGCGCGCGGTTGGCGCCCCGGCCGACATCATCGTCGACGAAGGCCATCCAGAGGGCCGCCGCATGCGCGACTACGCTGACTTTGGCGACGCCGCCAGCCCGCGCAATGCACTGCTGATCGAATGTGGCCAGCACTGGGAGACGTCGGCGGTGGACGTGGCGCGCGACAGTACCGCCCGCTTCCTGCTGAACGCGGGCATCATCGAGCCGGGCGATCTGCCGCACGGCTGGTTGCGTCCGGTGGCCGCCGGGCAGCGCGTGGTGCGCGTCACCGAACCCGTGGTCGCCAGCAGCATGGATTTCCGCTTTGCCGGTCCGTACACGGGGCTGGAAACGTTTGACGAAGCCGGTACCGTGATTGGCTGGCGCGATGGTGCGCCAGTGGTGACGCCATATCCGAACTGCGTGCTGGTGATGCCGTCGTTGCGTCAGTTGCGGCCCGGTGTCACAGTCGTTCGCCTTGGGCAGCTTGACCTGTAAAAATGGTTGCAGCACCACCGCTGCAAGTGCCATTTCATGTCACTCCATGACATATGCAAGGGCGAACTAGAGTAAGCATTTCCTGAATTCAAGGTGGATGTCTGCTCATCCGATAACGCAGTGGTGACGACCTGCCGGCAGAGCAGGCGTCATCCGTGCGCCATGACGGCGCATGGCGTTATTCACGGAGCGCCCCTTGTACTCTACTTCTTCCCTTACCCTGCCCAGGCAGGCGTCGGCTGGCCGCGTGCGCGCGCTGGCCGGCAGCTGGAGCATCGGCACGCGCATTGCGCTGGTCGTGCTCGCCGTCCAGGTCGTTGCGTTTGGTGCCTTCTCGCTGGCGCTGTCGCTGAGCAGCATGAACCAGCTCGAAACGCAGGCCCGCGAGGCCATCAGCGCCGAAAGCGCGACGCTGCGCGAACTGGTAGCCCAGCTCGACGACACCATGCTGCAGGAGGCCGACCGCTTCCTGCTGAGCTTGGCCGCGGTGTTGCCCGGCCCATACGCGGTGGACCCCGCGCAGACCATCGAGGTGGCTGGCAAGGCCACGCCCGCATTTCGCAGCGGTGAACTGGTCCTTAACAACAGCTTCGAGGTACCGGACAAGTTCTTCGCCAATACCGGTGGTGTAGTGGCCACGGTGTTCGCACGAACTGGCGATGACTATATCCGCGTGACCACTTCGCTCAAGAAGCAGGACGGCCAGCGTGCTGTTGGTACCGTGCTCGACCGCGCCAGTCCGGCTTATGCGGCAGTAGCTGCCGGCAAAGCCTACCGGTCGCTGGCATGGCTGTTCGGCAAGCCGTATATGAGCAAGTACGAACCGGTGCGCGATGCCGCTGGCAAGATCGTCGGTGCGCTTTTTGTCGGCGTGAACGTGGAAGCCGAACTGGCAGCGCTGAAGAACCGCATCCGTCGCAAGAACATTGGCGCCGATGGCCAGTTTATCGTCATCGATGCCAAGCCCGGTGCGGACCAGGGCAAGGTGATGGTGGACCGCTCGGGTTCCGAGGGTACCGTGCAGATCGACGCGAAGGATGGTGAAGGCAAGCCTTGGGTGCGCGACATGATCGCCGCCAAGGATGGTGCGGTGGTCAATACGGTGGCGATCGGCAACAGCGCGCCCACCGAGCGGCTGACCGCGTTTGCGACCTACCCCGAATGGCAATGGCTGATTGCGGGTACCGTGCCGCTGGCATCGTTGCGCGATGAGCTGGTAGCCAGCCGCAACCGCTTCCTGGCGGGCGGCTTGCTGGCCGCTCTGGCGGTCTCAGCTGCATTCTGGTGGCTGCTGCGCCGTATGGTCAGCCGGCCGCTGGCCGATGCCGCCGATGTGGCCGGACGCCTGGCATCGGGCGACCTGACCGCGCGTCTGGATAGCGCACGCAACGACGAAATCGGCCAGTTGATGCGGGCCATCGACGGCGTGGGCCAGGGGCTGACGGGCATTGTCGACAAGGTGCGCGGCAGTGTCGGCGCGATTGCCGGCAGTACCAGCCAGATTGCCAGTGGCAATGCCGACCTGTCGGCACGCACGGCATCGCAGGCCGGCAGCCTGGAGCGGACGGTGGCCAGTATCGAGCAGCTGTCCGCCACGGTGAAGCAGAACGCCGATAACGCGCACGATGCCAATGAGGCCGTGGCCAGCGCCGCCGATGCGGCCCGTGCCGGCGGGACTACGGTGGGTCGCGTGGTGACCACCATGGCCGATGTTCATCGCAATGCGCAGCAGGTGGTCGACATCATCGGCATGATCGACGGTATCGCGTTCCAGACCAATATCCTTGCGCTCAATGCGGCCGTGGAAGCGGCACGCGCGGGAGAGCATGGACGCGGGTTTGCCGTGGTGGCGGGCGAAGTGCGCAGCCTCGCGCAGCGCAGTGCCAATGCGGCGGGCGAGATCAAGCAACTGATCGAGCGTACCGTGACGGATCTGAAGAGCGGCAATGAATCCGTGCAGCAGGCGGGCACCGCCATCGACGACATGGTGCGTCGCGTGGAAGCCATTGCCGTACTGATGGGCGATATCAGCGTGGCGTCACGCGAGCAGTCGCAGGGGCTGGCCCAGGTAAGCGGTGCGGTGGCCGAGATGGATTCCGTCACGCAGCAGAATGCCGCGCTGGTGGAAGAAGCTGCCGCAGCCGCGGAGAGCCTGCATCACCAGGCGCAGGAGCTGCGCCAGGCGGTGGAGGTGTTCCGCCTGGCCTGAGCGGCGCCAGGGCGGCCTGGCTTCAGGCCGCTGGCGCCGTACCCGATGCCGGTTGCGGTGCCGGTGCGGCCTGCGTAGGCGCCGGCTGGGGCTTCAGGCCCGGGAACAGCTGGTCGACCAGATCCTCGATCTTGGCATCGGGCTGGATCAGATGGCTGAGGTTCACGCCGCCCGCGCTGCGGTTGGCATTGAACACGGCCTTGCCGACGCGCTCGCCATTGCGGAATACCACGATGTCGGCCGACACCAGGAACGGCGTGATATAGGTCTGGCGTTGCGCGCTATAGGTGGCCGTCATCGGGCACGATGCCACCGACGAGTACGGTGGCAGTATCTTCACTTCGAAGTTGCGTGCCCGCAGCGCTTTCGTGAAACTCTCCACGAAGGCATTGCCATTCACCTGATTGGTGATCACGCAGAACAATGCGCCGTCGGCACCCACCACCTGGTTGCCGTCCACGCGGAACTGCGCCGGGCCGCCATAGGCGCCGGGCCGGTAGCCGGCAATGGGGTCGGGCTGGTCGGCGCGGTCAACCGGCGTCACGCTCTGGTACGTGGAACAGCCGGTGGCCAGCAAGGCCAGCATGGCGGCAATCGTTACTCTCTTCATCATGGATCCTGGATCGCGTCGGCGAGGGTGCCGGCGGCCCGGGGCGCCAATCGGTGGCGGTTCAGGGACGCATTGCCGGCAGCGTGCCTGCGTACTGTAGGCGTAGCGGCAACGATTCAAAGCGCCGAACAGCAGGCGACAGAGGCCCCAAATCCAGATGTAGTGCCGGCGGCGCTTTACCGCGCCGCCAATCCTAGTTGGCGCCGCCGCGAATCAGGCAGTCGGCCAGCAACGGCGTGCCACCATCGCCAAGACCCGCACCCGTGCACTCGACCGCCACCTTTTGGCCACGGCGAACCATCGTGGCGCGCGCCTCGACTTCACAGGTGCGCCCGGCCGGGCCACAGACCTGCTGCTGCAGCAGGCCCGCGCGAACCACTTCGCCCGGATTGTTGGTGCGGATTTCCAGGAATACCTTGGCATCGTCACGCCGGATACCGCTGGCCACGCCTTCGACAATGAAGTATTTGCCCCGGTACAGGTCGTCGGCGGCCCCGGCGTTGTCGCGATAGTCATCGGCCAGGCCGTCTGCCTGGTACTGGGGCAGCGGATCGGCCGAACGGTTCGGATCGATGCTGATCGGGTCGAGCGTGCCATTGCGCGGAATACCGCGCGGCACGCTGGCGGGTGTGTCCGATACGCCAGCGGTATCGACCGGCACAGTGGCCTGTTTGTCGTTGCCGACAAACCACAGCAGGCACAACACAACAACGGCAACGACGGCAATGAGGGTTTGCTGGAGGCGACTCAACATCTTTTGAGGGTGGCTGGAACCGAGCCTTGGGGCGGAAAAAGGTAGGGAAGTCCGCCAGTGTAGCGCGCCTAGCTTTCAACCACCTGCGCCAGCAGGAACGACCTGGCAGCGGTGAGCACCTCATTCGACAGCGGGGTGCCTTGCGTGGCGCGCGCCAGCATCAGGGCACCGGCCAGCGTGGCCATCTGTGCCAGCGCCGTGCTGCGATTGGCAGCGTCGTCGGCACTGGTCTGGATGCCGGACAGGATCTCGAGCAGATTCTCGAGGCCTTCGTGGAACGCTGCACGCACTGGCTTGTTGTCCGGCTCGCGTGCCACGTCGTTGGCCAGCGCCGCCACCGGACAGCCGGTGCCTGCGCTATTGCGGTTGCGTGCGCTGAGGTAGCCGTCGATCAGCGCCGTCAGGGCCGCGGTGCGGTCCGGTGCATCGTCCACGCGCTTGCGCCAACGTGCTTCCGACTCCTCGAAGGCGCGCGTGCAGGCAATGGCCGCCAGTGCGTCCTTGGATTCGAAATGGCCATAGAAGCCGCCATGCGTCAGGCCGGCGGCGCCCATCAGGTCGGCCACGCTGATGCCGTGGAAACCCTGCTCACGGAACAACCGTGACGATACCTGCTCAATGATTGCGCGGTTCTTCTCCGCTTCCGCCTTCGATACGCGCGGCATGATCTGCTCCAGGTCGCTGTGTGGCCGATGGTCCGCCACATCGCACCGCAAGTCAACGCGGTTCGGTTTGAATGAGACTTCGGTTCAATGCAACACGCACACCCGCGCGGTGTCACACGATGGTGGTGGTGTCATGTCCGCCAAGCATCGCCAGGTACTGCCCGGCGCTGTACGGTGCGTTCTGCCCCCGGCGCGCCAGGAAATAGTCGCGCAGGATCTCGCCCTGCTGTTCAAGCCGGTATGCCGCGAGTGCCTTGCCTGCTTCCAGCCGGTATCGATACTGGTCGAAGCCCAGGAAATGCAGGATCTGCTCGATAGCGCCGCGCAGCAAGACACGGACGCCATGCTGATGCTGCCAGACGTGTGCCATCTCGTGGATGAACAAGCCCTGCATCGGCAGGCCGGTCTTGCTGAAGTCCGCGATACCGCGCAACCTGCGGCCAAGGTAGATCTGCCCGTTCGGCGTGATGATGTAGCGCGCGCCTTGCCAGAACACAAAGTTGCGGTAGTGGATACGCACGCGATCGTAGTCGACCGAGTCCGCATAGATCTCGCGGGCCAGGGACACTTCGCCGGAAGTGAGTGAGCGGCTGCGCGCAGAGGTGTTCATGGGGCTTGCTGTACGTTCAGGTAGCGGGAGAGGGGAAAGTCTTCCACCTTTCGCTTGGCTCTGGAACCCAAGGAGACCATTTTGTCGGCGTCGACAAAATGGTCGACGACCTCCCGGCCGGAACGCTGGCAGGCCTGCTTTGCCTTGTCGGCTTCACAGGCGGGGCTGATTGATATCAAGGGATGCGCAACTGTGCTCCAGCAGAATCGACTGCTTACTTCCCAATACAAAACCGCGTAAAAATCGTACCGAGCAGGTCATCGCTGGTGAACTCGCCCGTGATGCTGTTCAGGTGGTCCTGTGCCAGTCGCAGTTCTTCCGCGAACAGGTCCAGCGCCTGGGCGTTCTGTTCGGCGCGTTCCACCGCGCAGTCGAGGTGCGACTGTGCATTGCGTAGCGCTGTGAGATGGCGTTCGCGTGCCAGGAAGGTGCCTTCGTTGCCAGATTGCCAGCCGATCAGGCGCAGCAGTTCGCCGCGCATCAGGTCGATGCCGGTGCCGCTGCGCGCCGAGATCCAGATCTCGGTCGGATTGGGGCCGTTGGCGGCTACCACATGCGGACGGTTGCCAGCGAATCCCATCGCACCGGCAGCAGGCGCAAGATCGATCTTGTTAACCACGCGCACGATTGGCGAGCCCGGTGGCAGGTGTCCGCTCAGGCGGTCGTCGATATGGTCGTCGATTTCGGAAATGCCGTGCTCCAGATAGTCGGCGGCATCCACCAGATGCAGCACGATATCGGCGCGGCGAATCGCATCCCAGGTGCGCTCGATGCCGATGCGCTCCACTTCGTCGGCGGCGTCGTCGCGCAGGCCGGCGGTGTCGATGATATGAAGCGGAATGCCGTCGATCTGGATGGTCTCGCGCACGCGGTCGCGCGTGGTGCCGGCAATCGGCGTGACGATGGCCAGTTCCGCGCCGGCGAGTGCATTGAGCAACGACGACTTGCCAACGTTAGGCTGGCCGGCCAGCACCACTGAAAGTCCTTCGCGCAGCAACGATCCCTGGCGCGCCTGCTTGAGAACGCCGGCAAGATCCTCGCGGATGCGTGCCAATTGGCCGCGGGCGTCCGAGGCTTCGAGGAAATCGATCTCTTCCTCGGGGAAGTCGAGCGTGGCTTCCACCAGCATGCGCAGGTGAATCACCTTCTCAACCAGCGCGTGGATCGCGTTCGAGAACTCACCTTCCATCGAACGTGCGGCAGAGCGTGCGGCTGCCTCGGTGCTGGCCTCGATCAGGTCGGCTACCGCCTCGGCCTGGGCCAGGTCGAGCTTGTCGTTCAGGAACGCGCGGCGTGTGAATTCGCCCGGCTCGGCCACGCGCAGGCCAATGGACTTGCCGGCCTCGAGGCAGCGCGACAACAGCATCTGCATGACCACCGGGCCGCCATGGCCCTGCAATTCAAGCACTTCCTCGCCGGTGTAGGAGTTTGGTGCCGGGAAGTACAGTGCCAGGCCATGGTCGATGACCTTGCCGTGCCCATCGAGGAACGGCAGGTAGGTGGCATGGCGCGGTTGCAAGGCGCGCCCGCAAACAGCGCGCATCACGGTGCCGACATCGGGGCCCGACACGCGTACGACGCCGATGCCGCCGCGGCCCGGTGCGGTGGCGATCGCGGCAATGGGAAGCTGGTTTGCAGTCATGGGCAGTATTGTCGCAGATCGCTTTTGCAAAACCGAGGGGCCGCGGTTCAGGCTTGCGGGCCAACTGACAGGCATTCGCTCATCAGGCGGCGCGCAACGGCGCCATCGATCACGGCGCCGAGCTCGGTCTGCCGCGCTACCAGTTTCTTGCGCAGGCGCTTGCGATAGCGGCCCGGCAGCACGTCGGACAGGGCCTCGATCGCATAGCGCAGGCGCTTGTTGCCGATGCGTAGTTTGTGGACATGCGCGGTCTGGCCATCGCGCGCGATGCGCGCCAGATCGCGCACCCGGCGGCGTGCCTTGCGGATGCGGCGCGGCGCAAAGGTTTCCATGCGCCCGTCGGACTTCTGTTCTGACAGATGCAGCAGGTCGCGGTTCAGTGTGGGCAGCGGCGACTGCCGATAGCGCGACAGCCGCGACATCATCGAGGCATGCGCAGTGGCACGCCTTGCCTGGGCGGTGTCGATCAGCGCGACCAGCACGGGGTCTTCGGGCTGCTGCGCCAATGCCGGGGCAAGCGTTTCGGCGATAAAGACGTCCCAGTCGCGTACATCGCCAGCCGCGTTGGCCACGTCGCGTAGCGCCTGCTTCCAGCGCAGCCTGACCGGCTCAGGCAGGACGGGGCCAAACGCCCAGCTGACGGCGCGCAGGTGACGCACGGCTACGCGCAGCGCGTGGATATCCTCCACCTGGTCACGATGCTGCAAGGTGTCGAGCAGGTCGTTGACGCTGCGCAAGCCGCTTTCGCCCAAGGCGACGAACGCGGCGGCGGGGCGCATCTTCCGGTGCAGCAAAGGCTGGCGGCTCATGGCGGTATCTCTGATCAGGAAAGAGAATGACTGCGCAGCGTCCGTCTAGTGTAGGCGATGGCGCACCCCGGCGCCGGAGGCCGAGCCTGCTATCGCGTTGCGACGATAAACACGCGCGGGAACGGCAGCAGCACCGTGCCGTCGGCCATCGCTGGAAAGACGCTGGCTAGCGCGGCTTCATACTGGGCCAGGTAGTCGGCCTTCTCGGCATCGTCCAGCGGTGCCAGGAACGGGCGCAGACCACTGCCCTTGAACCATTCGACCACCGCGGCGGCACCGCCTTTCAGCGGATGCTGGTAGATCGTGCGCCAGATATCCACGCGCGAGCAGTGCGGCTTCAGCATCTCGTAGTACCAGCGTTCCGAAGCCAGCGCGGTGCGGGCATCGGCGGCGGCCGTGAGCTTGGCCGACCAGGGCCCCTTGAGGGCCGTCTCGCGCATCAGCAAATGCGGTGGCTCGTTGAGGTTGTCCGGCATCTGGACCGCCAGGCTGCCGCCCGGGGCGAGCTTTCCGACCAGCGACGGAAACAGCGTCGCGTGATCGGGTACCCACTGGAACACCGCATTGGCCAGGATCACGTCCCAGGGGCCCGCGTCTTGCCATTGTGTGACGTCGGCGATATCGAACTGCAGGTCAGGCAGGCGCTTGCGGGCGGCGGCAATCATGTCGGCGTCGCTGTCCAGGCCAGTCGCCTGGGCATCGCCGTAGCGCGCGGCCAGCACTTCGGTGGAATTGCCAGGCCCGCAACCGATATCGACCACGCGCCGGGCAGTGGCGGTGGGAATGGCCCCCACGAGGTCCCGCACCGGGCGGGTCCGTTCATCCTCGAACTGTACGTATTGGCTGGCCGACCAGGTCATGGCATCCCCTTTTTGAGGTTCGTTGGTTGCGAAGTCTTATATAAGACTCGAAGCATACGCCTCAAACAGGAAAACAAAAAACCCGGCGCCAGGCCGGGTTCCTTGTAGATCGGGTTCGATCGCTTGCGCTTAGCTCTTGGCCACCGCGGCGGCCTTGCCCTTGCCAAGCATCCGGTTGATCTGCCATTGCTGGGCGATCGACAGGATGTTGTTCACAACCCAGTACAGCACGAGGCCGGCCGGGAAGAAGAAGAACATGAACGAAAACACCAGCGGCATGATCATCATGACCTTGGCCTGCACGGGATCCGGCGGGGTCGGGTTCAGCTTGGTCTGCACGAACATCGACACGGCCATCACGACCGGCAGGATGTAGAACGGATCCGGAACCGACAGGTCGTGAATCCAGCCCAGCCACGGGGCACCGCGCATTTCCACCGACGACAGCAGCACCCAGTACAGCGCGATGAACACCGGGATCTGGATCACGATCGGCAGGCAGCCACCGAGCGGGTTGACCTTCTCGGTGCGGTACAGCGCCATCATCTCCTGGTTCATCTTCTGCGGATCGCCCTTGTGGCGCTCGCGGATGGCCGTCATGCGCGGCTGCAGGTCCTTCATCTTGCCCATCGACTTGTAGCTGGCAGCCGACAGCGGGAAGAACACCAGCTTGATCAGCACGGTCAGCGCGATGATCGACCAGCCCCAGTTGTTCAGGAAGCCATGGAGCTTTTCCAGCAGCCAGAACAGCGGCTTGGCCAGGATGGTCAGCCAGCCATAGTCCTTGACCAGTTCCAGGCCCGGCGTGATCTTCTCGAGCATGCGCTCTTCCTGAGGACCGGCGAACAGGCGGGCATCGGTGCTCACCGTGGCGCCCGGGGCGATCTGGCCCAGCGGCTGCTGGATCCCCACGCGGTACAGGTTCGGATCGATCTGCTCGGCGTAGAAGGTGTGCTGCTTGCCGGTCTGCGGGATCCAGGCCGAGGCAAAGTAGTGCTGCACCATCGCCACCCAGCCGCTGTCGGAAGCAGCCGGCACGGTGGCCTTGCCCTTGGCGATGTCCTCGAAGCTGAGCTTGTGGTACTTGTCGGCGTTCGTGTAGATGGCCGGGCCCGTGAACGTGCTGTAGAACTGCGACTGTTCCACCTTGCTGCCGTCACGTGCCAGTTCCAGGTACAGCGTCGGCGATACCGGCGCGGTGCCTGCGTTGGTGACGTCGAAGCGGGCATCGACCACGTAGCTGCCCTTGCGGAACGTGTAGGTCTTGACGAACTTCACGCCGTTCTTCTCTGCGGTCAGCACCACGTCAAGCTTGTCCTGGCCCGACTCCAGGGTGCGGGCACCCGGGGCGGCGGTGAACACCGTGGTGTGGTTGGGCAGGTCGCCGCCGATCAGGCCGGAACGGGCCAGATAGGTACGCGTGGCGTCGCGTTCGAACAGCACAACCGGCTTGCCGTCCTTTTCGTGCTCGTTGAGCAGCTCCAGGCGCGACAGAATGCCGCCGGCGGTATCGATCTCGGCACGCACTTCGTCAGTGGTGACCACGACCTTCTCGCCGGTGGGCTGGGCGGCAGCCTGCGGTGCGCCAGGAACGGCGCCAGGTGCCGAAGCGTTCGTCGCGCTGGCGCGGGGCACGTCACCCTGGGCCGCTGCGCCGCTCGCGCCATTGGCAGGGGCGGCCTGCTGTTGCGTGTTGGCGCTCGGGAAGAACATCGACGCGTGGCCGTTGGCGCGCTGCCAGTTGTCGTAGAGCAGCACGAGGGACATCGAGAAGATGACCCACAGGATGGTGCGTTTGATATCCATGTCTCGCTATGGTCGGAGGAAATCAGGGTCTGGGGAGCCGGACCGTGACAGTCGGGCGGCCAGGTGCGGCGGGCACCGTGGTGCCAGTACTGCTTACTGCAGGCTCGGGCACGGGATCATACCCGCCCTTTGCGAAAGGATGGCAACGGCAGAGTCTGCACGCGGCCATCCAGGTGCCACGCGCGGGGCCATGGCTGACGATGGCGTCGCGGGCATAGTCGGAACACGTTGGCATGAAGCGGCACTGCGAGCCCAGGTAAGGACTCAGGGCGATCTTGTAGATGCGCAGCAGGGCAAGCAGGATTCGCTTCATGGTGATGGTCAGGCGGGCGCCGCGGGTGTAGCCGGTGCTTCGGCAGCCGGCGACGGTGCGGCCGGGACTGGTAACGGCTTTGCTGCAACATCCAGCAGGCCGCTCAGTTCGGCGTGGCAGGCACGCCGTATGGCAGCCCGGCTGGCAAAGTCCGCACGCGGAAACTTTGCCTGCAACCGTAACAAGATGTCACGGCCCGCGAATTGGGCCTGTCTGCCGCGAAACAGTTCCCGCACCATGCGCTTCACGAGATTGCGCTCGGCCGCGCGCGGTGCGAACTTCTTGCCGACGACGATCCCCAGCCGGGCCTGGGCCAGGCCGTTGGCGCGCACGTACAGCACGAAGTGCGTACTTCGACGCCGGGGCCGCAAAGCAAAAACGGATGAAAACTCATCCGTCTTTGTAAGCCTCGCGGCTTTGGGAAAGGCATGGTCCGACACGCTGGTCAAAGCTAGCGGGAAGCGGGCTTCGGCGGCGGCGTTCCTGGCCATCCTGAGTGCGAGGCGCTTGGCAGGGGGGGGGGCAGTGTCAGGTGCGATGGCGAGCCATCGCGATCACTGCCGTCCCGGCCGGTCGCCAGGCGCTCAGATAGCCAGGCGCTTGCGGCCCTTGGCGCGACGTGCGTTGATCACGGCACGGCCGCCGCGGGTCTTCATGCGCACGCGGAAACCATGGGTACGCTTGCGGCGGGTAACGGAAGGTTGGTAGGTACGTTTCATGTTGCACTCTCTGGTTGATCCGGGCTTTCCGGGCGTCGGCTGGTGCCGGTGCGCCTTTGCCGCCGCGTATGGTTCGCATGGGGCTGCCGCACTGCAGACACAATTGCTGCGAGGTTGCTGCGGCGATGCCGACGATTCTGGTTCTGTCTTGCTGCCGGCCGCCGCTGGCTTCGCCGCTGGGGCCAAGCACTGGCGGGGATCAGGCCGCTTGCCTGATGCCGCCGTGTTTACACGTGGCGGTACGGGCCAGACCCGGCGATGCGCATACGTGATCCCCTGCCGCATCGCAGAACCCGCCATTTAACCGATTTTCGTCGCGAGTGTCAAGGATCCAGATGGCCAATTCCAACGCGCATGTGCGGGCCGAATCTGATGCAGGTAAACGCCGGTGCGCCATTGTCCACAACAGACGGTGGGTAACTCTGTGGGTATCGGGGGTCACCCATATGTAGTAGCGGGAGCCATCAAGTCCTTGTTTCCGATGGATTATCAACCGTTTCGAGCCTCTCGGGTGGCGGCTATCCACACCGGTTGTGCACACAAATCCACTGAATCTTCACAACTTGTCCACAGGGTTATCCTTTGTGGATAACTTGGGGCGGGGGGTACAATCCCGGTCCAAACACTACACGGGCCGCGTGGCACACGCACAACCCGGGACTGCCTGCCTTCGGTATACCGAAAACGTATACCCATGTTGACCGCCGTTGCGATGCATTGCATTCGTGGACGGCGTATTGCCTTTCGCGTTCGGGAATGACGCCTCAGGCATGCAGGAGGTCTCGCTGGGAGTGAGCGCCGCGCCACTCGTGAAATGCCGTCCATAGGGCGGTACGATCACTCAGAAGAACACATGCAAGATTTCTGGCAGGCGGCAGCTGCGCAACTCGAGCGCGAGCTGACGCCGCAACAGTTCAAGACCTGGATCAAGCCGTTGGCGCCCGTCGCGTTCGACGAGGAAGCCCATGCGCTGCGCATTGCCGCGCCCAACCGCTTCAAGCTCGATTGGGTCAAGAGCCAGTTCTCGGGCCGCATTACCGCGCTCGCGTGCGAATACTGGGAAACGCAGGTCAGCGTTCACTTTGTTCTGGATCCCGCAGCGTCGGGGCGCGCAGCTACCTATACGCAGCAGGCCATGCAGCAGGGCCTTGATCATGGCGGCGCTCACGCTGCAATGGGTACGGGCGGCGCGCCCTACCCTGGCGGCCCTGCGGGCGCGCCAGTGCACCAGCCGCATCCGTCCCAGATGGGCGGCTACAACGACTATCCCGGCCAGGTGAATGCCGGTCAGGCCGGCTACGGTGCGATGGCTGGCCAGGCGCCCTATCCGTCGGCGCCCGGGTCGATGCCGAATCGTGGTGCTTCGCCGACCGGACACCCGCTGCAGGGCAATGGCGGTGCGCAGATGCCGGATATGGGCGAGATCGACGTGGCCCAGATGGATCCGTCCGAAGCCAGTGCCCGCTCTCACCGTATGCCTTCCCAGCAGCCGGCCGCCGCAGGCGCCCAGCCGAACGACACGGTACACGAGCGCTCGCGCCTGAACCCGATCCTGACGTTCGACAACTTCGTGACCGGCAAGGCCAACCAGCTGGCACGTGCCGCGGCGATCCAGGTGGCCAACAACCCGGGCAAGTCCTACAACCCGCTCTACCTGTATGGTGGCGTGGGCCTGGGCAAGACCCACCTGATTCATGCCATCGGCAACTTCATGCTGATGGAGAACCCGCGCGCGCGCATCCGCTATATCCACGCCGAACAGTACGTGTCTGACGTGGTGAAGGCCTACCAGCGGAAGGCGTTCGACGAATTCAAGCGGTATTACCACTCGCTGGATCTGCTGCTGATCGACGATATCCAGTTCTTCTCGGGCAAGAACCGCACGCAGGAAGAGTTCTTCTATGCGTTCGAGGCGCTGATCGCGAACCGTGCGCAGGTGATCATCACCAGCGATACGTATCCGAAGGAGATCACCGGCATCGACGACCGCCTGATCTCGCGTTTCGATTCCGGGCTGACGGTGGCGATCGAGCCGCCCGAACTGGAAATGCGCGTGGCCATCCTGATGAAGAAGGCGGCCGCGGAAAACGTGAGCGTGCCCGAGGAAGTCGCATTCTTCGTGGCCAAGCACCTGCGCTCCAACGTGCGCGAGCTCGAAGGCGCGCTGCGCAAGATCCTGGCGTTCTCGAACTTCCACGGCAAGGACATCACGATCGATGTCACGCGCGAGGCGCTCAAGGACCTGCTGACCGTGCAGAACCGCCAGATCTCCGTGGAGAACATCCAGAAGACCTGTGCCGATTTCTACAACATCAAGGTCGCGGACATGTACTCGAAGAAGCGGCCGGCCAATATCGCGCGGCCGCGCCAGATCGCGATGTACCTGGCCAAGGAACTGACGCAGAAGAGCCTGCCCGAGATCGGCGAACTGTTCGGTGGCCGCGATCACACGACGGTGCTGCATGCGGTGCGCAAGATTGCCGACGAGCGCAGCAAGGACGCGCAGCTCAATCACGAACTGCACGTGCTGGAGCAGACGCTCAAGGGGTGAACGGGCGCGCCGTTTCCTGGCGCGCCGATGCCCGAACGGGTTTTTGAAAGCCGGCCTTGCCGGGCTGGCATACTACTGGGTGCGCGTCCGGCGGCAAGCGGACGCCAGTGCAACTGTTGTATCGCGGGAATTCGGCCTCAGATAAGGCTTTGCGGTGAGTCGGGACGAGTTGGCGGGAGTGGTGACCCAAGCGTGGCATTTTGTGCACAGCCGGGCGCCCGCCGGATTCGTCCCGCTTCACCGCAGCGGCTTATCCTTGGTACAATGCGCGACATTAACTCCTTGATTCCTAAGTGAATTTGGATATCACGGAGTATCGCCTTATTCCGCGGTCGCCGACGACAACCGACGAAGGATAAATTCAATGCAATTGGTCAAAACCTCGCGAGACAATCTGCTGCGTCCGCTGCAAATCGTGAGCGGCATCGTGGAGCGCCGCCACACCCTCCCGATCCTGGCCAACCTGCTGATTCGCAAGTCCGGCTCGAACGTATCCTTCCTTTCGACCGACATCGAAATCCAGATCACCACGCATGCGGAATGCGGCGTTGGCAGCGACGACGTGGCAACCACCGTGGCCGCGCGCAAGCTGCTGGACATCCTGCGTGCGATGCCTGACGGCGACGTGGCACTGTCGCTGAACGACAAGCGCATGACGGTGCAATCGGGCAAGAGCCGATTCGCGCTGCAGACGCTGGCCGCCGAGGAATTCCCGACCGTGGCGGAAGCCGCCGAATTCAACGCGAGCGTTAGCCTGCCGCAGAAGACGTTCAAGCACCTGCTGGCGATGGTCCACTTCGCGATGGCGCAGCAGGATATCCGCTATTACCTGAACGGCATGCTGCTGGTGGTCGACGGCAAGAAGGTCATGGCGGTGGCAACCGATGGCCATCGGCTGGCGTACTGCGGCGTGGAGCTCGAGAACGAAGCTACCGGCGTGGGTTCGCGCCAGGAAGTGATCATCCCGCGCAAGACCATCCTGGAACTGCAACGCCTGCTCGAGGACAACGATGATCCCGTACAGGTGCAGCTGGCCGCGAACCAGGTCAAGTTCACGTTTGCCAATGTGGAGCTGATCAGCAAGCTCGTGGAAGGCAAGTTCCCGGATTTCCAGCGCGTGATCCCGAAGGGCTACAAGAATGCGTTCGCGATCGACCGGGTCCAGCTGCAGCAGGCGCTGCAACGTACCGCGATCCTGACCACGGACAAGTTCAAGGGCGTGCGCTGCATCCTGGATACGCATGTGCTGAAAATCAGCTCGACCAACGCCGATCAGGAAGAGGCGCAGGAAGAACTGGAACTCGATTATTCGGGCGACGCGCTCGATATCGGCTTTAACGTGACCTACCTGCTCGACGTGCTCGGCAATCTCAAGAGCGAGCAGGTGCAGGTCAGCCTCGGCGACTCCAATTCGAGTGCGCTGATTACCGTGCCGGAAGACGACAACTTCAAGTACGTCGTGATGCCGATGCGCATTTGATGGCCAAGACCGAGTCGCCATCCATACACAATCGGGCACACACCGCAGCAGGGGCCGGATCCAGGCGATCCGCCCCTTTTGCCGTTTTTAAGTAACCCGCAATGGCGGTATTGCCGCACCCGTCGCCACCGAGGCGAGGGTCCGGTTTTCTCCGCCATTGCCGTGAGTATCGTGAGTAGGAAAACATGACCGATCAGCAGAAACCGCAGCAGGAAAACACTTACGGCGCCTCTTCGATCCAGATCCTGGAAGGCCTGGAAGCGGTGCGCAAGCGTCCCGGCATGTATATCGGCGATACATCGGACGGCACCGGCCTGCACCACCTGGTGTTCGAGGTGCTGGACAACTCGATCGACGAAGCGCTGGCCGGCTATTGCACCGAGATCCTGGTCACGATCCATACCGACAACTCGATCTCGATCGTCGATAACGGCCGTGGCATTCCTCCTGCCGTGAAGTTCGACGACAAGCACGAGCCAAAGCGCAGCGCCGCGGAAATCGCGATGACCGAGCTGCACGCCGGCGGCAAGTTCAACCAGAACAGCTACAAGGTGTCCGGCGGCCTGCACGGCGTGGGCGTGTCCTGCGTGAATGCACTGTCGAAGTGGCTGCGCCTGACCGTGCGCCGCGATGGCCAGGTCAACCTGATCGAATTCGCCAAGGGCGAAGTGCAGAACCGCATCGTCGAGACCGTAACGGGTCCGGATGGCCAGCCCGTCGAAGTGTCGCCGATGAAGATCGTCGGTGCCACCGACAAGCGCGGCACCGAAGTGCATTTCCTGGCCGACGAGGAAATCTTCACGAACGTCGAGTTCCACTACGAGGTGCTGTCCAAGCGCATCCGCGAACTGTCGTTCCTGAACAATGGCGTGCATATCAAGCTGGTTGACCAGCGCACCGGCAAGGAAGAGGACTTCGCGTTCTCGGGCGGCGTGAAGGGTTTCGTCGAGTACATCAACCGCGCCAAGACGACGCTGCACCCGAACATCTTCTATGCGAACGCCGAGAAGGACGGTATCGCCGTGGAAGTGGCCATGCAGTGGAACGATGGCTACAACGAGCAGGTGCTCTGCTTCACGAACAATATTCCGCAACGCGACGGTGGTACCCACATGACCGGCCTGCGTGCGGGGATGACGCGCGTCATCAACAAGTACATCGAAGAAAACGAGATCGCCAAGAAGGCCAAGATCGAAACCAGTGGCGATGACATGCGCGAAGGCCTGGCCTGCGTGCTGTCGGTGAAGGTGCCCGAGCCGAAGTTCAGCTCGCAGACCAAGGACAAGCTCGTGTCGTCCGAAGTGCGCCTGCCGGTGGAAGAACTGGTCGGCAAGGCGTTGGCCGATTTCCTGCTGGAAACGCCGAACGACGCCAAGATCATCTGCGGCAAGATCGTCGATGCTGCCCGCGCGCGCGAAGCCGCGCGCAAGGCGCGCGAAATGACGCGCCGCAAGGGTGTGATGGACGGCATGGGCCTGCCCGGCAAGCTGGCCGACTGCCAGGAAAAGGATCCCGCGCAATCCGAACTGTTCCTGGTGGAGGGTGACTCCGCAGGCGGATCGGCCAAGCAAGGCCGCGACCGCAAGTTCCAGGCAATCCTGCCGCTCAAGGGCAAGATCCTGAACGTGGAACGCGCGCGCTTCGACAAGATGCTGTCGAGCCAGGAAGTGCTGACGCTGATCACCGCGCTTGGCACCGGCATCGGCAAGGACGACTACAACCTCGAAAAGCTGCGCTATCACCGCATCATCATCATGACCGATGCGGACGTGGACGGCTCGCACATCCGTACGCTGCTGCTGACGTTCTTCTATCGCCAGATGCCGGACATCATCGAGCGTGGCTACGTCTACATTGCCCAGCCGCCGCTTTACAAGATCAAGCACGGCAAGGAAGAGCGCTATATCAAGGACGACACCGAGCTGAATGCTTACCTGCTGAAGCTGGCAATGGAGAAGGCCGCGTTGATCCGCCCGGATGGCAGCGAGATTGCCGCTGACGCGCTTGGCGAACTGGCCCGCCAGTACCAGTTGACCGAAGGGGTGATCGGCCGGCTGTCGCGCATCGTCGATACCGAGGCCCTGCGTGCCATCGCCGATGGCGTGGCGCTGGACCTCGACAATGCCGCCGCAGCCGAGGCCTCGGCCGTGGCACTGAAGGCCAAGCTTGCCGAAATGCACGCCAAGACGCTGCTCGGCGCCGCGGTGAACGACGATGGCACCGCCGACGTCTATGCGCAATTCGACGAGAAGACCGACAAGCATCGCCTGATGATTGCGCGTCGCCATCACGGCAACGTGCGCCTGTCGCACCTCGATGCCGATTTCGTGCATGGCGCGGACTACGCTGCGCTGGCCCGCGCGGCCACCACGTTCCAGGGCCTGATCCCGGACGGCACCCGCGTCAAGCGCGGCGAGGGTGAGAAGATGCGCGAGCAGACCGTGGCGGACTTCCACCAGGCCATGCAGTGGCTGCTGAGCGAAGCCGAACGCGGCGTAACGCGCCAGCGCTACAAGGGCCTTGGCGAAATGAACCCCGAGCAGCTGTTCGAAACCACGCTCGACGTCACGCAACGCCGCCTGCTCAAGGTACAGATCGAAGACGCAATCGCCGCGGACCAGATCTTCACCACACTGATGGGCGATGAGGTCGAGCCACGCCGCAACTTCATTGAAAGCAATGCACTGGTGGCGCGCAATATTGATGTTTGAGGTGTGTCGGATGACACAGAAAGTGAAAACCGTGCCAAGTTATTGAAAATTTTGTGACGCAGTAAATGAAAAAACCGCCTTCGTGGCGGTTTTTTCGTAAGCAGACGCTGACGAGCGGTCTGCTGGAGAGTTCTGACGTGAGTAGCGACCGTCATCTTAGAAAAGGCGAGACGCGTTGTCGGGGCTGTTGCAGCGTTCTCCGGGTAGAAAGGGCCGATACGGCTGGTCAAATGATGTGGCACCGAGGCTGGCTAATGAAGCTCGCACCGAAGCACTCCGAAGGGCACAGCACTTCCTGAGCGACCGGTTGAATCCGCAACCCGTTCCGGTCCTTCTCGCGTGATGCACCCCTCCGTCTGCTTGGCAGCGATTGGCAACCCTCGCACACTGCGGCTCAATGGCGTTCACCCAACGCTGAGCGGGCGGTCGTCTTCAGATATGGAATCCGTCTACTGCCTGAATTTGGCTCGACAGGATCCGCCGTACGTTGCCGCCAGACTCCCATGTTTCGCGCTACATAATAGAATGTGTGTAACAAAGAATATGAGGGACAGATATGACAGCGACATCGAATCAGGTGAAGGCGGAATTTGCGCACGACTTGCAAGTGGGTTTAGCGCGAGCTAGTGTCCCTGAGTTCGCCCACCTCCCGCTGGTTGGGATGGCAGGCAAACTAGCCCTTAATATTCGGGGGTTGGGAGAGATCAAAGCGGAGGTTCTGAGGCCGGTTGCAGATCACTACTTCGATATTCCTGCGATGGCACTTCAGCCCGTCCTAGAAATCCTCGCTGAGATTGGTTATGTCCAGCTTGTCACGACTGGCAAGACTCTCAACTCGGTTATCCCCGATGTTCCCCACTTCTCTTCGGTCTACAGCGGCCTAGGTGAATACGTTGGGACGATTAGCCTCAACGAACACGAAGAAGTTGCCATTGCGGTTTTGAGTGAGCTCAAGAGCAAACCGGAAAAACGGGATGCTCTCATCGGGAGATTGGGGGCACCGACGCAAGTCTTTTCCCGCGTCGAACTCATCACCCAGACGGGGGGACTGGTGATTCCTAAGCGGGCGAGAGGACAGGATGTTTTAGTTAGCCCGTTCTACTTTGCGGATAGTTTGGACGCGCTTGCAAATCACGCTGCGGCAGGTGGCGCTAAAGGTGTTCAACGCGTCCTGGACCTCCTCAAGAAGGCTCAAGGTTGGCCGCTTTCCCTCATCATAGGTACCGGCGAGATCAACGGAACCAAGCTGACCAAGGCGGAGCTGCAATTACTCACGGAAATGGTTGCGGACGGCGTTCTGCGTCCGCCGAGTCTGCGGAACACCGCATCTAATACTGATGAGCACTTTGTGTTCACACCAAGACCTGGTGGCCGCGCGATGGACGGCGCTTCTCGCGAAATCTATGAACGAACCATGGCTATCGTCGCCGCAGTTCGTAAGGGCCAGCTTCTACCAAGCAAGTTTGCAATTCGTTCCCCGGTCAGACTGCTAGAAACCCTCCGCGACAATAAGAAGATTAAAGCGAGTACTGAAGCGGCGCTTCAGTACACCAACTTGGTTACTCTCCGAGTGGGACGTCTAGTGCCCACCGGTACTTCTGGTTGGTACCAATTTCATCTGATCGATACGCCCGAAAACATGCAGGCAGTCAACGATGCCATCACCATTTTCCAGAGAGGAGAGCCCTTGTCGGCAGGAGTGTCCGAAGACGCGCGCATTGCTCTTCAGCGCGACGAGTCATATGTGCAATCGATTCTCGCCTCGACAGCACTAAGACAGACGCCGCGACCTGCCCTGGATGAACAAGCCAAGGCCGAAATGGAACAACTCTTACTCGATCTCAAATGATCAAAGACTCAGCCCAAAAACAAAAGGCGGTTCGCTATTGCGTGGCACACGGGTACGTTCCTTACATGGAATGCCTAGTCAGATTTTCCGGAGACACATCTGACTCCATATCGGATATTACGGACGTAGACGTACTTGGCGTGCAACCTGCAGGCGAAGCTCCCGCACGTCGCCTCATTTTCGATTGCAAGACGCTGGCAAAGACCAGTGGGGTAAATCGAGCACTATGGGCAGCAGGACTACTGCACCTCGTTGCAGCTGACGAAGCGTTCGTCATTCTTGTCAAAGCTGCGCCGCAGGGCCATCGCCTCGCTGCAAGCAAAGTTGGCGTCCATTTGTTCTCGGAGAAGCTGTTCGACCAGTACGCTCAGGCTTCGTCAACCAATTATGTGAACCAGATAACCTACTTGGACAATTTATCTGCCTGGGATGCGCTGTGGAATATGCGCATCAAATTTCCGAGAGTCGCAATTTTGGTTGAGTACCTCACGAGCGAAGCGGCTTTTGAGCAGAACCCAGCAGCTGGCTTTCGAACATTGCTTTCGAGGCTGAAGCAAACGGAAGGCGAGTTTGACGTTTCTAAGCCCGAACACCGGATGTTGTATGGGATCGTTGTTAGCCAAGCCATCACATTCCTTGCGGGCATCGTTCGCGAGTTCAACACCCTGTTCGATCCCGAAATGAAACTGGAGGCTTTCCAGAAGTCATTGCGTAACTACATTTGGGGTGGCCGCGAAGGATATGAGCTTCGTAAGCGGCTGCAGGCGGCCCTACACGCAAACCGTCAAGAGGACGGCCAGGAGGTTCAACTGCCAGGCTGGGACTCATTCGTTGAGCTGATCCGCTCATTGCTAGATGCGCCACTTCTTGCGGGCAGCTCTGCACTACCCATCAAGGACTTGGCATTTCGTGAGATGGCCACACCTACTTTGCTGGCGGATGCTCGGATCAAGGATGAGCTGATGTCCAATCCGCGTGCGCGGCAGTTTGCTCTTTCAGCGAATCGATATATTGGCTCACTGTCTCGATTGCTACAGGATTGCTCGGAGCATCTTAAAGAGTGTCTAACGACTGCATCCGTGTAACACGCTGACGGACCAAAGGCTTGTCCTTGGAGCGGCCTGCTTTTGTACAGATGGCTGGAGACTGCCACTCGCCCCGAGCCTGCGGCGGGTGACTTCTGGGGCGGCTTCCAGCCGAATTAACCGAAAACACCCATGAAGCTTCAGGCCTATCGCCTACGGAACTACCGCAGGCTGCGTGACGTCGTCACTGACTTCGATGACAAGATTTCCATCTTCGTCGGCGCGATCAACCGATCAACAGCGGGAAGACATCGGCCGCTCAAGGCCTCTATTCAATGCTCCGCGGCGACGCTGGCCTTAAACTCAGCGCTGTGCCGACGTTGGCGTCGCACTGGTGCGTTCTCATCGATAGTGTTCACGCGTCGAACCAAGAATTGGATGCTCCTTGCTATCGGGCTTCCCTTCAAGTTGGGTTCACCCGGCGCTTCCCGAAGCTTATATATCTCGTGCATGCTCCAATGACGAACGACCGCAAGGCGCAGGCCCGCATGAAACTCTACGACGAGCTCCGGTCTGCGTGCCTCGAGCAACTGTCCGGCAAGCAGGCCAGCTCCGTCGCGTCCCAGCTAAGAAGCCTTTTTCTCTCTGACGCCGTCTTCCGGATGTTGAACGAGGCGAGGCGTATTGAGGAGGGGAGGGCTGTCAGTGGCGTAGCGTGGCGTCTGACGGCCGCAGGTCATGCAGTGTTACTCGCTACAGGAATCAGGAGGCTAGTGGATAAGGACAAGCGCGCGGGTTCACTTGCCGGAATCATTGCGCGTTTGCGCGGCGGCCAAGAGCTTCTAACGCGGCAGCACTATGTCGAAGTTGGCGGCGATCCGTATGACTACGAAGTGGAGAAGGAGAAGTATTTCCGCCATGTCATCGAGGCCAGCGTTGATAATGCGGACGCGGTTCACCGCGGCCACATCGATTGGGTTCACTCGCAATACAAGCATAAGCGATTCGACCAACTAAGCGACGGCGAAGGGCGCGATCCTGCGCAGTTAATCAGTCTGTCGGTGCTGGACAAGCTGTCCGCGGCGCTAACGTCCGATGCTATTCGCCGCGTGACGACGTACACGGATAAAGTGATTGCTCACGCTGAGCATCTCACCGATGCCATTGAGCTACCTACATATAACGACATCGACGAGTCGCTGAGAACGCTCTGCCAAGTTAGCAATTTCATCTCGACTGCGATCTTCTACGACAGCGATCGCTCTCAAGTAGTCGCAACGCCGCAGTACGACGTAACGCAGCACTTGGATGCACCGTTCGCACTCAGTAAGACGTTGCCTGACCTGCAACAGTTCTGGGCGGACTACTCCCGAGAGCGCGATGGGTGGAGCTGTGCGGAGAGTGGATACGATCAACAGTTTCTAGTGTCGCAGCCAGACGCGGACGACGAGCCGAAGGCTCACGCAGGGTCGTTCTGATCGATTTTCACCGGTGGTGATCGGTGGGGCAGAACACGTTGGACGAATGCAATGGCGCCGTCTTCAGTTGGGAACCGGCTGACGACATGTTTCGGAGCGCGCTTCGTTCTCGCGATCTGAAGCCGCTCCACCAAGCGCTGCAGGCCGTCGTCATCGCCGCTGATAATGTACCGATGCGCGTTGAGCGCGAGCACCTCGTTCATGTGGTCCACGCGCCGTGCGTCCGCGGTGCCGATGCCTTGCCGCCCTCCGTTGCCGCTTAGCAAGATCAGGCATGTCGCAGTGAGGGGGAAAAGGATCATGGCCTCGTCTGAGCCGAAGCCAACGCGGTCCTCACCGAAGCGGGATTCCAACACCACAGGCGAATCGGAGGTCATGAACCGCGACCGAGGGTCGGTTGGTCTGATAATCTGCAGATCTCTGTGTATCAGTGAGTCTACGACCGTCTTCCACAGGCGGAGGTTGTCCATCAGCGCAGATTGTGGGTCCACCTCGATGTCGTATTGGCCGCCGCGAACGAACTTCACGATCCCCTCTGCCTCCGCTAGCAGCTCTTCATGCGTCCGGCGCTCCCCCTTGTCACGATACATAGCGGCGAGAAGCTTCATGGTCCGTTCCACGGATTCCGTTGCGACTTGTGCCACAACATCGACGAAGCCGGCTTTTACTCGCTTGGCCTCGGTCATTGCGCCAGGTGTGCGTAACTCCGCGAAAGCGATGAAGCTGATCAAGAACTCGACATCGGTGGCCGTGTAGCCCTTTGCGGCTTCGAATCGAGGAATCGCATCTGCCAGCCCGGTTTCGACCTGGGAGAGCATCTCTTCAATCTCGTACCGTCGCCGCCCTTGGTCATCCTCGAAAGTGTAGATGTGCGTCTCTAGGCCAGTGTTCTCCACCGTCTGACGCCTGGTTTCGCCTGTATGACGATCAAACACGGCCACGCCTCCCTCTGTAGCGAAGCCCTTCTGATACATGCGTGGGAGGTAGTGCTGTCTCTTAGGCCCCTGCAATTTCGGTGTGCGGTCCAAATCTGTCTCCCGCATGCTGCACGACACATCAAATCGAGATTACTTGCATGCTCGATGGCTGCAGATGCGCATTCTAATCTTTTCAGGCCGCTCACCAGCGCCCCTTCCGCCGCCTCGAGCGCCGGCATGCCAGGCGACTGCTCAGTCGCATGCGATTGGTGCGTGAGCAGACAATGTGGCCCGATGTCTGCCCTCACTCTTCCTCACTTTGGTCGACCACGGCCGCAAGCGGGTCGTAGGGTGGTTTGGATACCGTTAGCACGCGACCAGTTGGTTCGTCCGAAGGAAATATGTGACTGGTCATACCTAAAATTTAAATTGTTGGCCTGAGAATTAAGCTCACGACGGATATGTCGCCGCCTGAATAAAAACTAAATGGCCTCTTTTGATTGACTAAAAATATGTTTTTAGTCAATGACTTAGGTTCGATATTTGCCTTGACTCGAAACTAAATGCTACCTACGCTGGCTTTAGTTCCAATTGCAGGCGTAGGTAGCAATGAGCCCGTTTTCCCATTATCTCTACGAATTGCGCATGCGCCGCGAAATCCGACAGTCGGAACTGGCGGATTTGCTCGGGTATGAGCAAAGCTACATCTCGGCATTAGAGATTGGTGTCAAAGGCCCACCAACGCCAGAGTTCATAGAGAGATTGATTGCCGCGCTCGGCATGAGCGAAGGAGAGCGGCAAGAACTTCGGAGTATTGCCGAAGCCTCTCAGCGAAAGCTAGCGTTGAACGGAGATTGCTCCCCGGACGTTTACTGGATGCTGAAGGAGCTGCGTGACCAGGTGAACGAACTACATCCGCTACAAATCAAGATGATTCGAGACGCTTTGGACCTGAGAGGGGTCTTTGCAGAGCCCGGCCCAAAGCTGAATCGGCGCATCAAACGCCGCAGCAAAGTGGAGGTGAGCATGTAAAAAGAAACGGGACAAACCTTTCGGCTTGCCCCGCTGGTGTAGGCATCTGACGATACCCACGGTTGGCCCCTTCAGTATCGTCATCCTTCCCACCAGCGTCAAGCCTCCCACTCAGCGCCTAAATGTAATCCGAGCGTACAAGACGCATACGCGTTGTTCGTACGTCCGTAGACAGGCGTATCAAGTGACGAATGCTGGGTCCGGAGCGACCCGGCAGGGAGACGCTCATGTCGGCAACACCCTGGCGAGGCTTGTGGCACGGGCAAAGGCCCGCTGGCGAGCCTCATATAAGAGCGAGAAGAATAGTCAGGCCCACTGGTGGCATAGTTCGCGGCAAGTTTCCGAGCCGCAAAAACGGTCGGATGGTCCATCACGAAGGGCTACTAGAACTCGACGCAATCTATCTGTTTGAAGCTTCGCCGCGGATCTCAGCGTATCGAGAGCAACCTAACACGCTACGCTATCCGGATGGACCGCGATTGCGACGCTATACGCCAGATTTCGAACTGACGCTAAGCAATGGGGACAGCGTACTCGTCGAAGTCAAAGCACTAAGCGGCCTGGCTGATGAGGCGGTGCGACACAAGCTCGATCGCGTGCGAATGCATCTGCAGCGATCGGACCAGTGCTTTCTGGTACTGGACGACAGTACATTGCGGATGGAGCCCCGTCAGGCAAATCTGCGCCAAATCTACCATCTTGCACCGCGTATTCGCCAACCGATTTCTGCATACAAGGCCGCGCTAGACCGGCACGCGTTCAGGTTTCCCTTGCCGATCTCTTCGGCCACCACTTTGTTTCTTGATCGCGGCGTGGAGCCTTACAGCATGCTACTCGCCGGCCTACTGCGCTGCGATCTAGACCAACCGATTCTCCCTGAAACTCCACTCCATATAACAAAGGAGGGAGATGATGCCTGGTTTCGTATTGCTCCGCGGCACGACTTTTAGTTGGGACAGCACGGTTTTCCGAATCGATCGCCTTCAACCCAACGGCGATTTGCTACTCGAACGGCTTGAGGATGGGCAATTCATGTCGATAACACGCCAACGCCTACTATCCGACTATGCCGAAGGACGGGTGTCGGTACGGCCGCAGGCCGCGAGCATATCGAGCGCGAACGCACCGCCCATCTACTCGCGGGCGCTAGACGAACTGCCAGCGCACGTTCAAACCGAACTGGCGCGACGTTGGCACTACGTACAGTCGTTGTTAGAGAGTGACGGCGTTGCGTTCACTCCGCAAGCTATGAAGCCATTCATTGCAGCTGTGGCAGATCGGATCGGAGATTCCACCCCCCCAAGCGTTACATCGCTGTATCGGTGGTATTCACGTTACAGGTGTCATCAGGACCGGCGCGTATTGATTCCTCGGTCCGATCGTCGCGGTAGCCGTAACCTTCGGCAAGATTCAGAAATCCTCAAGCTTGCTGCCGAAGCGATGCAGGAAGCAATAAACGCATCGCCTCGAGCGACGGTCCCGACAATCTATACCTATCTTATCAAGAAGATCGAGCAGGAGAATCGCACGAGGCTTCCCGCAGAACAGCTCAAACGCCCGGTGCTGCGTACCGTGTATCGAATGCTGGCGCGTGCCGACGTGTACGACCACGTCGCATTGCGAGAAGGCAAGAACGTGGCGGATCGAAAGCTGCGCCTAAACAAGGCCGGAGTGCAATGCAATCGCATCCTGGAGAGAGTGGAGATCGACCACACGCCTCTCGACCTGTTCCTCATTGATGAAAGGACGTGGCTACCACTGGGCCGTCCAACCCTTACCGTCGTTGTCGATCATTTCAGTCGCATGCTACTCGGCTACCATGTGAGCTTTGATAGCCCATCCGCCGCCGCAGTGATGGCTGCACTTCGCCATGCGATCCTCCCAAAGACCGCTGCTGTACCTGCACTAGCGAATATCACAATTACAAAAGAATGGCCATGCTACGGGCGCCCCGACGTCTTGGTCGTTGACAACGGGCTCGAGTTCCATGGGCGTGATCTGGAGAGCGTTTGCTTTGATCTCGACATCCGCATTCAGTACTGCCCCAAACATCAGCCGCGATTTAAGGGGGTAGTCGAGCGGTATCTTAAGACGATCAATTATTTCCTTGCTCATCAGCTCCCCGGTACGAGCTTCGCACGCATGCATCATCGCGGCGACTACGATCCGCTGAAGCATGCAGTTTTGACGGTGGCCGAATTCAAGCACATCTTCGAGAAGTGGGTGATCGACATTTACGCGCAGCAAAGGCATCGAGCGCTTGGTGTTACGCCGTGGCATAAATGGGAAGAAGGATTGCGACACCGGACGCCGGGTCTGCCTGCCGACTTCCAGGATCTTCAGCGACGCATAGGTTTGACCGAGGAGCGGTCACTACGCCGTGACGGGATATGGCTCCACGGCATCCGCTACTGCGACGATGAGCTACAGACCATACTGACCCGATACGGAGAGGGCGTCCGCGTCCGGGTTCTCTTCGACCCTGAAGACCTCGGCGTCATTCAAGTCTGGGGCCCACACCAGGAGTCGCCGATATCAGTGCTTGCCGCAGATCAGAACTACGCGAGAAACTTGACCTCACGTCAGAATGATCTAATTAGGGCGCAATTGCGCGAACAAGGTGAGACAACCGAAAACAAGGGCGCGCTGGAGCGGGCAAAATATGAGTTGGTCGCAGCAGTCCAGAAACTAATGCAGAGTCGGAAGCAAGGGCATCGAAGAAAGGCTGCAGCGATTCGAGGAATCAGCAGCTCGAATCCGCAATCTGATGTCCAGCTAGTTCCGGCAAGGCCGGTGGCTCCAGCGAGGTCAAGCGTTACAGCATCCGACGATGATCTACCAACAGCGCGCTATGCTTCGTTTAGCGTGAAGCGGTGAGGTACGGCGATGCAATCAATACACTCGGTCCTCGAACGCTTCAACGACGACCTTCTCCAGTTCCCTGCTTATGTGGCGGCGTTCAACGACATAGAGAGTCTTCTGCGTCTGTATCGGGAAGCCGGCATCGCCCAACATCTACTCGTACTGGGCGAGAGTGGCACTGGGAAAACTACGCTGTGCCAAGACTTCGCGACTCGCTATCCTCGCGTCGCCGTGGCCGAAAGAGACGTGGTTCCCGTGCTGCATGTCTCGATCCCTCCCGTGGCCACCATTGCAGCAGTCACCGAAGCGATGCTAGCGCGCCTCGGAGACCCATCACCCACCAGAGGAACCGTCTCAGCGAAGACAGCTCGCGCGGTCAAGCTGGCACGTGCTGTATCGGTGGAACTCCTGCTGATCGATGAGGCACAACATATTCGGGACCGTGGCCAGATGCCAACTCAGTACCTCGTCGGAGACTGGCTGAAGACTGTCATGGACGAAGTCGGTGTTCCGACCGTATTACTCGGCCTTCCGCGGGTAGCGAGCTTGCTCCAAGTCAACGAGCAAGTGCGACGGCGATTCTCCCGGCGCAGGTATCTACAGATGGGGCAACAGGGTGAAACAAGTGTCGAAGCTGAGTGTCTGCAACTCTTTCTATCACTTGGTGACAATTTTCCGATTCCGGTTTCATGTGGATCGATGGGGTGGAGTGAGATGGCGCAACGCATATATTTCGCGTGCGACGGGCGGGTTGCCTACATCAAGAAGCTGCTCGCTGGCGGCATTCGCTTAGCCCTTGAGCAAGAGCTACCAAATGTCGGGCCTGAAACTCTGGAGATAGCCTTCACGCAGGACGTTTGGTGGGAAGGTGTGGATCAGCTCAATCCATTCAACGAGCGGTTTGAGTTCCGACGACTGAATCGCGCCAACGAGCCATTTGAGCAAGTTCTGACTGTGCCGTACCGAGACCGAGTTCGAGTACGAAAGTGATACTCCTTGATAGCTTTCCGATCCGACCGTCTCATCAGTATGGGGAGAGTCTTGCTGGCTACGTCTATCGAGCCCACTCGCTCAATGGACATGCGATCCCCGCAGATACATCTACTCTGGTTGGCAATATATACGGGCAAGGGATCGCGGCACTTGACCCATGTACATGGGAGAAGATCGAGGCTTTGCTTGGTCGTCGTGCCCGCGTCAGCGCGTGCGATTGGTCAGCAGCGTGGAGGGGACTGTGGCGAACACACATTTCTAGCATTCGTGCGACGCGGTTGAAGTGGCCGCGCCTTGTACTTTGTCCAGCGTGTATTGCGGAAAAGGGGATTCACTTCGCTCTATGGGAGATGCCTCTGATAAGTGCATGTCCTTTCCATCGTTGCAGATTGGTCAATAGTTGCCGCCGGTGCGGCAGTAGATATGAATGGCCCTCCCTGCACCCAGATTGGCATTGTCACTGCGGAGCTGTAGTCACTGATGGTCGGATTGAGCCGGCCGGAATTATGGAAGACAAGCAAGCCTCCACGATCTGCCATGCGTCGGATCTCCCCATACCTCAACCAAAGGACAAAGGAGCTAAGCAAGCGAACGACGGGTCCCCGCTTCCCTATGCGACTGTGATCGAGTCGCTGTATGTCCTTCATGGGCTTCGGCGCCTGATTGTTGACTGTCTGATGCGTGGCATGCCACCGGCATTTGCTCACAGTGATCGACTGAAATCCAAGGCTCGTTCGGCACCTCATCGGTGGGAGTACGACCTCTTGGCCAGATGGCCGCGCAATCTGGAAGATGGTCTCATTCGCCTCGTGCGCAGGGCTTGTAGGAACGATGGTCGCCCCCTAATACTCATAGAAGATGATTCCGCAATTTGGCATGGAATCCAACACACGAGAGCTGCGACTTCTATATCGCTTGCTGATAGTACGGTAGAGCAAGTCGTCCTCCGCTTGATCGATTCGGTACGAGCGCCATTTCCAGCGCGTACTTTTGTAATGTTCAACCCCAAGCTGGGCGATTACCAGAGAGCGGGAAAAATCGAAGCTTTGCGCTTATGGTGGACGTCCCTCAGGCAGGGGTGTGCCACTAACGATCCCGCTGTTGTCTCGGAAATGACGGGGTATGTAACCGCCTACCCGGAAGGCCGGGAGGCACGAGCTATTGACCTGCTGAATGAGCTCTTCAGGATTGCCACTGATGGCATTGAGCCTCAAAAATGCCATTCTGCTTTTCAAGCGTGGATTGCGTCATGTCCCCAGTTTGAGGACTCCGATGAGGATGCCTTCTTGCGTCAGCTTTGGGGCACGCTCGTGATGACACCAAGCACTGTGCTGGACCGCATGATCGCTGCGGCTAACCAGATGCATGGTCAGTGACCGTGAGGCACTCAAGGGGTTTCCTGATTCGGCCGCGGCCATATGCTGGTGAGCTTGCCTTCGGCTATCTCGTAAGAGTTGCATCGGCCAACGGATACGAGAGTCCCAGGGAGCTTTGTCGAGTGATTCAAGCAAACAGAGCCTCGCTTCGGACATCTCTGAGCCTGCGGTCGTCGGAGCTTGCTCGTCTTCGCGGACCATTTCCTCGTTACTGCGAGGAACTTTCCGACGTGTTCGGATTGCGCCGGGATGACTTCAACCACTACTTCATGCGCTGGTGCCCGAAGTGCTTGTCCGAGGGGGATTACCTGCGAGGTGAATGGGGAGTAAAGCTCTGTTGCGTGTGTGCTCAGCACGAGGTGAAGTTGATGGATCACTGTCCGCAATGCACCGAGAGTCAGCCACTAGAGCGATGCTCAGTATCGACGTGCGCCTGCGGATACAGGCTAGAGCGCGCTTCACCAGAGCCTGTAGAACGTGCCCTTGTAGATCTCCACAAGATACTGGCGCAAGCCTTGACGTATAGACGCGGTGAGCCGGGCAGAATTACGCCGGCTATCTGGATACGCATGGTCATGTACTTGGGGCGATTTGACAAAGATCCGTTCGCGACTCGCCCTGGTCAGCAGAAGCGTCTACACGAATTGCATGTTTCCTTTGAACTTGCAAAGGGTGCATCCCGCATCCTAGAGAAATGGCCGACGAACTTCGAGCATCTGCTGGCCCGCATTCGAGGCGCGCGCCCTCTTGCAACCCACATCGACGACGCATTCGGACCACTCTATCGCGTCCTGTATCGAGATCTGCACGACAGCTCACTAGACTTCCTGCGGCAAGAGTTCGAGACATACCTGCATGAAAACTGGTTTGGACTCTTGGGACGACGCAATCGCAGACTTCAGCCTAGGACGATCGCAGCACATCTGCATAGACCACCAGAGGAGATTGCACAGGCAGCGTGTGCCAGCAAGGCGACCGTACGACGGCTGGCGTCCCTCGGCATAATTCGTGGACACGCTGTAACGCACGCCTCTGGACGAACGACAATGGCAGTGCATCGCGACGATGCGAAGGGCGTGAGTGCTTGCAAAGCCGATAGCCTGTCTTTACGCGAGGCTGCGCACTTGTTAGGGCTGAGGCGAGAACGAGTACGCGAGCTTATCGATGCGGGGCTTCTGCGCGCATGGATAGATCCGCGGCGAACAAGCGCGTCGGTATGGTGGTTGTCTAAGGAAGACGCATGCAAGTTGTTGTCCATCACAGAGTTGCCAATGGTCAGCGGCTTGTCCAAGGCGAATATGGCTTTGGCAACCATACTCCGGACATGGCGCTTGCGTACCGGAGAGTTCCCCGCAATAGTACGGGCGCTTCTTGCGGGCGACGTGACCATTGCCAGCACCACAACCGTTGGCCGGGGGATGGGGCGGGCGGGCATACCGACGGAATCCCTTCGCTCCTGGTTAGATGCGCATCGAGCTCAGACCAGTTCCTGGATGTCCGTGGACACGGCAGCGAAATGCTTGGGTGTCAAACAGCAGGTTGCGTATCAACTGGTTTACCGCGGACTACTGCTTGCAGAGGAAGACAACGGTGTCCGGCGTGTAAGCTGGGATGCGCTAAGGGCGTTTGGTCAGCGATACATATCTCTCGCAGAGCTGGCTATCTCTCAGGGGATGGCACCACGCAGGCTACTTGCTATCCTGTCGGCTCGGCCGGTATGTGGGCCTACGGTTGACGGCGCCCGACAGTATTTTTATCAGCGAGATGACGTCGCAAACAACCTAGCAGAGATCCATCTCAAAGTTGAAGGGGGGGCCTCTCATCAAAGTGCCTCGCGGTCACTGTGTGGGAACTAAATCTGGAGTCAGAAACCGATGGCCGACTGGAACATTACACAGCTGGAAAAAATGTCTCCTGAAGAGGAACGTCAGTTCTGGCGACGCTTCGAGGACCGTCTTCGTCGCGATGACGGAAAGGTTGCCAGAGAGCATCTTCGGGCTGGTAACCCAATCTACTATAGTGACGAGGAATTTCCTGGTTATGTGGTGCGCGAATGGCCGGACGGACGACGGGAATTGGTTACTGTAAGTGTTGCTGAGGGTATGAAAGTCGCCCGTCAATTGTAGATCGATCAATAAACGGTCGAGGTACGAGGGGCAGTTTCTCGGAACAAGACTGAATTCTCGATCATTGCGACCGGCACCTGGTTTTATCTCCACTGAAAGCTGTTGTTTCCGACCAAGAGCCATCATCAGCAAAGGCGGTGGAGCAAGCGCTGCTGAGCTGCAATTTGCTTTATGCTCCGGAGTCGTCCCGCTTATCTGCTTGCCATTCTTGCCGCTACCCCACCTTTCTGGGAAGGGTAATTGGTAGGTTATTTTGCTAAGATGAGCGACACAACTCTCACTATAGGCACTTTCCTTTGAAGACGCGGCACCCTCTGGCATCCAGACGAGCTGATGTCGGACTGGTTTGCAGTCCGTGGGAGCGTGTCCGGCCTTCAATGCGCGGATGTATTTTGCGTACATGGCGGCCGATCAGGCCAAGGGTGCCATTTGGACCCATTTCGGGGGTGAGCGGAAGCGCAGGGGGATAGCCATCGTGCCGCAGCGCCTACGGTTCTTGCTGGACACGAATGTCCTGATACCGCTTCAGGATTCTTACCAGGTGCTTGAAGGCAACCTGGCAAATTTCGTCCGTCTGGCTAGCATTGGTGGTCATCAGTTGATGTACCACCCTGCGAATGTCGCCGACTTCGAGCGAGATACCAACGAAGAGCGGCGGCAGCGGAACCTACAGCGAGTTCGACAGTACCCTGCGCTGCAGGAGCCTGCACCATGTGTCTGGAACACGTCCGATACTAGCCCAAACGATGCCTGTGACAATGAGCTTCTATACGCACTGCATTGTGACGCTGTCCACGCCCTAATTACTGAAGATCGGGGTATCCACACGAAGGCCCGTGCTCGCGGTCTCGCAAATCGTGTTTACACAATTCAGACCGCGGAAGACTGGCTAAAGCGTCTTCACGAGACACGGCAGATTCTTCTGCCCAACATTCAGGATGCCCCACTTCACAGTCTCACTCCGGAGCTTTCAACGTCGTTCTTTGACAGTCTTCGCAACGGATATCCGGCAACCCAAGGGCAAGCAGGCTTTGACGACTGGTTTCGCCGCAAAGCGCGAGAAGACCGACGAGCCTGGGTCTACCGAGACGACACCGGTACGCTGACTGCAATATGCATCTACCAGGTTCAAACTGACGAAGTCTTGAACGATGCCGGCGATATCTTGAATGGCCCTGCGCTAAAGCTCTGCACCTTCAAGGTTGGCGAGTCAGTGCGCGGGCGAAAGATCGGCGAGCTGTTCCTAAAAGCAGCCTTCCGGTACGCGACGGAAAACGCCTGCGAACATATCTTTATCACCGCAAGGCCTGAGAGCCAAGACTACCTCATTCGCGTCCTGATGGACTTTGGATTCGAGGAGCGGGGTGTCTATCGTGGAGATACGGTACTGGTGAAGTCGCACCCGGTGGAACGGCCGCCGGTGGAGGACGTGTCAGCGGCCGAGTACATCCGTCGATATTTCCCGCATTATCGAACCGATGCGGCAGTGCAGAAATTCCTAGTACCGATTCAACCGCACTTTCATGAGGTCCTGTTCCCCGACTACTCACCACTACAACCCAGGTTGTTTGTGCCAACAGGTAACGTTGGCAATGCCATCAAGCTCGCATACCTATGTCACGCCCAGACAAATTCAATCGTCCCCGGGGATATATTGCTGTTCTATCGAACAGATGACGAGAAGGCAGTAACGTCGCTGGGTGTGGTCGAGCAATTTGAGGTATCCAGCGATGGTGCGCAAATCGCCAGCGTAGTCAGTCGCCGTACTGTGTATAGCATTGGCGAGATTGACGACTTGGCCCAGAAGCCAACCAAGGTGATCCTCTTTCGACTAGTCGGTCACTTGCCAGCGGTAGTTCCGTATGGCCGGCTCCTGCTGGATGGGGTCGTGACGGGCCCCATTCAATCTATACGTAAGGTTTCCGATGTCGCTTTTTCAAGAGTCCTTTCCGCGTCCGGGCGGTAGAGCTGTCTTGCTTTCTATCAAGCCGAAGTATGCGGACCTCATTCTTTCCGGGACCAAGCGCGTTGAGTTTCGTCGTTCTTGGGCTGCGGAGGATGTGAGTATGATCGTCCTCTATGCGAGTTCACCGGTCCAGAGGATCGTCGGATTTGTTGAGGTGGAAGATGTTGTCATTGCTCCTCCTTCGAGGCTGTGGAAGACGTGCGCCGAAATGGGCGGAGGGCTGACGCGGCAGGAGCTTCGAGCGTACTTTGACGGAAAATCCCAAGGCGTCGCGGTCTTGCTAGGACGAGTTATTAGTGCAGTAAAGCACCTAAACCCCACCGAAGTGATCAGTAATTTTGTGCCTCCCCAATCTTTCAGGTACTTGAATGCGAAGGAGTTCATGAAGTTGGAGCACAAGGTTACTGGACAGAAGGGGTAGGGCATGTCGTTGTTCGTGGCGGGAATTCATGCAGTCGGTAAGACCTTTGGTCTTAAACCTGTGTGTGAGAGCCTTGGCCTGCGCCATGCAACTGCAAGCCAACTCATCAAGGAACAGCAAGGCGTAGGGAATTGGACGATGTCACGAGAGGTTGGCGCTATCGATGCCAACCAACGTGCCTTGGTTGCTTCAGTGCAGCGACTCCAGCAAGGCGGGCAGACGATCGTCCTGGATGGTCATTTCGTGCTGCGACGGGCCGTGGGTGTCCACGAGAAGATTGGGGTCGATACGTTTTCCCAGCTTGCCATTCAGGGAGTGATTCTCCTTGAAGAGGCGACAGAAACCATTGCTGAGCGGCTAATGCGCCGTGGCGACGATACTTGGGACCGAGCGGAGATCAAGGTTTTCGCCAAATTGGAATCAGAGCATGCAGAGTTTGTTTGTAGCGAGCTGGCTATACCACTCGTAAGACTAAGCGCGCCCACCGAGGCTGCATTACGAGAGACAGTTCTCGGGCTTCTAGGTTGACGAGAGTCTGAGCCGGTTGACGCAAGTAGCATCGCCAAGCCAGTTGCCGGACCGGTGCCTCTGGTATGCCAGAGATGAGCTAAATTGCATCCGCTGTCGCATCTTCTGCGCGGACTAATCAACCTTCATCTTGTCGGGTACATGCACGGTGAAGTCGCACTGCAGTGATGCTCCATTGTTTTTGGGCCACTTATGCTGGCAGCGCTAGCTATGTCGCCGATCGGAATGCACTTAAAACGTATTTTGTCGGAATGTGGAAGACAGGAGACGACGGCCGATAGGAAGCTCGCCACTCGAAGAGCAGCGTTCCGACTCCACATGTAGAGGACAGAGCAGATCGGCATCTGGACGGGCTCCTCTCTACTTTCTGCGTCTCCACGCTAACGGCGTAAAAGAGGGGTGAATGAACCTGAGAATCACTTTTGCGCAATTACTGATCTAACGAAACAGTCTGGACAATCAGTTCAAACTCGGCAAGCAAGTCAGGTTGTCTCAGCCGAAGGAAGTTCGCGACGGGCTGGTTCTCCAGTAGCTTTGCCAGGTAACCTTTGGCTAGGACGAGATTCAGGATATCTTGCCCATATGTTTGCTCGACGAGACGGTACTGACCCTGAAGGTTGGTCATTTCCCTCTCCATCTTGGCCATTTGCTCCTGACTAATGCCTAAGAGTTTGCTGGGCTTCTTCCCATCGATGAGTAGTTCGACTGGTGTGGCAACGAGCAACGCCTCTGCATAGGCGACGGTGAGGTTGTTGGCGGATACCATCAACTCAAGGCATTCCACTTGCCTCGTGGGTTTCATCTTGCGAATCACCCGGCCTAGTTCTGGCGAGAACTGCTGATCCCTAAGTAGCTCAGTCGCCTCTGGGCATATTCCATTCAGCAGGTTGATCTTCTTCTGAATGTGCGTGATGTCAACGCTGAACGCTCGCGCCAAGCGTTCGGGGGATACACCACGTTCAATTGCCCTCCTCAACATGAAGTGCTCTTGGATTGTGGAAAGTCGGTTGATTCGATTGTTGTATGTGTACGCTTCGTCGTCGGTCGCAATCAGACAGGACGCTTCGACGAAGCCCAGGTCGCGTAGGGCGATAAGCCGTATGTGACCGTCGAGCAGGACATGCTGCCCGGATTGTTCGTTCGCGGACGTTACTGTCAATGGCTCGATGAGGCCGATCTCCTCAATGGAGGACTTGATCTGTTTGAACTTTCTAGAGGTACCCAGTCCTTCAGGTATCCGACGGGACGGAAGAATGCAGGCTACCGGCAGGCAGCGAGGCTCCGGAATGAAGCCGAGTGTGATGCCGCTCATTTTGAGTACCCTCCTGCCAGAACGCGTTCCGACAAATACCTGGGAAGCGTTGCAAGGTCCTCCGCTCGAAGGAGATTGACGAAGTTTTCGTCAGCGAATAGTTGACGCAGAGCGCCTACGACGAACAGTAATCTTTGTTGTGCGAACTCCGCCTTTCGTACCATAGCTCGCTGGCGCTCCACTTCGTTTTGATACGTTCTTACCAGGCTCGATGTGGAAACATCGGTCCCCGATCCTCGAGGCATACGGCGAGCCGCTGTACGGCCGAGAGTTTGCCGACGCTCAATGACACGACGGGCGTCCATCAACTGTTTCCCTCGCAGCTTGCCTGTCTCATATGCGTCTTGAAGGGCGGCCTGGATGGCCTTGTCGTCGTCGCCGGCACCAACAATGGCCATTGCAGCGCTGAGAGGGATCGTTCCTTTTTCAACGGCCACAAGAAGTCGTTCTTCTCCCTGTCGCAATAGCGTGAGAATGCCATGAACGTAGGAATGTCTGAGCCCTGTCTTCTCTGCAATTACCTTTGGGGCATACCCTTGTTCATGCAGTTGCCGGATTCCTGCGAGTAGCTCCAATGACCGACACTGCCGTCTTGCGATGTTTTCTGCCAGACTCATGATGAAAGCATCTTCGTCGCTTACATTGACGACCAGAGCCGGTATCATCGTTTCGCCAAGAGAGCGAAAGGCTTTCAATCTGCCTTCACCACAAACCAGCATGTACCTTTCGCCGCCGTCCGCGGCTGGTCGCGGAGTTACGGTAATGGGCTTCTTCAGCCCGATGGTTTTAATGTTGGTGACAATCTCTTCAAAGACTTTTCCGTTTCGCTCTCGGGTATTGAGAACCTAAACACGGTCAATCGGTACCATGCGTACTTCACCAGGAATGGGGCGCTCGATCATGCTGCCCTCCGAAGCTTCGCGCGGGCAGCCATTCCATAAAGATAGTCGAGAGTATCGAATCGATAGCTCTCAAGTTCTGCAGGATTCCTTTCCGCGAGATTGATGCGTTGCCTGGAGAAGTCCAAGTGGGGTAGGAGGTAGTAGTCCAACGGTGCGACGTTTTGCTGGTCGAGTCGAACGGCAACCGTCACATCGGGCAGTAGACTGGTATCGAATCGAACTTTCCATCGATTACGTCCGCTCAATGACGTTTGGCAGCGGGCTAGGACAATTGAGACTGAAAACTCCCCATTGATGGCGAGTATGTCGGTTGCGAGATCCCGCTCGACGAATCCACCAAGATCAGCGATTCGATGCTCTGTATCCTCGACAATGTCCGGATGCAGCTTCCTTAGGAAGCGATTTGCCTCAATGTAGCGATAGTCACGAGCTGGGGTGAAGCCAACGACTTGATAAGCGCGAATTAGGCTTCCGAACCGGTAGGTGTAGACGGACGACGATGGCATGCCTTCGGTCTCATCGATGATCAAGCCAGACAGGATCCCTCGGCTCTTGTACAGTGCGCGCAGACGCTCAATAAGCTCATCTTCGGAGTAGCGACGGGCCCTCGCTCGCATGATTCCCTGGGCAGTGTAGAAGACGTCTGCAGGCACGATCGGCTCGAACGCGTGCTCCTTCCTGATCCACATGTCAGGCGTGTTTACAACGCGAGCCTTTTTTAGCTTGTAGGAAACGCGGTTATAGACGTTGTTTCCGATGTACTTCTCGTTCGTCAGTACCTCCCTTATGGTCGATCGGCTCCAAGGCCGACTGAAGTCGGTTTCGATCCCCATGCTATTTAAGCGGGCAGCGATTTCATATTCGTTGAGTGCTTCATTGATGAACCAGGTGTAGATGAGATTGATGGTGCGAGTCTCGCTGTCCGGCCCTGGCATCAAAATGACTCGGTCTGTTTGGAGGCTCTTGTGTTCGCCTCTGTCTAGAACCCCCTTCATCACACCATGTTGATCTACAAGTACTCGACGAAGGCCAAAACCTGCGGGACCGCCTTGACGAAATCCGAGCTCAATTAGACGACACTGGCCGGCGAATACCTTGGACGACAGCTCTCGGCTGTACTCGCCGGCCATCGCGCGTTTCACACCTTTGACAATGGTGGATACTGGCGATCCATCGTTTTCGAACTGCTCGGCGCAATATGCGACCTGGAGGCCTGCACGGCGGCAGATGTATTCGTAATAGGCGCTTTCGTCGGCGTCCTGGAATCGACCCCAACGACTTACGTCGTACACCAAAATTACTTGGAAATCTGCGGATCCGGTCTCGACATCGTGGATCAGTTCTTGGAGCGCTCTCCGTCCATCAATGCGCAGCCCACTTTTGCCTTCGTCAGCATAAGTCCTAACGATGGATAGCCCCCGACTCGCGGCGTATTCCCGGATCTTGGCGCGCTGGTTTTCTGTTGAGTACTGCTGATGCTCCGTAGACATGCGAACGTACTCTGCCGCACGAACGGTGGATTCAGGTGCCGCGTCAGCTTGTATGGCGTACGACTGCATGATGGCGATTCGCTGCTCTCGCATGCTCACGAGGATCAGGCCAGGCGATCAACGGGCATACGAACTAGTTTTAGCAAATCGCCGGGGCCGGGTTACACGTCTTCTCTTTGCAAGCAACGATCCGAAGCTGGGACGCACTGTAGGGCAACGATTCGGACCAGCCAGACGTCCATCTTGCGACGACGATGCATGAAGGCCGGCGCAATCATGTAGACGTCCTTGAGTGAGGGTGGCGACGGTTCGCAGGCGTCCATCTTTGCAAGACGCTTCGCGGATGTGCGCTGAGTCTGCTGGGTGCGATTGCGAGCGCTATAGTCGGGGTGTTGTTGTCGGTACAACTTCCAGTAGTCCGGATGACGTTGTACCCAAGCTTCCTGAGCGCGAGCTTGGTTCTCTCTGTAGTCGGGATCTGTCGCCCGGCGCGTCCGCTGCCATTCGGCGCGTCGACGTCGCTGGCATTCCGGCGATGAGCAATATAGCTGGGCTGGTGACTGTGGGCGCACGTCAAAGAGTCGGCCGCAATTCGAGCACTTTCGGATCTTCACGATGCCCCCTCACGGATCACGCGACGCGCCGCGTGCTCTGGTTGTAGACATCAAGTTGATGCCGCCCGATACGCTTCTAGGCAGAAGTGTAGAAAACGATACCTATATCGGATAGTTTTTCGGATTCTTGCTCGAAATTGGACCGCCTCGCCTTTTTTCGCTTGCTGGAAGAGTACGTAGGAAGGGTCCTAATTCAGCCCCCGGCGAGATGGGGCCCTTTTGATGATCATCGGTTCGTCACGAATCGACAGGCAATCGAAACCTGGTGACAGTTAAAGTAGCCGTCGGCCGGACGGGTCAATAGGCCAATTTGGACCGGAAAAATATGTTTTCACTATCTGTGACACAAATCGCGGATTTTTTCACTAACCGTGACACATCCACTCGCTGAGTCTGTCAACAGAAGTGAAAATCCACTTTTGAGTCAACGGTACGTTTTTCGCTTTCTTTGTCACCCGACAAGGTGGGTTGAAACTCCACCAGTGTGCGAAGAGTAGGTTCATCGCACCCGCCGCTGGCCTGATAAAAAGCCCTGCATGTCTGATCGATGTGCGGGGCTTTTTTCCTAAGGGCAGCCGACGTACATAATATGTGTTTCTAGACGACGCCTGCAGCACGACGCCCGGGCGCTTGGGATGTACACCATGATGTCCGATTCATTCGAGCGCATGCAAGTCACTGAGTGGCTTGGTGCACACACAGTATCCAAAGCGCTTTCTTACGTAAGCGCCGTGAGGGATCTAGAATGGATTGATGGTGAGTTCCTGACGGCCCTCGTACAAGGTTCCCGCGCACATCCGTATCGTGTGCGAATAGAGTTGCTCGCAGGAAGGAAAGGTAGTTGGGTCGAAGGCAGTTGCACATGCCCGGTCGGCTACAACTGCAAGCATGTGGCAGCGGTGCTGATGGCCGGTCTGGCGCCGGAACCGGATCTGGATCTGGAAATGGATCTGGAACCGTGCTCCGGCAATGTCGTTCGCTCCGAACTGGTAACCTGGCTCGAAGGATTCCGCGCGCGGCGCGGCAAGTCCAAAAAGAAGACTGCCAGCACGACTCATGCGCTGGCTTACGTGCTGGCGCCCATGTTTCGCGACTGTGTGGTCCAGATCTACAAGTCGCGCATCGATTCGGATGGCCATATCAAGGCATTCGAGAAGCCTTGGCATAACGTGGAGACGGCGCTGGGCGAGCCGCCGAAATTCGTTGCGGAAGAGGATTTGCCGATCCTGCGCGGCTTGTGTCTGGGTGCCTCTCAATTCGACTATTCGATCGGCTTTTTCGTGCGTGGCGCGACCGGCGCGGCCATCCTCGAGATGCTGATCGCCACGGGCCGGGCGTTTGTCGGGGTCACAGCTGATCTCGAACAAAGGGACATCCCGGTGAAGGCGATTCGCGGTGCCGCACGCCGTGCCGAGCTATGCTGGGAAGTCGGCAGCGACAAGAACTTGCGGCCGGCTTTGCACATCGATCCGCCCGCTGAGTTGCTGTTCACATCGACGCTGCCATGCTGGTATGCGGATCCGGAGTCGGGTGAGGCCGGTGTTCTGGATATGCCGTGGGCTGGAGAACAGATTGCAGACTTGCTTACAATGCCGCCAGTTGCGCCACACGAGGTGGATCTTGTCGGCAGCGTACTCAGTGACGTGGCTCCCGATGTTCCCGCTCCACCATCGTTCAACTCAGCCGCAGTACGAGAGATCGACGTCGCGCCAGTGCCAGTCCTGACGCTCGACATGTTGCCGAACTGGGCCGACACAAAAATCGACTTCGCGGCGCTCAATTTTGACTACGCAGGGCATGCTTTCGCGCCCGCTGCGCCTGACACGATCATCCGGACCTCCACTGGCGATGTCATCAAGGTCAAACGTGATTTCGAAGCGGAACGGAAATACCTGGCGGAACTGACGAAGAGTGGCTTCGTCAGCATCTCACGTCAGGAAGCTTCAAACAGGGCCAGGTCGTTTCCGGACGGTGTCCTGAGGCCCGACCACCGCCATAACTGGCCCGATTTCCTGAAGCGCGTAGTACCCAGGCTCAAGGCGGGAGGGTGGCAAGTCGTACAGGAAAGCGCATTTCGGTACAGCATCGTGGAAGTCGACGAGATCGATGGCAGCTTGCGTCAGGCCGGTGATGGGTGGTTCGACGTGGAGATGGGCATTCAGGTCAACGGCAAGACGATGCGCCTGGAGCCCTTGCTGGCTGAGTTGTTTACACGCGAGGCGCGTTGGTTGGCGGGCAAGATGGATGCCGTGCCCGACGATGAGCCGGTCTGGCTGACAATCGATCGCAAAGCGTGGTTCAGCTTGCGCGCCGACCGGATCAAGCCCGTAGTGGGCGCATTGATCGGTCTGTTCGATGCGCGCAACGCGCATATCCGCATTCCGCCATTGGACCTTGCGCGCATCCACGCGCTCGACCAGACCGGTCGCTGGGAGTTTCACGGGGACGCCTCGATCCGCACCCTTGCGCAACGCCTGATGACCGGCGCTGGCATGGCAGAGGTTGCCATGCCGGTCGGACTGCATGCGGAGCTGCGTCCCTATCAGAAGCAGGGCGTGGCATGGATGCAATACCTGCGCGAACACGAACTGTCGGGCGTGCTGGCCGATGATATGGGGCTAGGCAAGACCATCCAGACGCTGACCCATCTTCTTAAGGAAAAGGAGGCAGGCAGGCTCGACCGTCCCGCATTGATCGTCGTGCCAACCACGCTGGTGGCAAACTGGTGTGACGAAGCCCGGCGCTTCGCTCCGGGACTTCGCGTGCTGGCCTTGCACGGATCCCAGCGTCAGGAGCGCTTCGACGAGATCGCCGGACATGATTTGGTCCTGACCACCTATGCGCTGTTGTGGCGTGACGAAGCGGCATTCAGCCAGCATGACTACCATCTGCTGATTCTCGATGAGGCGCAGTACGTCAAGAATGCGTCGACCAAGGCGGCGCAGACCATCCGCAAGCTGAATACGCGGCATCGGCTCTGTCTCACAGGGACTCCGCTCGAGAACCATCTTGGTGAACTGTGGACGCTGTTCGACTTCCTGCTGCCGGGATTCCTCGGCACGCGCCAGGACTTCACGCAGCGCTGGCGCGCACCGATCGAAAAAATGGGAGATACCTCGCGGAGCGACCTGCTGGCGCGGCGTATCCGGCCATTCATGCTGCGGCGGACCAAGGACGAGGTGGCCACGGAGTTGCCGCCGAAGACAACCATTGTGCGGACCGTGGAACTCGACGGCATTCAGCGTGACCTGTACGAAACCGTGCGCACGGCGATGCAGAAGAAGGTTCGTGACGTGGTAGCTGAAAAAGGCCTCGCGCGTAGCCATATCATCGTTCTCGAGGCATTGCTCAAGCTGCGTCAGGCGTGTTGCGATCCTCGGCTGCCCAAACCTGGTTGCATTTCAGATCACCGGAAGTCGGCCAAGCTGGCTTTGCTGATGGAGATGCTGCCCGAGATGATCGACGAAGGGCGCCGTGTCCTCTTGTTTTCTCAGTTCACCAGCATGCTGGCGATCATCGGTGAAGCGCTCACGTCTGTTGGAATTCCCTATGTACGTCTCACGGGGGACACCAAGGATCGCGCCACGCCGGTTCAGCAATTCTCGGACGGTGAGGTTCCTGTATTCCTGATCAGCCTGAAGGCAGGGGGTGTCGGCCTGAACCTGACGGCTGCCGATGTCGTGATTCATTACGACCCATGGTGGAATCCGGCGGCCGAGCGGCAAGCTACTGACCGGGCGCACCGCATCGGGCAGGACAAGCCGGTCTTCGTCTACAAGTTGATTGCGAGCGGCAGCATCGAGGAGAAGATCATCGCCATGCAGGAAAACAAGGCAGCACTGGCTGAAGCGATTCTCTCCGAGGATTCCCCGGGCGCCGTCAAGTTCTCCGCCGAGGACGTCGAGGCACTCCTGGAGCCAATACCCGTGGTGCCTGCGGCGAGATCATCTGGAGGTCGGCGAAAGAGCTGAGTCGACGGTCGACGGGTGGCGTGTGTGAACGCGAATTGGCGGGCGATTGCGCTAGTACACTCTCGGCACCATCCGCCAAGTCCGCGCGCAGTACGCTTCGTACTCCGCCCCGAACTGCTCCCTTAGCAGCGCTTCTTCAGCTCGAATCCGCGCAACCAGCGGCGGAAGCATCAACAACGTCAGCAACACACCAACCACCGAGCGGAACACCAGCACCCATCCAAGCGAACCGACCAGCAGCCCGAGATAGCTTGGATTGCGGATCACGCTGTAGATCCCGGTTGTCACCAGCGTATGCCCGGGCTGGATGGCCACCAGTCCGCTGAAGCGATTGCCCAGCACGAAGACCGGCCAGAGTCGCAGGATGCCGCCGCCGACAAACATTGCGACGCCGATCCAGCGCACTGTCTCGCCATCGATCAACCAGAACCCGATGCGATCGTTATAGGCGGGGAAATATCCGGCCAGCAATCCAAGCACGCCGAATGCCAACAGCACCCATCGATTGCGGCGATCTTCGCGCTCGCCGGTGCTGATATTGCCGCCTGAAAAAATCGCGACGACCGCCATGACCATCATGGCGATTGCGGCAGTTGTGCGCGCAAGGTTGTCGAAATAGGGGGCGAAGCCACCCCAGCCGAGGATCGGCAACGCAAGGTAGGCGAGCGAGCTTGCGATGGTGAAGAATGCCAGGGCTGGAACTGGCTTCATGGCTGACGGTACCTGCAGTTCCCAATATGACGCAGCGTATGCCTGTCGCCGGGGGATGTCCAAGAAAAACGGTATCCTTCCGCTTTACCGTCCAACACCCCATGCCATGTCTTTGATCGACCTCAAGAATCTTCAGCAAGCCGCGCTCGATTTTGGCGAGGCCAGGGGCTGGGGCAAGTATCACAGTCCGAAGAACCTGGCGATGGCGCTTAGTGTCGAGGTGGCTGAGTTGGTGGAGATCTTCCAGTGGCAAACCGAGGAAGAATCGCGCGACATCATGTCGACCGACGAGCGCGCGCATGTGGAGCAGGAACTGGCCGATATCACGATCTACCTGACGCAGCTGGTGACCGCGCTTGGCGTTGACCTGGACGCGGCGGTTCAGGCCAAGATGGCGATGAATGCCCGCAAGTATCCAACGTCCGGCGAAGGCGCATAGCCGGGCCGGGTCGCGCGCGAATCACGTGTCCGCTTACTGACAACTTCGTACGACAATTCCGGCTAGACTTTCGCCATCGCCTCTCGCGGAGATTGGGCCATGGCAGCGCGCAAGGGTAAGGTTGCGAGCAATATCCACGTCGGTATTGGCGGATGGAGCTATGCGCCGTGGCGCAACAACTTCTATCCGGCTGGTCTGGCGCAGGCGCGTGAGCTCGAGTACGCGAGCCGGCACCTGAGCGCAATCGAGATCAACAGCACGTACCACGGCACGCAGAAGCGCACGTCGTTTGCCAACTGGCGCGATGCCACGCCCGATGGCTTTGTGTTTTCGGTCAAGGCGTCGCGCTTTGCCACCAACCGGCGCGTTCTTGCCGAAGGCGCCGATTCGATTCACAAGTTTATCGATAGCGGCATTGCCGAATTGCGCGACAAGCTTGGCCCCATCGTCTGGCAGTTCGCGCCTACCAAGCAGTTCGTACCTGATGACTTCGAGGCATTCCTGAACCTGTTGCCAGACTCGGTGGAAGGCGTGCCGCTGCGTCACGTGCTGGAGGTGCGCCACGACAGCTTTATGTGCGACGAGTACCTGAAGCTTGCGCGCAAGTTCAAGGCCGCTACCGTTTTCACCGACTCGCCCAAGTTTCCGTCGTTCGCTGACCTGACCGCGGACTTCGTCTACGCGCGGCTGATGAATGCCGAGGCGAAGATCGCGACCGGCTATGCGGCAAGGGACCTCGATCACTGGGCGTCACGCGCCGCGGCCTGGGCCGATGGCAAGGCGGCCGACGACTTGCCACGGGTGGAAGACAAGCCCGCGGCCAGGCCCAAGGCCAAGGAAGTCTTCCTGTTCTTCATCAATGGTGCCAAGGAGCATGCTCCGGCGGCGGCTGGCGCATTGCTGGAGCGACTGGGCTGGGCACCGGCCGAAGAGGTGCCGGTGAAGCGTGCGGCGGCAAAGACGGCGAGTAAGAGCGCGGCAACCGAGAGCGCGACGAAGAAGGCAGCTACAAAAACGGCCGCTACAAAGAAGGGCGCCACAAAGAGCGCGACACGGAAGTCGGCCGTCCGCCCTGCCGCCTGAGCCACACAGCCTGTGCGAGACCCGCATGGATAGCCAGGACCTGACCTCCGCATCATCTGCACCATCCGCACCAACCGCTGCGGCAGCCACTGGCGTGCCGTTTTCGGTGCTGCCGCTGGAGCCAATGTGGCTCGATGCACTGGCGCGCCTGGGGCATGCGACGATGACGCCGCAACAGGCCATTACCCTGCCCCTTGCATTGGGCGGCCGCGACCTGGTTGTGCAACTGCGTGATGGCGCCGGCAGCACGACGATGCTGACGATCGCCCTGCTCCATCGCCTGGATCCGCAGCGCTTCGATGTGCAGGCGCTGGTGTTATGCCCCACGCGCGAACGGGCTGGTCATGTGGCGCGACGCATTGGAGAGATCGCGCGGGTAACGGAACACGTGAAGGTTGCGCTACTTTGCCACGGCATGCCGATCCGGCCGCAGATCGACAGCCTGATCCACGGCGCGCATATCGTGGTCGGCACGCCTGGGAGACTGCTCGATCATGTCGATGCGGCAAGCCTGGATCTGCGTGCCATCAACATCGTGATCTTCGATGAGGCTGACACGATGCTCGACATGGGGTTTGTCGACGACATCGCTTTTGTCGCGGGTCGATGTCCGAAGGCGCGGCAGACCTTGCTGTTGCACCGGTCTGGCGATGCCGAGCCACCGCCCGATATCACGCGTCTCGCACGCCAGTGGCTGCGCAGGCCGCGCGTGATCGGGATGGATGCGGCAGGCGCCTGACCTTTCACCGACCGCGCGCCCGCTCCAACATTTCTTACAAAGATTCGTGAAAGTCACCCTGTAACGCGCGCCGATCCTTTGCTAATCTGGATAAACGTGGCCAGGTTTGGGGATGCTAGGACGCGATGGCACGAGGGGGGCGCAAGATTATTGCGCGGTGCCGCAAATCCGTTAGACCTCGGCAGGCGACTGTTTCCAAGACGGCAACAAGGAGTCGGTGACATGAAAACCGCACGGCAGGTTCTGGAAAGCAAGGCGAGTCAGGCAATCTTCAGCATTCCACCCACTGCGACGGTCTATGCCGCGCTGCAGTTGATGGCGGACAAGCGCATCGGAGCGCTGCTGGTGATGGAGCAGGACAAGATCGTCGGCATCCTCAGTGAACGCGATTACGCGCGCAAGGTGATCCTGATGCAGCGAACATCACGCGAAACCCTGGTACGCGAAATCATGACCACGGCGGTCATCTATGTGCGCGCCGACCAATCCACGGAAGATTGCATGGCGCTGATGACGCGGCATCGGCTGCGTCACTTGCCGGTGATGGAGCAAGAAAATCTGCTCGGCATGCTGTCGATTGGCGACCTTGTGAACGACATCATCAGCGAACAGCGCTTTGTCATAGAGCAACTCGAACATTACATCACGGGCGGATCGCGTTGATCGGCGCGCTTCTCCGCTAAAACCTCCCGCAAATTCAGGTAACCTCGGGCACTTCAACGTGTCCGGGGTCGTTCGTCGTTTCCGACCCACATTGCTTGCCCAAAATTTCGGCATGGGCCAGCGCCAAATGCTAAGCATGCATATAATTATGCGGTTACTGAATAAGGCCGCATCGATGTCACGCGGCTGAGTTTCCGTCGTTCCTTCAGCTGCCCGCCTCGTCCTGCATGTCATCGCCCGCCCCCTCCCGATCCGCTGCCCTTGATTCCGCCGCACCTGTAACTCACGAACTCGACATCGACCACGCCGCGATCATGCGTGTGATCGGTGGCATCGTGCTTTGCATCCTGCTTGCCGCACTCGACCAGACCGTGGTGATTCCGGCTGTGCCGGCCATCGCCAATGACCTGAACGGGTTCGGCCACCTGTCCTGGATCGTTACCGCCTACCTGATCGTGTCGACGGTGACCACGCCGCTGTACGGCAAGCTGTCGGACAGTTTCGGGCGACGGCGCCTGCTGATGGTGGCCATCACGCTGTTCATTGCCGCGTCGGTGGCATGTGCGATGGCGCAATCGCTGACGCAGTTGATCCTGTTCCGCGCGTTGCAAGGCGTGGGCGGTGGCGGATTGATGTCGCTGGCGCAGGCGGCCATCGCCGATGTGGTGGCCCCCCGTCAGCGTGGCCGCTATCAAGGCTACCTGGCCACGGTGTGGGCGGTGTCGTCGATCGCGGGACCGCTGGTGGGCGGATGGGTGTCCGATCACCTGTCGTGGCGCTGGCTGTTCTGGATCAACGTACCGCTGGGCCTGCTGGCAATGGCCATGTGCTATCGCGGCCTGGCCCATCTGCGCGCACGCGGCGGCAGGCCGCAGGTGGACTGGCTTGGCGCGTGCCTGCTGGCCGTGGCCATCGTCGCATTCCTGCTGGCGATGAGCTGGGCCGGCGAGGCGTTCGACTGGATCTCGCTGGAAATGGGTGGCCTGCTGTTGCTGACGCTGGTGGCCGTGGCGTTGCTCGCCAGGCAGGAGCGGCGCGCCGCCGATCCGATGCTGCCGCCGCGCCTGTTCCGCAATCGCGCTTACGTGATGGGCGTGGGCGCCTCGGCGCTGGCCGCACTGAATATTTTCCTGTGCATCTTCGCCCTGCCCCTGCATTTCCAGCTCGTACGCGACGCCGATGCGTCAACCTCGGGCCTGCTCGTGGTGCCGTTCCTGCTGTCGACCGTGGCTGGCAACTTCGTGGTGGCGTGGCTTGCGCCGCGCCTGGGTCGCATGCGCGAGATCCTGACCGGTGGCTATGTGGCGGCGGCCATGGGTCTGGTCGGGTTGGCGGCCGTTACCACTGAGGTGCCGACCGCGCTGGTACTGCTTGCAATGACCGTGGCCGGCATCGGTCTGGGCATGTCGATGGTGGGTACGCTGATCAGCGTACAGAACGCACTGGAGCGTCGCGACATGGGGGCCGGCACGGGCGCCCTGCTCGTGCTGCGTTCGCTGGGCAGTGCGCTGGGTGGTGCGCTGGCTGGAACGCTGCTGGCGATGGAATTCCGCGATGCCGTGGCCAAGTCGGGCGTCACCCGGCAACTGGATCTCGGTTCGTTGCGCCATGGCAGCGAAGCCATGGCCCACCTGTCGCCCGCCGTGCGCCAGATGCTGGCGGGTGGGGTCGAATCGGGCTTTCACCTGATCTTTGCAGCAGGTGCCGTGGCGGCGATCCTGGCGCTGGTCATCGTGCGCCGGATGCCGGACCTGGAGCTGCGCAGCAGCGTGACCGAGCACGCTGCCAAGATCCATATGGAGTGAGCGTGACGCAGGTACGTGCGGCGGGGTGTGTAGCCGTGGGTCATGACGCATGCTGCCCGACAGCGTAGACTTGCATGCATTGATCGACACCGGAGCCTGTATTCATGACCCGCCAACGTAGCTCGGCTGCCGCCGCCCCGCATATGAAACGGATGCAAGCCATTGCCCTGTTGGGCGTCATGGGAATGGCCGCTGCCGCCGCGCTGCTGCCGCACCCGGCCCGTGCTGCCGACAAGCCTGCTGGAGCGGCCATGTCGGCCTCGTCGGCCACGCAGGCGGCCGGCAACTGCCCGACGGCGTTGAATTTCCGTTTCCCGCGCCTGCAGGACGAAGCGCCGCAGAACCTCTGCCAGTACGCGGGCAAGGTCGTGCTGGTCGTGAACACCGCCAGCTATTGTGGCTTCACGCCGCAATACGAGGGCCTCGAGGCGCTTTACTCGAAGTATCGTGAGCGCGGTTTGGTGGTGCTGGGGTTCCCGTCGAACGATTTCTCGCAGGAGCCCGGTTCGGCAAAAGAGATTTCCGACTTTTGCTACAACACCTACGGCGTCAAGTTTCCAATGCTCGGCAAATCCCACGTGCGTGGCAGCGAGGCCAACCCGATGTACGTGATGCTGACCAAGGAGACCGGAACCGCGCCGAAGTGGAACTTCTACAAGTACCTGATCGACCGCAAGGGGCAGGTCATTGGCAGCTACAACAGCATGGTCAAGCCTGACGACAAGCAGTTTGTTGCGAAGATCGAGGAACTGCTGGGCTCGCGCTGACAAGCTGGTTTGTCCCGGGATCTACGCGGGTTCGTTGGCTCGCTGTTTCACTGATTCTTGATCGGCATCAAGCGTGAATAGCGCGAGCCTGATTACTTTCGCCGGTTGAAAACGACCACAACGGCGGGAGGGATCATGAGCAGGGTGCTGTACGAATCCAACGGACATATCTGTCTGGCATTCACTGACCTGGTGGATGAAGCGCACGGCGACGCCGTGCAGAGCAACCAGTTCCTGGTGGTGGACCATGGTCACGCAGCACTGATCGACCCGGGCGGGCAGATGACGTACAGCGAGCTGTACATGACCATCAGCCGCTATTTCCCGCCCAAGCAGCTCGACTATGTGATGGCGTCCCATGCCGACCCCGATATCGTGGCTTCGGTGGGACGCTGGCTCACCGCCTCGGAGAGCCGCGTGCTGATCTCCGAGGTGTGGGCGCGCTTCCTGCCGCATTTCTGCCAGGTGGGCAAGACATCGGGGCGCATCGTGCCGATTCCCGACAGCGGGTTGATCGTGCCACTGGGCAAGTCGTCGCTGATGGCCATTCCCGCGCACTTCCTGCATTCCGAGGGCAATTTCCAGTTCTACGATCCAGTCAGCAAGATCCTGTTTTCGGGAGACCTTGGCGCATCCATGACGACCGGTAGCGAGGCCGATGGCGTGGTGACCGATTTCGATACGCACGCGGTGCGCATGCTCGGGTTTCATCGCCGCTACATGAGTGGCAATCGCGCTTGTCAACTATGGGCGGCCATGGCCCGCACGCTCGATATCGCGCGCATCGTGCCGCAGCATGGCCCGTCGTTCCAGGGGCGCGAGATGGTGGAGCGGTTTATCGCCTGGGTCGAACAGTTGCAGTGTGGACTGGACCTGCTTGAGCCATCCCATTACCGCGCGCCGACCCAGGTGATGGGCTGAAGCGGTCGACGGCTGGTGCGCGCACCATGCGCGCTTGCGCTATGCTCGCGTGGCTGATGTCACCCGAGGAGACCAAGACGATGAAACTAGTCCGCGTAGGAAATCCCGGCGCAGAGCGCCCGGGCCTGGTAGACCGCGACGGCCGCGTGCGCGACCTGTCCGGTGTGATTGGCGGTATCGACGCCGCGCAACTGGCGCCCGCCGCGCTGGCGAAGCTCGCGGCGCTGGACCCGGCCACGCTGCCGGTGCTCGAAGGGCAGCGCCACGGCGTGCCCTGGACCGGGATCGGCAAGATCATTGCCATCGGGCTGAACTATGCCGACCACGCGGCCGAGGCCGGCATGCCGTTGCCCGCCGAACCGATCGTGTTCCTGAAAGCCAATACGTCGCTGAACGGCCCGAACGATGCCGTGATGCTGCCGTTCGAATCACACAAGTCCGACTGGGAGGTCGAGCTGGGTGTGGTGATTGGCACCACGGCGCGCAACGTGTCGAAGGCCCAGGCGCTCGAGCATGTGGCCGGCTACTGCGTGGTCAACGATGTTTCGGAACGCGAATTCCAGCTCGAACGCGGCGGTACCTGGGACAAGGGCAAGGGCTGCGATACGTTCTGCCCGGTGGGCCCATGGCTGGTTACGCGCGACGAGGTGCCCGACGCGCAGAAGCTGGGCATGTGGCTCGACGTCAATGGCGAGCGGATGCAGAAGGGCAGCACCGCAACCATGGTCTTCGACGTGGCAACCGTGGTCAGCTACGTCAGCCGCTTCATGACGCTGGAACCGGGCGACCTGATTGCCACCGGCACGCCGCCGGGAGTTGGCATGGGCTTCAAGCCGCCGCGCTACCTGAAGGCCGGCGATGTGATGCGCCTCGGCATCGATGGTCTGGGCGAACAAAGCCAGAAGGTGGTGGCGTACGGCGAGCGCTGATTCAACGCTGGACCGGCTTCATATCCCGTGATGTGAAAAAGCGGGGCGCCTTCGAGGTGGCCTCAGGGGTTCCCCGCTGAAACATCGTCTTTCAAAGCGTCGCGTTTTCAAACAAAGCGTCCGTTAAGGGCAACAGTTTTGCGGGGTTTTGGGGCGCTTTCGCACGAAATCCGCATTCGGGGTTTTACCCATCGACTTCGCGTGAAATACTGTTCTTACATGTCTGCCAACAAGAGCACTGCCATGTCTGAACACGCCCCCGAAATCGAGTCGATATTAAAGACCGTATCGGTCAGCCTCGCCAAGCACGCTCCCACGCGTTCCTTCTGCACGGTTCACGACACGCTCGACTCGCGTGAAGAACTGCAGGACATCCGCCGCAATATCCACCAGCATCCCGAACTTGCCTTCAACGAAGTCCGCACCGCGGAGCTCGTTGCCAGCAAGCTCGAAGGCTGGGGCTATGAGGTGACGCGCGGTGTGGGTGGTACCGGGCTGGTCGGTACGTTGCGCTCCGGCAGCAGCAAACGCAGTGTCGGCATCCGTGCCGACATGGACGCGCTGCCGATTCATGAGCGCTCTGGCCTGCCATACGCCAGCGTGCATGAAGGCAAGATGCACGCATGCGGACACGACGGGCATACCACGGTCCTGCTCGGTGCCGCGCGGCAGCTGGCGCGCACGCGCCACTTCAATGGCACGGTCCATCTGATTTTCCAGCCAGCCGAGGAAATCGGCGCGGGCGGCGGCGCGGAGCGCATGCTGGCCGACGGCCTGTTCGAGCGGTTCCCGTGCGATGCCATTTTCGGGCTGCACAATCATCCAGGTGTCGAGGCCGGTACGTTCATGTTCCGCGCCGGTCCGTTCATGGCAGCGTGCGATACCGTCACGATTACCGTGCGCGGGAAGGGCGGCCATGCGGCACGCCCGCACCAGTCGATCGACCCGATCCTCGTGGCGGGTAGCCTGGTCATGGCGCTGCAGTCGATCGTGGCGCGCAATGTCGATCCGAACGAGACCGCCGTGGTGACCATCGGCACGCTGCACGCGGGGCATGCGCCGAACGTGATTCCTGACAGTGCGCGCATGGAAATCAGCGTGCGTTCGTTCAGCCCCGAGGTGCGGGCCTCGATGGAGTCGCGCATCCGCCAACTGGTCACGTCGCATGCCGAAGGCTATGGCGCGACGGCCGATATCGACTACGTGCGCGGCTATCCGGTATTGGTCAACAGCGAAGCCGAGACAGAATTCGCGCGGCAGGTAGCCGAGGAACTGGTGGGCCCCGAGCGTGCCATCGGCAATTTCCACCGGATTGCGGGCAGCGAGGACTTTGCGTATTTCCTGCAGCAGCGCCCGGGCTGTTTCGTGCGGATGGGTAATGGCGCGAACCAGCCGCTGCTGCATAACGCAGGCTATGACTTCAACGACGAGAACCTGACCGTCGGTGCCGCGTACTGGACGCGACTCGTCGAACGCTATCTGGCGGAGTAGGGCGCGGAGCTGGGCCTATTTGAAGAAGGCGCTCGGCGGCACGCCAAACTGCCGCCGGAACATCGTCGCAAATGCGCTGGGGCTTTCATAGCCCATGTCCAGCGCCACATCCACCACCTTGCCCCGGCCGCCAGGCGTTCCAGCGCGGCCAGCAACCGGGCCTGCTGGCGCCACTGGCCAAATGTCATGCCGGTCTCGCGTGCAAAGCGGCGCTGGATGGTCTTGGGATCCACGCTCAGCTCACTGCCCCAGTCGGCCAGCGTCAGATCTGTGTCGGGACTGGCAATGATCCGCTCGCAGATCATGCGAAGTCCCTGGTCCGTGGGGCGCGGCAGGTGCAGGGGCAACGTCGGCACCAGCTTGACCTCGTCGAGCAGTAACCGCATCAGCCGGCCATCGCGCGAATCGGACGGGTAGGGCAGCGGCACGTCGATCGCCGCCAGGATCAGTTCGCGCAGCAACGGCGAGATGCCCAGCACGGTACATTGCGTGGGCAAATCGGGCGCGGCGTCGGGCCGGATGTACGCGGTACGCATCTGCACGCGGCCCACCATGCGGATCCAGTGCACGGTGCCGCCCGGCATCCACATGCCGCGTGTCGGCGGCACGATCCATTGCCCTTCGGAGGTCGACACCACCATGACGCCATGCATGGCGTGGACCAGTTGGGCATGCGGATGCTGGTGCGGCCTGGTGACATGGCCGGGCACATAGTCTGCCGCCATGGCCGTTACCGGCATGGTGCTGCGATCGTACTGGAGGTAGGCGGGGCGGTCGGAGTATGTGTCGGCGCGATCGTCGGCTGCGGCATCGCGCGGCGCATCGGCGGGTAGCGGCTTGCTGCCCGGTGTGCCGTGATCGATCCATGGGACTGGCGGCGCGGACGGTTTGGCACGCAGCGGCCGACGAGGTGCACCCGGCATGTCCTTTTCTCCAAAGTTACGGCCTCATTCTCGCAGGACAGGCGTCAATTTGCCAATTAGCATCGTCACACTTTCCCGCGTGCCGGCAATTCGGGCGCTCGGGTATTCCACAGAGACAACCGGCCAATGCGCCCCCGCACCATGAGCACTACCGTCAATTCGGCCCCGGCGGCCCCGCATCGCGAGGAGGGCACGCGTTTCCGCGTGTTGTACGCGATCAGCTTTGCGCACTTTCTCAACGACATGATCCAGTCGTTGATCCTGGCCATCTATCCGATGCTCAAGGGCGGCTTCAACCTGAGCTTCACGCAGATCGGCCTGCTGACGCTGACGTACCAGATCACCGCATCGTTGCTGCAGCCGATCGTCGGCCTGTACACGGACAAGCATCCGAAGCCCCATTCGCTGGCCATCGGCATGGGCTTCACGCTGTGCGGCCTGCTGCTGTTGTCGGTGGCACCCACGTATGGCGTGCTGCTGGTGGCGGCGGCGCTGGTGGGTACCGGCTCGTCGATCTTCCATCCGGAATCGTCGCGCGTGGCGCGGCTGGCGTCGGGCGGCCAGCATGGTCTGGCCCAGTCGATCTTCCAGGTTGGCGGCAACGGGGGCAGTGCCATGGGGCCGCTGCTCGCGGCATGGATCGTCCATACCCAGGGTAGCGTGGCGTGGTTCTCGCTGGCCGCGCTGCTGGCCATTACGGTGCTGTGGCAGATTGGTGGCTGGTATGGGCGGCACCTTGCCGAACGCGCTGCGAAGAAAAAGGCCGCTGCCGGCGCGGTCCGCAAGCTGCCGAAGTCCACCGTGGTGCGTGCCATGACGGTACTGCTGCTGCTGATCTTCTCGAAGTACTTCTACATGGCCAGCCTGAACACGTACTACACGTTCTATCTGATGGAGAAGTTCGGCCTGCAGCGCCAGACGTCGCAGATCTACCTGTTCCTGTTCCTGTTCGCGGTTGCCGCCGGCACGATCCTGGGCGGCCCGATCGGCGACCGCATCGGACGCAAGCGCGTGATCTGGGCATCGATCCTGGGCGTGGCGCCGTTCACGCTGATGCTGCCGCACGCCAACCTGTTCTGGACCGCGGTGCTGACGGTGATCATCGGCTTTATCCTGGCCTCGGCATTTTCGGCCATCCTGGTGTTTGCCCAGGAGCTGATTCCGGGCAAGGTCGGCATGGTGTCTGGCCTGTTCTTTGGCTTTGCTTTCGGCATGGGTGGCATCGGTGCCGCGGTGCTGGGCAAGCTGGCCGACGTGCACGGCATCGAGTCGGTCTACCAGCTTTGCGCGTTCCTGCCGCTGCTGGGCCTGCTGGCGGTCTTCCTGCCGGATCTGCGCGAACGCGTGAAGACGGCTTAGAAGTGTGCGTGTTTGTCTCCCCTCTCCCGCCCGCGGGAGAGGGGCGGGGGAGAGGGCCAGCGGTTCAAATTGCGACAGATTGGCAAGCAGAACTTTTGCCCTCACCCCCAACCCCTCCCGCCGTGCGGGTAGGGGAGTGTCAAGCGCCTTCTTATTTCCCCGTCTTGTCCTGCGACACGTCCATGATCATCCGCGTCAGCAGGTACAGGCGCGGGGTCACCGAGTTCAGGTCCACATACTCGGCGTCGTTCGAATGCGCGCCAAAGCCGCGCAGCCCGAAGCGCTCGATCACCGGTGCCTTGGTCGCGGCTGCCGCAAAGGCGGCGTCGGTGCCACCGCCTTCGGCGGTGTCATAAACGGCCAGTTTCTCGCCGATTTCCGCATAGATGCCCTGGGCATGCGCGGCCAGCTGGCGCGCGGCCGGCGTGACTTCAAGTGGCGGACGGCGGCGCTCGAACTTCACATCGACCTTGGTGTCCGTAATCAGCTTCTTCTGGATCCGTTCCTGTAGCGTGCGTTCGAGGCCGTCATAGTCGGCGGTGCGCAGCACGCGCACATCGGCTTGCGCCGTGGCCACGGCCGGAATCACGTTGCGGTTGGTGCCGGCCTGCGACAGCGTCCAGTTGACCTTCATTCCGGTGTCAGGATTCGACAGGTCGCGCATCTGCAGGATCTGGTTCGACATTTCATAGAGTGCGTTACGGCCCAGTTCCGGCGAGCTGCCCGCGTGCGATGACTTGCCTTCCACCTTGAGCGCGATGGCGCCGATGCCGCTGGTGGCCAGCGACAGCCGGTCGCCGGTCACGCGCGTAGCCTCGCACGAGAACACCGCATCCTGTTCCGATCCCAGCTTGGTCAGCATCGAGCGTGCACCGGGCGAACTGATCTCCTCGTCGCCGTTGATCAGTACCGTCAGCGTGCCGTAGTCCTTGAAGTTCATCTTCTGCAGGATCGCCACGGTATGCAGGATCACGGCCACGCCGTTCTTGTCGTCGGCGATGCCGAGGCCATAGGCGCGATCGCCATCGACGCGGAAGGGCTGCTGGGCCAGCATGCCGCGCAGGTAGACCGTGTCCATATGGGCAATCAGCATGATCTTGCGCTTGCCGGTGCCCTTGAACGTCGCGTGAACCATCTTGCCGACCTTCTCAGGCGTATCGTCCATGCGATAGACCTCGGCAGGCGCCACCAGCTTTGCGTCGCCACCAAGCGCGGCCAGCCTGTCGCGGATCAGGTTGGCGATGCGATCGAGCCCTTCGATGTCCTTGCTGCCCGATTCGATCGAAACGAGGTCCTTCATCGTGTCGATCAGGGCGGGCTTCTCCTGCTGCGCCAATCGATAGACCGGTTCGACCGGGGCAGCCTGCGCGTCTTGCGCGACTGGGGCAAGCACGGCCAGCAGTGCGGCAGCGAGTGTGGCAAGGCGGGGGCGGATGGCGGGCATGCGCGGGGACTCCTCTTCGTTGTTGGTGGTGTGAAGCCCACATGTTGCGCGCGTCACGCAACATGGTCCAGTACCCTGGCATCAGTTTTGCGGCATCATCTCGGTCATGAAGTCCGCCGTACCCCAGCCCTCCGCAACGTCCGCCATGTCCGCCCGTCCCGCCTGCGCCCATTGCCTTGCCCTGGCCGATGATCCGCGCCGGCGCGAGCCGCATCCCTGTCTGGCGTTGCGCAATACGGCGCCGCTGGTCAGCCAGAGCGCGGCCGGTGTGCCGTTCAGCATGATGTCCTTCACCTGCCGCGAGTGCGGCACTGCGTGGCGCCTCTACGATCGCGCCAATGAACTGTTTGTCTCGTGGGTGCCCGAACACCCGCTGGTGCGATAGCCGCCCGCGTGGCGCGGGCACATGGGGCGATCGGCTAAGATAGCGCCTGACCCGGCCGCGACCCTTTGCGTCCGCGCACAGTCGCACTGTCGTACTGTCTTCCACGAATTTCCCGCCTTCACGTCTTCCTTCACGCTCCCAAGCCTCCACCATGGCCGCTTTCCGTTACCTGCCGCTGCGCGCGGCATTGCTTGCCACCGCCCTGATTTCCACGGCCGCCACTCCGGTCCTGGCCGCCGACAGCTATCCGAGCCGTCCGATCCGCATGATCGTGGCTTACCCGACGGGTGGCATCAGCGATGCCGTGGCGCGCGCGCTCGGCGAGAAACTCTCGGTGCAGATGGGTACCTCGGTGGTGGTGGAAAACAAGGCCGGCGCCGGTGGCAGCATCGGCATCGATGCCGTGGCCAAGGCCGCGCCCGACGGCTACACACTGGGTTTTGCGTCGACGAGCCCGCTGACGCTCAATCCGCACGTCGGCCACGTCAACTATGACCCGCAACGCGACGTGGCGCCCGTGATGAGCGTCATGTACTCGCCGGTGCTGGTGGTTGCCACGCCCAGCTTTACCGGCAAGACGTTCCAGGACCTGATCGCGCAATCAAAGGCCAAGCCGGGTTCGGTGCGCTGGGCTACGTCGGGCCTCGGTACCGTGGGCCACGTGATGCTGGAGCAGATCAAGTCCAAGTCGAAGGCCGATGTGACGCTGATTCCCTACAAGGGTGCGGGCCAGCAGATGAACGACGCGCTCGGCGGGCAGTTCGAGGTGATGAGCACCAACGCCAGCCCGATGCTGACGCAACACATGCAGGCTGGCCGTCTGCGTGCCATCGCCGTGGGTGCACCCAAGCGCATCGAAAGTCTGCCGAACGTGCCGACGTTCGACGAACTCGGCTACCCCAAGGCCAACCTGACGTCGACCTTCGGCATCTTCGCGCCGGGCAAGACGCCGGCCGCCATCATCCAGAAGCTCAACGCCGAACTGAACAAGGCGCTGGCCGAGCCTGACGTGCGCGACCGCCTGTTGCGTGGCGGCGAAGTGCCTACCGGCGGCACGGCGGCGCAGTTTGCTACCGCGATCAAGGCCGAATCGAACGAGAATGCGCGGATCGTCAAGGAAGCCGGCATCAAGATCGACTAGGCATGGTCTAGCCGGCTGCCGAGCCGGTAGATCGTGCGCAGCATCACGCCGTTAAAGGGCCACAGCGCGAGCTTGGTCCTGACGCGCGACAGATGGCTGTCGATGGTACGCGCCTGTTCGCACATCTCGGCACCATGCCAGACTTGCTCGATCATGGTGCGCCGCATGACCAGCGTGCCGAGGTTGCGGAACAGCAGTAGCGCCAGCGCATACTCCTTCGGTGACAGCGCCACCGGAACCCCCTTTACCCAGGCCTGGCGCTCCGCCACCTCGAAACGGAACACCCCGCAGACGAGTTGCTCGGAAGCGATGTCGATGGCCGGCGGTGCGCCCGTCGCGCTTGTCCTGCCTGTCGGGCCTGTCGGTCCTGTCCCGCCGGTACGCCGCGCGGTATTGCGGCGAACCAGCGCCTCGATCCGGGCCAGCAGTTCCGCATCGCGCGCGGGTTGCCGCACGTAGGCGTCGGCGCCTGCCAGCAGGCAGCGCGCGACGTCTTCTTCCGCATCGCTGGCGCCGAGCATCATCACCGGCATGCCATGGCCGAGCGTGCGCCGTATCCATCCCAGCAGTTCGTCGGCGTCGGCCTCGACCACATCGCGATCGAGTACCAGCAGGTCGTAGGGCGTGCCATGGATGGCATCGATCAGCGCGCGGCCGCTGCGAAAGCGTGCCAGGCTGTGTCCGCCCGGATGCAGGGCCCGCTCCAGCACCATGGCGCGGGCCGGGTTGTCTTCAAGCGCGGCAATCTTCACGGTGGGTGTCCTTCAATGGCCAGAACAATCGACGAGGTGCCGGCCATGTTAGGTCGCCGCCGGTTGCGGATGAAGTAAACATTTGTGCCCGACCTCAAAATGAGCATCGTCTTATAGGGTTAGCGTTCGAGTCCGCATCTAATGGTCGTCAGACAGATCAGCCGCGCCCCAGCCTGGGGTCTGACGACGCATGACAAAGACAGCAAAGACCGCAAGAACTGCAGCCACTGCAAACGCCGCAAACACCGCGACCACCACCGCGACCACCACCGGGACCACCACCGGGACCACCACCGGGACCACCACCGGGACCACCACCGCGACCAGCGGGATTACCTCGATCAGGAGGATCACGTCGGGGACCCGGCTTGCCAGGGTGGTAAGGGTTGCCACGACCGGACACCGGATTGCCGCGCTAGAAAGCGATGGCGCGCATGCTGAGTGGATCCGCGGCATCGTGACGGGCGCCGGCCACGAGTGCGTGACGTTTCTCGACGGTCGCCGACTGCTGCTGGCCTTGCGCAAGATCACGTTCGACCTGCTGCTGCTGGACTGGCATGCAACGCGCGTCACTGGCACCGAGATCGTGGTCTGGGTGCGTGCGCATCTGGACCCGCGCATTCCAGTGATATTCCTGGCGCGCCGTGGCAGCGAGGATGACATCGCGGTGGCACTGGCCGCCGGCGCCGACGACTACCTGGTCAAGCCCATCCGGCCTGCCGAGCTGGCGGCACGCATGCATGCACTGCTACGGCGCGTGTATCCCGACGCACGGCAATCCGGGGAAGAGCACCTGTCATTCGGGCGCTATGGCTTTGACCTCGAGGCGCGGCAGGCTACGCGTGATGGTGTGGCCGTGGCGCTGACGCCGAAGGAGTTCAATGTCGCGGTGCTGATGTTTCGCAATGCGGGCCGGGTCGTGACCCGCGAGCATCTGGTGATGGCGGTATGGGGTCGCGACCTACCGGCGATGTCGCGCACCATCGACACCCATATCTCGCGCATGCGCAACAAGCTCGGATTGAGAGAGGAGGAGGGCGCGCGCGTGATGCCGGTCTACACCTACGGCTACCGGCTCGAACTGCTGGACGAGGGCGGCGTGCCACGGCAGGGCGTGGCCAAACGAAAAAAAGGCACCCGAAGGTGCCTTTCTGACAAACCGTGCAACTGATCAGACGTCGATCAGAAAATGTGGCGGATACCTGCGGCCACGCCGGTCTGGTTGTTCTTGCCCGGCAGTTCGGTCTGGGCTGCGCCGGTGACCTTGTTGTAGTCAACCGTGCCGTAGACCTGGGTACGCTTGGACAGCGAGTACTCGGCCAGCAGAACGCCGGTGTAGCGGTTGCCGCTGCTGCTCACGCCGTTCTTGTCCTTGATGTGGTCGCCGTAGAACACGCCGGTCACGGCCAGTGCCGGGGTGACCTGGTAGCTCACGCCGAAGTAGCCCAGCATGTCCTTGCGCGGGGTGTTCGGAGCGCCAGCGATGATCGCGGCTTGTGCGGCAGGCGTCGATACGCCGGCAGCCTGGTTCATGAAGCCGGTGTCGATGATGCCGGTGTTGTCCTTGCCACCAACGTAGCCCAGGAACAGCTTGGCCGGGCCAATGCCGTACTTGCCGGCCAGACCCCACATTTGCTGCTTGTTGCTGTTGGCGTCACGCGTTTCCTGGTACACACCGCCGATGCCGAACGGTCCGATGTCGTACGAAGCACGAGCACCCCAGTACTGGTTCTTGGTCGTGCTGCCGGCCACTTCACCGAAGCCGTAGCTGGCGCCAACGTTCAGGCCCGAGAACGCGCCCGAGTAGCTGACCACGTTGTTGCTGCGGAAGCGGGTCAGGAAGAACGGCCAGGCGTTGTTCGTGTAGTTACCGATGGTCAGCGGGTCGAAGTCGCCGAACAGGTTAAAGCCTTCGGTGTACTGGCGGCCCAGCTTGATCGCGCCGAAATCACCGGCCAGACCCACGTAGGCTTGACGATTGAACAGCTGGCCCGACGAATTCATCGTGCCGTTGTCGAGGCTGTAGCCGTTTTCCAGCTGGAAGATTGCCTTCAGGTTGTTACCCAGGGCTTCCGAGCCCTTCAGGCCCCAGCGGCTTTGCGTCACGGCGCCGTCGGTCAGGGCAACCTGGCCATGGTTGGCGGCGTCGGCGTTGGTGGTGTAACGGACGCTGGCGTCGGCGATACCGTACAGCGTGACCGAAGTCTGGGCGAAGGCGCTGCTGGCAAACAGCGAACCAAGTGCGAGGGTCAGTAGCGATTTCTTCATGGTGCTCCTTTTCTGTCTTGTGGTTGGACTACCCCGGATCACGGCGCGTCCTATTGGATGACGTTTGCTCTTAACGCCGCGAAAATTTAACAAAAGGCTGATCGTTGCGACATAAAACCGAGCTGGAGCGCCGCTTCGGGGAGACATTTGGTGCAAATCCGTTGGTTTGTCGCTACACAATGCCTTCGGGTCGTGTAGATGGTGCAAAGCAGCACGCATCAAGCCGGTGCACGCGGGGCAGGAAGCAATGAGTGGTGGAGATTGGCGCCAGGTATCGCAACCGTCGCATCGGTTGCTGCTGCGCTGCAGCATTCCCCGCGAAGGGAGGGAGGGTTATCCCTTAAACGGTGGAAAATGCCGAAAAATGCGGGGGCAGGGGAGAAAGCAGAGACAAGCGGGAGGGGGAAGCCGGACGCGAGCGGGCCTCCGACTGGTGCAGCCGGAAGCCCGCCGACAGACCTGGATCGTGGCTTTAAATCAGCGCGCGATCACGCCTGCGGAATTTCAATCTTGACCTCGAGCACTTCGAGGTTGTCCTGGCGCTCCAGGCTGACGCGCAGGTCCTGGTCGCTGATCTTCACATACTTCGAGATGACCGCCACCAGTTCGCGTTGCAGGGCCGGCAGGTAGTCAGCCGGCGCGGAATGGCCGGACCGTTCGTGGGCGAGAATGATCTGCAGCCGCTCTTTGGCGACCGATGCGGATTTCTTCTTCTCCCCCAGCAGGAAGGACAGGATCGACATAGGGATGAGTCCTCCGTTACTTGTTGCCGAAGATGCGCGAGAGCAGTCCCGGCTTCTGGTAGTCGGTGAAGCGCAGCGGCTTGTCCTTGCCCAGGAAACGATCGACCACGTCGCCGTAGGCGTCGGCCACATCGGTGCCATCAAGATGGATGGCTGGCGTGCCCTGGTTCGATGCATGCAGCACGGCTTCCGATTCCGGCACCACGCCGATCAGCTTGATGCGCAGGATTTCCTGGATATCGGTCAGCGACAGCATCTCGCCGCCATGCACGCGCTTCGGGTTGTAGCGCGTGATCAGCAGGTGTTCCTTGATCGGTTCGCCTTCGCTGGCGCGCTTGGTCTTCGAGGCCAGGATGCCGAGGATGCGGTCCGAATCACGCACCGACGATACCTCGGGATTGGTCACGATCAGCGCTTCGTCGGCAAAGTACATGGCCATCAGCGCGCCGGTCTCGATGCCGGCCGGCGAATCGCACACGATGTACTCGAAGTTCATTTCCTTGAGGTCGTTGATGACCTTTTCCACGCCTTCGCGGGTCAGCGCTTCCTTGTCGCGCGTCTGCGAGGCCGGCAGGATGAACAGGTTTTCGCACTTCTTGTCCTTGATCAGCGCCTGGTGCAGGTTGGCTTCGCCCTGCACCACGTTGATCAGGTCATACACCACGCGGCGCTCGCAACCCATGATCAGGTCGAGGTTACGCAGGCCGACGTCGAAATCGATCACGGCAGTCTTGTGGCCACGCAGGGCCAGGCCGGCGGCGAAGCTCGCGCTGGTGGTGGTCTTGCCAACGCCCCCCTTGCCGGAGGTCACTACGATGATTTTTGCCATGGCTCTATGGTCCGGTATGAGTGGAATTCGTCGTGATGGGCACTGCGGCTATCGCATCCGCAGCGGTTCGAGAATCAGTTTTTCATCGGCCAGGCGTACCTGGGCCGATTTGCCGAGCACATCGGCCGGCAGTGTCTGCTCGGCAGTCCGATAGATGCCGGCGATGGAAATCAGTTCGGGTTCCATGCACGTGCAGAAGATACGCGCATCGGGATTACCCTTGACGCCTGCCAGTGCGCGGCCGCGCAGCGGGGCGTAGATATGGATGTTGCCTTCGGCAATGACTTCGGCGCCGTAGCTGACCAGGTCCAGGATCACCACATCGCCCTGGGCGTAGACCTGCTGGCCCGAGCGCAGCGGCTTGTCGATCAGCAGCGTGGGAACGGCGCGCGGGGCCGCGGCGGCGTTGGCTGCCGCCATGATCTCGGCAATATCGGACGCGGTGCCGTTGACCGCGGGCACTTCCGCGGGCACCGCCTCGGCGGGCTTGTCGTCGTCTGGCTTGTCCTTCGATGACTCGTCCCGGCCGCCGCGCCGGCTCTGGCTGTCCAGCAGCGGCAGGCCGAAGCCGCCGGCCCAGCCACGCTGGTCGGTACGCGCCACCACGCCAATGGCGCGGGCGTTCAGGGTTGCAAGGGTGTCGATGACACGGTCCAGCGGCAGCGCGCCGTCACCGTCCAGGCGGCGCAGGTCCAGCGCCACGACATCGTCGGAGAAGAAATCGGGGGTCGACTCGAAACGGGAGAGGAGGTCATCCCGCAGCGCGTCCACGTCGGCGGTATTGAGGGCGAGAAGGAGGGCGTCGACATTGCCACTGCGCAGCTCGAAGCGTGGCGATTTCTTCTGAGACATAGTCGGTGACCGTGGAAATGGGACATTCTAACGTCGGATTTCCGGGGAACTGTAACAAATATTGGTCAATTCACCGGGGGTGGACGATGCGGACCATATGGTCCCGCAGGTAACCGCGATTGCGATGCTCTTGTTACGATTGCGCATCTCGACACCGGGGGAGCCCATGGGCGCCATCGTTAACTGCGCCGCATATCGCAACGGCAAGAAGCTCGGCAAGGTCGAGTTTGAGGATATTTCGAAGGTGCTGGAGGAACCCGGTACCTTCATCTGGCTCGGCTTGCACGAACCGGACCTGACCCTGCTCCGCCGCGTGCAGCAGGCATTCGGCCTGCACGACCTGGCGGTGGAAGATGCGCTCGACGCCCACCAGCGGCCCAAGCTGGAAAGCTATGGCGATTCGGTGTTCGTGGTGCTCAACACCGCGCAACTGGCGGGCGAGGAGGTGGTGGTGGGCGAGACCCATCTGTTCGTGGGTCCGAACTATGTGGTATCGGTGCGCCACGGCGCCAGTTCCACCTATGCGCCCGTGCGCGAACGCTGCGAGCAGGATCCGAACGGGCTTGCCAACGGACCTGGCTACGTACTCTACGCGCTGATGGACTTCGTGGTCGATCACTATCTGCCGATCGTGACACGCCTCGAGGACACCTTCGAAGCGCTGGAGCAAGGTATCTTCCGCGATGAGTTCGACCGCGCCGCCATCCAGCGGCTGTATCACGTCAAGCACCAGGTCTTGCGCCTGCGCAATGCGGTGTACCCGGTCGAGGACATCTGCGGCCAGTTGATCCGGCTGCATGAGGACCTGGTGCCGAAGGAACTGCGCGCCTACTTCCGCGATATCGAGGACCACTGCAGCCGGATCGTCCGATCGCTCGACGTGGTGCGCGAAATGCTCACCACGGCGGTGCAGGTCAATCTGGCGCTGGTGACCGTGACACAGAACGAGGTGGTCAAGCGCCTGGCCGGCTGGGGTGCCATCCTGGCGGTACCCACGGTGGTGTTCTCGCTATACGGCATGAACTTCAGCTTCATGCCCGAACTGAAATGGCATTACGCGTATCCGGTGGTGATCGGGTTCACCGCCACCGCGTGCGGTTTTCTCTGGAACAAGCTGCACAAGGCGGGTTGGATCTAAGGCGCACCAGTTGTTGTCTCCCCTCTCCCGCATGGCGGGAGAGGGGCGGGGGAGAGGGCCGGCGGCTCAATGCGAGACAGGTCGCAATTTGAACCTCATGCCCTCTCCCCCAACCCCTCTCCCGCGCGCGGGAGAGGGGAGCCAAAACCATGGCGGGTGGGATTTTTATATTTCCTTTACACCCCCTCCCACCCTCTCTATCCCGTTTTTACCCTCCGATCCCTAACCTCGTATCCGTGAATCACTAAGCAGGCGCCATGCCTGCATACATGTCATGGACGGGATCTATTTCCTCGTATTGCTGGCTTTCGGCGCGTTGACGGGCGCGCTGCTGGCCCTGTGCGCCGCGTTGGGCGCCAACCTGCCGGCGGGGCGTGGCAGCACGGAAGACGGCCCCGCGGCCAAGCATTCCGCAACCGACCGGGGACTCTGATGGACTGGACCGATCTGCTCAGCGGCGGCCTGGCCGTCGCCATCTTCATCTACCTGCTCGTTGCGCTGTTCCGGCCGGAGAAATTCTGATGTCGACGCAATTTATCGGACTTCTGGTCCTTTTCCTGGCCATCCTGTTCGTGGTCGGGCCATTCCTCGGGCGCTACATGCGCCGCGCGATCGAAGAGGGCAACTATGGGCTGACCGCATGGGGCCGCCCGTTCGAACGCGTGTTGTATCGCCTGGCTGGCGTGCGCGCCGATGCCGAAATGGGGTGGAAGCAGTACGCCATCGCCGTGATCGTGTTCAACGTACTCGGCGTGATCGCGGTGTATGCCATGCAGCGCCTGCAAGGTGTGTTGCCGCTGAACCCGCAAGGGTTTGGCGCGGTCTCGCCCGATTCGTCGTTCAACACCGCGATCAGCTTCATCTCGAATACCAACTGGCAGGGTTATGCCGGCGAGTCGACCATGAGCTATCTGACGCAGATGCTCGCGCTGACCGTGCAGAACTTCTTCTCGGCCGCCACCGGTATCGCGGTGGTGTTCGCACTGATTCGCGGCTTCGCGCGCCACAGCGCGAAGACCATCGGCAATTTCTGGGTCGATATGACGCGCACCACGTTGTATGTGCTGTTGCCGCTGTCGATCGTCATGGCCGTGGTACTGGTCAGCCAGGGCGTGATCCAGAACTTCGATAGCTACAAGGACGTCAACCTGGTCACCGCTGTCGAATACACGCAGCCCAAGGTCGATGCGGCCGGTCAGCCGGTGCTCGACAAAGAGGGCAAGCCGGTGACCGAAGCCGCGAAGACCGACAGCCAGACGTTGGCAATGGGCCCGGTGGCATCGCAGGAAGCCATCAAGATGCTCGGCACCAATGGCGGCGGATTCTTCAACGCCAACTCCGCGCATCCGTATGAGAACCCGACGCCGCTGTCGAACTTTATCGAGATGCTGGCGATCTTCCTGATCCCCGCCGCACTGTGTTTCACGTTCGGCGAGATGGTCAGGGACCGACGCCAGGGTGTGGCGGTGCTGGCGTCGATGACGGTGATCTTCGTGATCATGGCGCTGGCGGCGATGGCATCGGAGCAGCAGGTCACTGCCGCGCTGTCGTCGTTGCCGATCGATCATGCAGCTTCGGCCCTGCAGGCCGGCGGCAATATGGAAGGCAAGGAAGTACGTTTCGGCATCTCGGCCAGCGCGCTGTTTGCCACGATTACCACGGCCGCATCGTGTGGCGCCGTGAACGCCATGCACGATTCATTCACGGCCATTGGCGGACTCGTGCCGATGCTGCTGATGCAACTCGGTGAGGTGGTGTTCGGCGGCGTCGGCTCGGGCCTCTACGGCATGCTCGTCTACGCGGTGCTGGCGGTGTTTATCGCCGGCCTGATGATTGGCCGCACGCCCGAATACCTGGGCAAGAAGATCGAGGCGTACGAGATGAAGATGACCGCCGTGGCCATCCTGGTCACGCCGTTGCTGGTGCTGGTGGGCACGGCCGTTGCGGTGATGCTCGAACCGGGCCGCGCGGGCGTGTTCAACCCCGGCACGCACGGCTTCTCGGAAGTTCTTTACGCACTGTCTTCGGCCGCCAACAACAACGGCAGCGCCTTTGCCGGACTGTCCGCCAACACGCCGTTCTACAACGTGCTGCTGGCCGCGGCAATGTGGTTTGGCCGCTTCTGGATCATCGTGCCAGTGCTGGCGATGGCCGGTTCGCTGGCAGCCAAGCGCCGTACGCCGGCCACGGCCGGGACCATGCCCACGCACGGCCCGCTGTTCGTGGTGCTGCTGGTGGGTTCGGTCCTGCTGGTCGGTGCATTGACCTACGTGCCTGCGTTGGCGCTGGGTCCGGTCGCAGAGCAATTGCAGCCCGCCCCGGTTACGGCCGCTGCACAGTAATTCGCGGAGAATTCGTATGCAACAACAATCCTCGGCGACGCGCACTTCCACATCCGCGCCGTCACACAATGCCGGTTCAGGCACGACTGCCGTCAGCGGTGGCGTGCCACATCATCCGCGTCCCTCGCGCGGCATGCTCGCGCCGGAACTGGTCAAGCCCGCCATGGTCGATGCGCTGCGCAAGCTGACGCCACTTGCACAACTGCGCAACCCGGTGATGTTCGTGGTCTACGCCGGCAGCATCCTGACCACGATCCTGTTCCTGCGCGCGTGGCTGCAACCGACGCATGGGGGCGAATCAGCCGGCTTTATCCTGGCCGTGGCAGTCTGGTTGTGGTTCACGGTTCTGTTCGCCAACTTTGCCGAAGCGCTCGCGGAAGGGCGCAGCAAGCAACAGGCTGCGGCGCTGCGGGGCCTCAAGACCACCACCATGGCACGCGTGGTGCGCACCGGTCGCAGCGATGCACGGGCCAGCGGTGCCACGGAAGCGCGAGCGGCCACCGAGCTGCGTCGTGGCGATATCGTGCTCGTGGAAGCCGGCGAGATGATCCCCGGCGACGGCGAGGTGATCGAAGGCGTGGCATCGGTCGACGAAAGCGCGATCACCGGAGAGTCGGCACCGGTGATTCGCGAATCGGGCGGCGACTTCTCGTCGGTCACCGGCGGCACGCGCGTGCTGTCGGACTGGATCGTGGTGCGTATCACGACCAATCCCGGTGAAAGCTTTATCGACCGCATGATCAGCATGGTCGAGGGTGCCAAGCGCCAGAAGACGCCGAACGAACTGGCGCTGACGATCCTGCTGGTGGGGCTCACGCTGGTGCTGCTGCTGGCCACTGTCACGCTGCAACCGTATTCGCTTTATGCGGTACTGGTGACCAAGGCCGGTGTGCCGGTTTCCGTGACGGTCCTCGTAGCGTTGCTCGTCTGTCTGATCCCGACCACCATCGGCGGCCTGCTGTCCGCCATCGGCGTGGCCGGCATGAGTCGCATGATGGAAGCGAACGTGATCGCCACCTCGGGTCGTGCGGTGGAAGCCGCCGGCGATGTCGATGTGCTGTTGCTCGACAAGACCGGCACCATCACGCACGGCAATCGCCAGGCAGCGCGTTTTATCTGCGCGCCGGGCGTCACGCAACGCCAACTGGCCGAGGCCGCATGGCTGTCGTCGTTGGCCGATGAAACGCCCGAAGGTCGCAGCATTGTGACGCTCGCACGCCAGCAACCTAACGTTGCGGCACCCGAGATGGGTGCGCGCGGACTGGCCGCACCGGTGTTCGTACCGTTCACCGCGCAGACGCGCATGAGCGGTGTCGATGTGGCAACCGGTAATGTCGTGCGTAGCGTACGCAAGGGCGCGGCCGATGCGGTGCGCCGCTACGTCACCGAGCGCGCCGGCAAGTTCCCCGATGCCGTGATGCAGGCCGTCGACGATGTCGCGCGCGCGGGCAGCACGCCACTGGTGGTAGCGGAAGCGGTGGCCGAAGGTACCGAAGACAGCGTACGCGTGCTGGGTGTGGTCGAGCTCAAGGACATCGTCAAGAGCGGCATCCGCGAGCGCTTTGGCGAGCTGCGCAAGATGGGCATCCGTACCGTGATGATCACCGGCGACAACCGCCTGACCGCTGCGTCGATTGCCGCGGAAGCCGGTGTCGACGACTTCCTGGCCGAGGCCACCCCGGAAGCCAAGCTGGCGTTGATCCGCGAATACCAGGGGCAGGGCAGGCTCGTGGCGATGACCGGCGACGGCACCAACGATGCACCCGCGCTGGCGCAGGCCGACGTGGCCGTGGCGATGAACAGCGGCACCCAGGCCGCACGCGAGGCCGGCAATATGGTCGACCTCGACAGCAATCCGACCAAGCTGATCGAGATCGTCGAGATCGGCAAGCAGATGCTGATGACGCGCGGCTCGCTGACCACGTTCAGCGTGGCCAATGACATCGCCAAGTACTTCGCAATCATCCCGGCGGCGTTTGCCACCACGTATCCGCAGCTGAACCTGCTGAACGTGATGCATCTGTCGACGCCGGCGTCGGCCATCATGTCGGCGGTGATCTTCAACGCGCTGATCATCGTCGCACTGATTCCGCTCGCATTGCGCGGTGTGGTCTATCGCCCGCTCGGCGCTGCCGTCCTGCTGCGCCGCAACCTGCTGATCTATGGGCTTGGTGGCATCGTGGTGCCGTTTGTCGGCATCAAGCTGATCGACCTGCTGCTGACGATGTTCGGCTGGATCTGAAACACGGAGAACTGAAATGCCTTCACAAGCCAATGCCATCATCGAACCCGCGCGCCAGACCGGCATGCTGCGCCCGGCGCTGACCGTGTTTGTCGTGCTGTCGGTCGTGACCGGCCTGCTGTATCCGGGCGTGGTCACCGGCATCGCCCGCGCGGTATTCCCGCACCAGGCCGCCGGCTCGTTGATCGTCAAGGACGGCAAGACCGTTGGTTCCGAACTGATTGGCCAGCCGTTCTCGGACCCGAAATATTTCTGGGGCCGTTTGTCCGCCACGGCACCGATGCCGTATAACGCGGCGGCATCGGTGGGCTCGAATCTTGGGCCAACCAACCCCGCGCTGACCGATGCGGCCCGCGCACGCATCGATGCATTGCATGAGGCCGATCCCGACAACAAGGCCGCGGTGCCAGTGGACCTGGTTACGGCGTCTGGCAGTGGCCTCGATCCGCATATCAGTCCGGCCGCGGCGCAGTACCAGGCGGCACGCGTGGCACGGCTGCGTGGCGTGTCGGCGGAGAAGATCGAGGCGCTGATTGCCGCCAATACCGAAGGCCCGGGGCTTGGCGTGTTTGGTGAGCCCGGGGTCAATGTGTTGAAGCTGAATCTTGCGCTTGATGGGTTGAAGTAGGCGATGGTGGTGGTTGACGCGTTGGCCCTCTCCCCCGCCCCTCTCCCGCACGCGGGAGAGGGGAGAACCCAAGCGGGGTTTCAAATGCAGCGGGTTGGCCAGCGTGGCACAATCGCTCGACGATGACCGATACTGCCCGCCCTGATCCCGATGCCCTGCTGCAACGCATGCAGGCGGACGACGTGCGTGCCGCGCGCGGCAAATTGCGGGTCTACTTTGGTGCATCGGCCGGCGTCGGCAAGACCTTCGCGATGCTTGCCGCCGCGCGCGCGTTGCGGGAGCAGGGGGTCGACGTGGTGATCGGCGTGGTCGAGACCCATGGCCGTGCCGAAACCGAAGCGCTGGTTGCGGGCCTCGAACATTTGCCGCTGCGTGATGTGCCGTACCGCGATCGGGTATTGCAGGAGTTCGATCTCGACGGTGCGCTGCTGCGCCGCCCTGCTTTGGTCCTGGTCGACGAGCTTGCGCATTCGAATGCGGCAGGCAGCCGGCATCCCAAGCGTTGGCAGGATATCCAGGAGTTGCAGTCTGCCGGTATCGACGTCTGGACCACCGTCAATGTGCAGCATCTGGACAGCCTCAACCAGGCCGTCGGCGGCATTACCGGCGTGCGCGTTTGGGAGACGGTACCCGATGCGGTCTTCGATGGCGCGGACGAAGTGGTGCTGGTGGATTTGCCCGCCGACGAGCTGTTGCGGCGGCTGCGTGAAGGCAAGGTCTACCTGCCGGAGCAGGCGCGTCATGCGGCGCGCAACTTTTTCCGCAAGGGCAACCTGATCGCGCTGCGTGAACTGGCGTTGCGGCGCACGGCTGATCGTGTCGATGACGATGTGCGCGCCTATCGCCATGCCGAGTCGATCGAGCCGGTCTGGCGTACCCGCGAGGCCGTGCTTGCCTGCATTGGTACCGGCGACGATGCCGAGCAGGTGGTGCGCAGCGCGCGCAGGCTGGCCAGTCAGCTTGATTGTGACTGGCATGTGGTGACCATTGCCACGCCGCGCCTGATGCCGCTGTCCGATGCGGTGCGTACGCGTGTGCGCGCGGCAATGCAACTGGCCGAGGAACTTGGTGCGCGTACCGAAACGCTGGCCGGCCACGATATGGTCAAGGCGGTGGCGGGCTACGTGCGGCGCCATAACCTGACCAAGGTACTGGTTGGGCGCGCGCGCACCGACTGGCATGTCGAAGGCAATCTGGTCGAGCAGGCGCGGATGTGGCTGGCGCGCGCATTGGCGCCGCTGCTGGGTGCCGGATATCGCATGATCGGCAAGCAGACTTTTGCCGATGCGCTGGCCAACGGTTGTCCCGAGATCGATGTGATCCGACTGGCCGCCGATACCACACGCACCGAACTGCGGCCGCGCACCGCGATACCGACCGACGGTCACCATGATGCCGATGCGCAGGCCGAGGCTGAACTTGCAAAGGCGCGCCGGCGTGACTATGCCTTCGCGGTGGTGTGGTGCGCAGGTGCGACCGCGCTATCGACGCTGGCCCGCCCATGGTTCGACATCGTCAATATCGCGATGCTGTTTCTGGCCGCGGTGGTCGGCGTGGCGCTGCGCCATGGTCGTGGGCCGGCAGCGTTGGCGTCAGTGCTGGCGGTAGCGGCATTCGACTTCTTCTTCGTGCCGCCGCGCATGTCTTTCGCGGTCAGCGATGTGCAATACCTGCTGACGTTCTTCGTATTGCTGGCCGTGGGCCTCGTGATCGGGCAACTGACGGCCGGCCTGCGCGAGCAGGCGCAGGTGGCAGTGCGGCGCGAGACCGATGCGCGTACGCTCTACGAACTGGCGCGCGAGTTGTCCGCGGCATTGACCACCGCGCAGATCGTCGAGATAGGCAGCCGCTTTCTGCGCGCCGCGTTCGATGCGCATGCCACGTTCTTCCTTGTATCGGAGCAGGGACGCCTGCAGCCGATCGCGGATGGCACGGTCAAGGAAAGATCAGACAAGGGTGCGGCCATCGACACGGTGCTTGCGCAATGGGTCTTCGATCATGGCCAGCCGGCGGGCACCGGCACCCATACGCTGCCGGGCAGCACTGTGCTGTACCTGCCGCTCAAGGCGCCGATGCAGACCCGAGGCGTGCTGGCCGTGGAGCCGCGTGTATGGCGCGCGCTTGCGGAACCCGAATTGCGCAGGCAGGCCGATGTGTTCGCGACGCTGATCGCGATCGGTATCGAACGTTTGCACTATGTGGAGGTCGCGCAGCGTGCGCTGGTGTCGATCGAATCCGAACGTCTGCGCAGTTCGCTGCTGGCTGCCGTGTCGCACGATCTGCGCACGCCGCTGACCGGGCTGATCGGCATGGCCGAAACATTGCAGCGCGCCGAGCCGCCATTGCCGCACGAGGTGGCGGAGAAGGTCGACGCCATGCATGGCCAGGCGCAGCGCATGCGCACGATGGTCGTGAACCTGCTCGATATGGCGCGACTGCAGCAGCATGACGTGACGCTGCAGCGCGGCTGGCAATCATTTGAGGAACTGCTCGGCGTGGCGCTGGCGTCGATGCGCGAAGCGCTCAAGGCGCATCGCGTGGAGGTGGCGGATCTGTCCGGCCTGCCACTGGTGGAATGTGATGGCGTACTGATCGAACGCGTGCTCTGCAACCTGCTGGAGAACGCAGCCAAGTACACCGCGCCGGGAACCGTGGTGCGAATCCGTGGCGCGGTGGCTGGTGACGAGGTGCATCTGATCGTCGAAGACGAAGGCCCCGGCGTGGCAGCGGGCCAGGAGCGCCAGATCTTCGAGAAGTTCACGCGCGGCGAACGTGAGTCGGCCACGACGGGCGTGGGCCTTGGGCTTGCGGTATGCGATGCGATCATGCAGGCCCATGGTGGCCGCATCTGGGTGGAATCGGCGCGGCCTGGCGCGCGCTTCACACTGGCGCTGCCGCGTGGCAATCCTCCCGCAATCGAGCCGGAACCGCTGGACATGACTTTTCCTGATACGCACTGAGATGCCATTCGACTATTCGCCGACCGTGTTGCTGGTCGAGGACGAACCCCATATCCGACGCTTCGTGCGGGAATCGCTGCAGTCTGAGGGCTGCAACGTGCATGAGGCCGATACGCTGAAGCGCGGCCTGATCGATGCCGGCACGCGCCAGCCCGATATCGTGATCCTGGACCTGGGGCTGCCCGACGGTGACGGCATGACATTGATCCGCGAAATGCGCACGTGGACCGAAGTGCCGGTGCTGGTGCTGTCCGCGCGCACCGGCGAGTCCGACAAGATTGCCGCGCTCGACGCCGGCGCCGACGACTACCTGACCAAGCCATTCGGCGTGGGCGAACTGGTGGCGCGCGTGCGTGTGCTGCTGCGCCGCCATGCAAAGGCCAATCCGCAAGGCACGCCGCAAATAGTCTTTGGCGACGTCCACGTCGACCTGGCCAACCGCCTGGTCACGCGCGGCGAGGCGCAAGTACACCTGACCCCGATCGAGTACCGGCTGCTGGCCGTTCTGATAGCCCATCGCGGCAAGGTGATGACCCACCGCGAACTGCTTCGCGAAGTCTGGGGTCCTTCCCATTCGGAGAGCAGCCACTACCTGCGCGTCTATATGGGGCATCTGCGGCACAAGCTTGAAGCTGACCCGGCGCAACCCGCGCACCTGCTGACCGAGGTAGGCGTAGGCTACCGCTTCGCCGGCTGACGAACCGCCCGACATTTCCGCTTCGCTCCCCTCTCCCGCGCGCGGGAGAGGGGCCGGGGGAGAGGGCCAGCGCATCCAATCAGATCTCCTTAATATTTATAGTAAGAATGAATGATAGTTAAAATTCTGAACGAAAATTCTTCATTCTAATAACCGCATCTACAAACCTCCCACTACACTTAATCCATCCCCTCCTGCGCCTGTCAGAACCGGAGCCAGCCATGCCTTTCCCAGCCGCCACCAAGCTCCGTCAGGCCGCGCTCGTCCTAAGTCTGGTGTTAAGCGCATCAGGCATCCCCACCCACGCCGCATCCGAACCGCCCGCACCCGCCCAGGCCCAGACCCGGGAAGCGCTGGCCGCCTATGAAGCAGGCCACTTCGACACGGCCATCCAGGGTTTTGCGGCCGCCGCCCAGAAAGGCAACCGCTTGGCCCAGTTCAACTACGCCATGATGCTGCTGCGTGGCGAAGGCACCACGGCGAAGCCGCAGGAGGCACTGATCTGGCTGCGAAAGGCCGCCGACAACCAGATGACACATGCGCAGTTCACATTCGGGGATCTGTACGAGCGTGGCGAACTGGTGCCAAAGTCGCTGGAGGAGGCCAACCGCTGGTACGAGCGTGCGGCACAGGGCGGTCATACCCAGGCGCAGATGGCGCTGGCTACCAACTACTTCACCGGCCGCGGCGTGCCGCGCGACTATGGCCGCGCGTTCAACTGGTACAGCAAGGCGGCCACCGCCGGGGACGGCGGGGCGCAGTACATCGTCGGTAGTTACTACGAGCGCGGGTATCCGGGCGTGGTGGACAAGGACGTGGAGCAGGCCAAGATCTGGTACGCCCGCGCGGCCGCGCATGGCGACCCCGGTGCGCTGGCCAAGCTGCGTTCACTGCTGGAAGAAGGATTGCGGGCGAAGTCCCAGATGTGAGGGCTTGCCCGCAGGGCGGTACAAGTCTTGCTATAGCTGTCTGCCACACCTGAGTGCACGTGTTTTCTGATTCGTTTTCCTGACTCGTTTTCCTGATTCACCATTCCGTCGATACATTCATCGATTCCTTGACGCTTCACAGGCAACCCGGGGGAGGTCGTAGTGGCCACGCACGTCGCGCTGAACCATGTCACACACTATCGCTATGACCGGCCGGTGCAGTTGTCACCGCAGGTCGTACGCCTGCGTCCCGCACCGCATTGCCGGACACCGATCCTGTCCTATTCGCTGCGCATCGAACCGGTGCAGCATTTCGTCAACTGGCAGCAGGATCCGTTCTCGAACTACCTCGCCAGGCTGGTCTTTCCGGAAAAGACTACCGAGTTCCGCGTCACGGTCGACCTGGTGGCCGAGATGTCGGTCTACAACCCGTTCGATTTTTTCCTGGAACCCACGGCGGAAAAGATCCCGTTCACCTATGCGGCCGGTCTCGAACATGATCTGGCACCGTATCTGGCCCGCGGCGAGCTGACGCCCCGCTTTGCGGCATTCGTCGACAGCATCGACCGTACGCCGTGCGCCACGCTGGATTTCCTGGTGGCGCTCAACCAGCGCCTGCAACAAGAGATTCGCTACCTGATCCGCATGGAGCCGGGTGTGCAGGCGCCCGAGACCACGCTGGAAAACGGCTCGGGTTCGTGCCGCGACACGGGCTGGCTGCTGGTGCAGATCCTGCGGCATCTGGGACTGGCGGCGCGCTTCGTTTCTGGCTACCTGTTGCAACTGACGCCAGACGTGAAGGCCGTGGATGGTCCGGTGGGTGCCGAGGCCGATTTCACCGACCTGCACGCCTGGTGCGAGGTCTACCTGCCCGGCGCGGGCTGGATCGGGCTTGACCCGACTTCGGGCCTGCTGGCCGGCGAAGGCCATATCCCGCTGGCGTGTACGCCTGAGCCCAGCAGTGCCGCACCGGTCAGCGGCGCGGTCGACGAATGCGAGGTGCAGTTCGAGCATCACATGTCGATCACGCGCATCTATGAATCGCCGCGCGTGACCAAGCCCTACACCGATGCGCAGTGGACCGCCATCGATGCCGCCGGCCTGTCCGTCGACCAACAACTTAAGGAGCTCGATGTACGCCTGACGATGGGCGGCGAGCCGACCTTTGTCTCGGCGCGCGACCGCGATGGCGCCGAATGGAATACCGACGCGCTGGGCCCTACCAAGCGCGGGCTTGCCACCGAATTGGTGCACAAGCTTCGCGCGCGCTATGGCGCGGGCGGCTTCCTGCACTTCGGGCAAGGCAAGTGGTACCCCGGAGAACAACTGCCGCGCTGGGCCCTGTCGATCTGCTGGCGTGCCGATGGGCAGCCATGCTGGCAAGACCCTTCGCTATTCGCCGACGAACGTGCGCCCGATCACTACACATCGGCCGATGCCCAGCGTTTCATGGAAACGCTGGCGCGCCGGCTCGGCGTCGACACCGGTTGCATCCACCCGGCCTACGAGGACGTCTGGTATTACCTGTGGCGCGAGCGCAAGCTGCCGGTCAACGTTGATCCGCACGAAGCGCGGCTCGATGACGAAATGGAACGCGCGCGGCTGCGGCGGGTGTTCGACGCCGGCCTGTCGAGCGTGACCGGCTACGTATTGCCACTGGCACGCGGCGACCATGCGGACTGGATCACCGGGCGCTGGTTCGTGCGCGACGAGCGTATGTACCTGCTACCCGGCGACTCGCCAATGGGCTACCGCATGCCACTCGATTCATTGCCGTGGGTCTCGAAGGCCGACTACCCGTGGCAGTTTGACCAGGACCCGTTCGCGCCGCGCACGCCTTTGCCGGCAGCGGCGCCATTGCGTGCGCAGTCCATGGCTGCCAACTCGCGCACTGCGCCGCTGGTCGCGCTTCGTGCCGGGGCGCGCGGCGACACCCGCCGTGTTGGCGCGCCGGGGACCGCATCGGGAACTACGCCGTCAACCGCGCCGGCGCGTGGGCAATCGGACAAGGACGCGGTACGCACCGCCCTCTGCGTGGAAGTCCGCCATCCAAGCCGTGCGGCAGGGCCTGCGGTCGAACTGAAGTCGACCGACGACAAGCGCGGCATTCTCTACGTGTTCATGCCGCCGCTTGCCGAACTGGAAGACTACCTGCTGCTGGTGTCCCAGGTGGAAGCCACGGCCGCCGAGCTCGGTGTGAAGATCGTGATGGAAGGCTACCCGCCACCGCGCGATCCACGGCTCAAGGTGTTGCAGGTCACGCCGGACCCCGGTGTGATCGAGGTCAATATCCATCCGGCCAGCAACTGGGCCGAGCTGGTCGACCACACCGAGTTCCTTTACCAGGCGGCGCACGAAACGCATCTGTCGACCGAGAAGTTCATGGTGGACGGACGCCATACCGGCACCGGTGGGGGTAACCACTTCGTACTGGGCGGCGCCACGCCTGCGGACAGCCCGTTCCTGCGCCGTCCCGACGTGCTGGCCAGCCTGATCGCGTACTGGCATAACCATCCGTCGCTGTCGTATCTGTTCTCGGGGCTGTTTATCGGCCCGACCAGCCAGGCACCACGCGTCGATGAAGCGCGCAATGACCAGGTCTACGAACTGGAGATTGCCTTCGACGAACTGCGCCGCCAGCTCGACATGTGCGAGGTGGTTGGCAATGGATACGTACCGCCGTGGCTGATCGACCGGATCCTGCGCAATTTGCTGATCGATGTGACGGGCAACACGCATCGGTCGGAGTTCTGTATCGACAAGCTGTACTCGCCCGACGGCGCCACGGGCCGGCTTGGCCTGCTGGAGTTGCGTGCGTTCGAAATGCCGCCGCATGCACGCATGAGCCTGGTGCAGCAGTTGTTGCTGCGCGCGTTGCTGGTGCGTTTCTGGCGTACGCCCTATACCGCCAGGCTCACGCGCTGGGGCACCGCGCTGCACGACCGCTTCATGTTGGGCACCTTCGTGCAGATGGATTTTGACGACGTACTGGCCGAGATGCGCGCGGCGGGCTTCGTGTTCGAGTCGAACTGGTTCGCGCCACACTTCGAGTTCCGCTTCCCGCGCGTGGGCGAGGTCGACGTAGCCGGGCTGTCGCTGTCGCTACGCACCGGATTGGAGCCATGGCATGTGATGGGCGAGGAGGGGGCCGCTGGCGGCACCGTGCGGTATGTGGATTCGTCGGTCGAACGGATCGAAGTCTGCGTGCTGGGCATGAACGACAACCGGCACGTGGTCACGGTCAATGGCCAGACCATCCCGCTGCAACCCACCGGCCGCGCGGGCGAGTTCGTGGCGGGCGTGCGCTATCGCGCGTGGGCGCCGCCATCGTCATTGCATCCGACCATCCCGTCGCACGCGCCGCTGACGTTCGACGTAGTGGATACGTGGATGGATCGCAGTCTCGGTGGCTGTCAGTATCATGTTTCGCACCCTGGCGGCCGTAATTACGAGACGTTCCCGGTGAACGCGTACGAAGCGGAGAGCCGTCGCCTGGCGCGGTTCTTCTCGATCGGGCATACGCCGGGGCGGTCCGTGGCACCGCCGCCACGACGCAGCCTGGAGTTTCCGTTCACGCTGGATCTGCGCGATGTGATCTAGCCCGAGCGGGGGAGCCGCGCTGCCTTAGCCAATCAGGAGATTGTCAGTCTTGCCTTCGCAGTCGTCGCTGCCCTTTGATGGATCGGATGCTCCGGCCGCCCTGGCTGGCCGTCTGGCACTGCCCGTGCCGGACGGCCACCGCGACGAACTGCGCCTGCCCGATGGCACGCTGCGCGAGCCCTGGTCGCGCTTCTTCGCGGTGCTCGACGACTTGCGGCCCGGTACGCTCAATGCGCATGCGGCGGCGGTGTCGCGCCAGATTCGCGACAACGGCGTCACGTACAACGTCTATGCCGACCAGGGTGGCGCACGGGCATGGCAGCTGGAGCTGTTTCCGTTCCTGGTGTCGGAAGCCGACTGGGCCGTGATCGAGGCCGGCGTGGTCCAGCGCGCCACGCTGGCCAACGCCATCATGGCCGACATCTATGGGCCGCAGACGCTGCTCAGGAAAGGGCTGCTGCCGCCGGGGCTGGTGTATGGCCATCCCGGCTACATGCGACCGCTCAAGGGGTACCTGCCGCCGAATGGCAGCTTCCTGCAGACCATAGCGGTCGATCTCGTGCATACCGACAACGGCTGGACCGTGATTGCACATCGCACGGAAACGCCGTCGGGCATGGGCTATGCGCTGGAAAACCGGCTGATCATCTCGGGCCAGTTCGCCGAGGCATTCCGCGAACTGCGCGTCCGACGCCTGCCACCGGCGTTTGCGCAACTGATCTCGACGCTGGCGCATGCCTCGCCCGTGCCGCCAGAAGAAAGCGGCAGCGCTGCCGCCGCCGCCGCAGATGGAGGCCGGCAGATCGTGCTGCTGTCGCCAGGGCCGTTCAACGAGACATATTTCGAACACACGTTCCTGGCGCGTTATCTCGGTATCACGCTGGTCGAAGGCAAGGACCTGACCGTACGCAACGACGTGGTGTACTTGAAGACGTTTGGCGGACTGGAGCGCGTCGACGTGATCCTGCGCCGGCTTGACGATGTGTTCTGCGATCCGCTGGAATTGCGCAGCGACTCGACCATCGGTGTGCCGGGTTTGCTGGAGGCAATGCGCGCCGGCAACGTGACGGTGTCCAACGTGCCGGGTTCGGGCTTCCTGGAGTCGCCGGCGATTCATGGCTTCATGCCCGGCATCGCGCAGGCGTTGCTGGACGAAACGTTGGTGCTGCCCTCGGTAATGAGCTGGTGGTGTGGCGAAGCGGCGGCTCAGGATGAGGCGATGCGTATGCTCGATGAAGCGTTCGTGATGCCAACCTATCCGCGTACACCCGGCGATGCGCCGCTAGGTATGGAACAGGGCCTGCAGAAGCTCGACGCGTGGCGCGCGCGGCTTGCCGCAACGCCGGACCGCTATACATTGCAGGCGCCACTGCCGCTCTCGCATATGCCGTGCTGGGAGCCCGACGGCAATGGCGGCGGCAAGATCGGATCGCGCGCGGCAATGCTGCGTGTGTTTGCAGTTGCCGATGGCAATGGCGGTTGGCAGGCGATGCCCGGTGGCTTCATGCGGCTGGCACCGCCGAGCCTCGAAGCAGTATCGATGCAACTGGGCGGCACCAGTGCCGATACCTGGGTATTGTCGAGCCAGCCCGCGCAGGGTCTGATGCCGTTGGCGCGCGCCGCGCGCTCGGGCTTGCCGGCGCTGAACGCCAATGCCGTGACACGGCCGCTGGCCGTATCGAGCCGTGCGGCGGAGAACCTGTTCTGGGCCGGACGCTATGCCGAACGCGCCGAGAACGTGGTGCGCCTGTGCCGGCAGATCCTTGGCTCGATCGAATCGAATGACGAGACCGATGACGGCACGTTGAACATGATCGGCCAGCTGGCGCAGTGGTTTGGCCTGGTGTCGCCGCAGACGCCATCGCCACAGGCCTCGCTGCGCGTGTTCGAACGCAGCCTGGTGTCGGCACTAGCCGATGTCAATGCGCCGTCCGGACTGTTGTCGACGCTGGCCAGCCATGCGCGCGCAGCCAACGAGATCCGCAACCGCCTGTCGAACGACCACTGGCGCACCATCCTGGCCGCGCGCAACGACTTCCAGGATGCGATGGCCGGTGCCGCGTGCCCATCGGGCGCGGCAGGCCACGGCGAAGGTACCTATGATCGCTCGAAGGTGCTCAATGCGCTGGAGCGCCTGTCGATGCAGCTCGGTGCCATCAGTGGCGCACAGGGTGATCGCATGACGCGCGACGAGGCATGGCGCCTGGTTTTCATCGGCCGCCATATCGAACGGCTCGGTAACCTGGCGTTGTTCCTCGAGGTGGCGGAGGGTAGCGGCGCGTTGGAGTCGCGTAGCGGATTCGACCTGCTGCTGCACCTGTTCGACAGCACGCTGACCTATCGCTCGCTGTTCCCGGGGCGCACCGATGTGGCGGCTTTGGTCGATCTGCTGGTACTGGAGCCCACCAATCCGCGCGGCCTGTATGGGGTGCTCGACCGCCTGCGCGACAAGCTTGCACAGTTGCCGACCGGTGCCACGGGGCAGGCCCGCGTGCCGCTGGCCGAATTGCTGCCACCCATCAGCGCGTTGCCGTCACGCACGCTGCTATGCGAGCGCAACGGTGGCCGTCATATCAAGCTGGCGGCGCTGTGCGACCAGCTTGGCGCGCGCATGGCCAAGCTGTCCGAGGAGATCGGCGGCCGCTATTTCAGTCACGCCGGCGTGGCACCGGAAACGGATCTGCCATGAACGACGTCGTGCTGCCCGGTGTTCCCACCACGCTCGATGTGCATCATGTGACCACCTACGAGTATGCGTGGCCGGTCGAGCATGCCCAGCAACGGGCCGTGGCGACACCGCCTTCTTATCCGTGGCAGACCGTCAGCGCACATCACACGGAAATCGATCCCGCGCCATCGCACCAGCATGGGCGCATCGATGCGTTCGGCAACAACGTGCTGCATTTCATGCTCGACGTCCCGCATGAAACGATGCAGTTGACCACCACCAGCACGGTTACGCTGACGCCGCGTTGGACGTCGTTCGATGCTGAACAGAGTACGCCGTGGGAAGAGGCGGCGGCGATGCTGCGCTATCACGCCGGCCAACCGTTTCATGCGGAGACTGAGTTCGTCTATGCATCGCCCAATATTGCGTTGCATGCCGACCTGCGCGCCTATGCGATGCGAAGCTTTACGCCTGGTATCAGCGTGGCGGCCGGTGCCATCGACCTGATGCACCGCATTCACGCCGACTTCGAGTATCACGGCGAAACCACCGAAGTACATACGCCCGCACTCGCAGCGTTCGCGCAACGCAGCGGGGTGTGCCAGGACTTCGCGCAGGTGATGATCGGTTGCTTGCGATCGATCGGACTGGCGGCGCGCTATGTCAGCGGTTACCTGTGCACAGATCCACCACCCGGTGAACCGCGCTTGCTGGGCGCCGATGCATCGCATGCGTGGGCCGGCGTGTGGTGTCCCGTCAATGGCTGGATCGATCTCGACCCCACCAACGACGTGCTGGCCGACACGCGGCACGTCACGCTGGCGATTGCGCGCGACTACAGCGATGTGCCACTGCTGCATGGTGTGATCGTTGGCGGTGGCGAGCACACGGTCGAAGTGGAGGTGAGCGTCGTCCCGGTGGTGCCAGCGAAGTCGCAACCTGACGCGCCGGCCCTCTCCCCCAGCCCCTCTCCCGCAGGCGGGAGAGGGGAGCCAACCGGCGGCATTTGAGGTTCGCCCGCTGTTCAGTCCTGCCTCGCGTGCAAGACCCGAAATTTGGTAGGTCATGGATCAGAAGAATCCACTAAGGATCCATGGTCAGATGATTCCCTTCATTGAAATGATGCGCCTGCGGTGCACGAACAACGTGTACCGCCGGAGTTCAATTCAACGTACGTTTCATTGGAGTCGAATCATGACTGAAGAAAAGCAGCCGGATGCGGCGCGCGATGCGGGGACCGTGCCTGACAACTACACGAATAGCCAAGGAGTCCAGGAAGGCGATGATTCCAAGTACTTCCAGGCGAACAGCAGTGGTAGTGGAGCATCGGCAACGGGCGGAAGTGCCATTGCAATTGGCCAGGCAGCCCTCGCGTCTAGTGGAGATGGTATTGCTGTTGGACAAAATGCACAGGCTGGTGGCGATCACAATACCATTGCGCTTGGGCATAACGCGCGGAGCGAGGCTATATACACACTGGCTGTTGGGGTGGGTGCGACGGCAACGATTTACTCGGCGGTGGCGCTTGGGAAGGACTCCAAAGCAGACCACGAGAGTGCTGCGGCATTGGGCTCCTATAGCCAGGCTACTGGCAGGCTGAGCGTGGCATTGGGCGCCGGCAGCGTAGCCGATCGCGATTTTGCCGTCTCGGTGGGCCGGGGGGATTACCAGCGCACGATTTTCCATCTGGCTCCCGGCGAAGTTTCTGAAGCCAGCACTGACGCCATCAACGGCAGCCAACTTTACACGACCAACCAGCAGGTCGGCACGCTAGCCGATTCGGTCGCAGCGCTGCAGGACGGTAGCGAAGGTATCAAGTACTTCCACGTGAAAAGCAATCGCCCCGATGGCGAGGCCACCGGCGGGGATTCCGTGGCGATCGGACCGCAGACCAAGGCATCGGGTACGGGGAACATCGCGATGGGCTCGGAAGCCACCGCAACAGGCGGCCACAATTCGATTGCCTTGGGCAATGGCGCCACGAGTACGGGGGCCTGGGCCCAGGCGCTCGGTTCGAGCGCCGTTGCGACCGATATCGGCGATGTCGCGGTCGGAGTGAATTCTCATGCCGGCGGCGGCGGAACCGCGGCGCTGGCAGTAGGACCCAGCGCCAGTGCAATGGCTGCCGGTGCCGCGGCGTTTGGTCGCCTGGCCAGCGCGACGGCACCGGACAGCGTAGCGCTTGGCCAGAGCAGCGTAGCCGATCGCGCCGGCACGGTGTCCGTAGGTACGCGCGAGGCGCCACGCCAGATCGTGCACGTAAAAAAGGGCGAACTCGATTCCGATGCGGCAACAGTCGGCCAGCTCAAGGACGCCGGCCTGCATTTGAATGCGGCCGGCGAGGTGTCTAACGCATTCGTGGCGTATGACGATGCGTCGCGGATGCGAGCGACGCTGGCCAACACCGTGGTAACAGGGCTGGCCGCCGGCGAACTGAACGAGGCGAGCACCGATGCCGTGAACGGCAGCCAGCTCTTTGCAACCAATCAACAACTGGGCGATACCGGCAACGCGCTCACGGAACTCACTGCCACGGTGACCAACATTACCGATGGCAATGATGGGGTGAAGTACTTCCATGTGGCGTCCACCGATGCGGATTCGAATGCCAGCGGCAGCGACGCTATCGCCATCGGACCTCGGGCAAGCGCCAGTAGCGCCGCGACCGTTGCGGTTGGCGATGGCGCCAATGCCACGGGGTCATACAGTGTTGCGTTGGGGCAGGGCAGCGTAGCTGATCGACCGAATACGGTATCGGTCGGATCGTCCACGGCCCGTCGCCGGATTGCGAATGTGGAAGCGGGCGTGGCCGAGCACGATGCCGTTACCGTCGGGCAACTGCGCAGCGCCGGCCTCGATGTCAATGCCACGGGCAGCGTCGGCAACGCGTTCCTGGCCTACGATGACACGTCGAAAGCGCGCGCGACGCTGGACGATACGCTGGTGACGGGGTTGCGGCCAGCGGTGCTGGCCGTGGCAAGCGTGGATGCGGTGGTCGGCGGGCAGTTATTCCAGACCAATACGGAGGTTGCGCGCAATACCGGCGATATCGCTGCGGTGTCACAGACCGTGGAGGCACTCACGAATGGCGATGCGGGCTTGCCCTATGTGCAGGTACGTTCCAGCGATGCCAAGGCATCCGCAGCCGGCGCCAACGCCATTGCAATCGGTCCGAATGCATCCGCATCAGGTGGCGGAAGCATTGTGGTGGGCGATGGTGCCAGGACAAGTGGGACTGGTGCCAGCATCGCGATCGGCCGCAGCGCCCGCATCACGGGCAACCCTGGCGATGGATCGATAGCGGTGGGCAATGGTGCCGGGACCTACGGGAACAACGCGGTTGCCATTGGTACCACTGCTAGTTCATCCCATTCGGACAACGTTGCGATTGGCAATGCAGCAGCGTCTACCGGTGGCTTGCCATGTGTCGCCATTGGCGGTGCATCGGTTGCGTCCGGGCTCTACGGTGTGGCATTGGGGCAGGAGTCGGCAGCGTCGGCGGACCGGGCAGTGGCAATCGGCGGACGCGCAAAGGCACAGCAGGCCAGTAGCAGCGCCCTGGGCCAGAGCGCCATTGCCGCAGCCGAATTCAGCACGGCGTTAGGCTTCAATGCTTATGTGACGGAGCCCAACAGCGTAGCGCTTGGTGCCGCATCGCGTTGCGACCGCGCCAACGCTGTGTCGGTGGGTACGCGTGCGGCGCCACGGCAAGTGGTTAGCGTGGCCGCAGGAACCGATACGCTGGACGCGGTCAATATAGGTCAGTTGACGCAGATGCTCGCGGAGCGGGATCAATTGCTGGCCAGCTTGCAGTCGCGTATCGCTGCACTGGAGGCCGCCGCCTGAGTCGCGATCTCGCAACTTGACTCGCCGGCCCTCTCCCCCAGCCCCTCTCCCGCCGTGCGGGAGAGGGGAGCGAACCGGCGGCATTTGAGGCACCAGTGGTGTTCTCCCCTCTCCCGCGCGCGGGAGAGGGGCGGGGGAGAGGGCCGGCGTATCAAAGTCTGTTTGCGCTCTCGCCTACCTGAATCCATCGGCGTGCTGACGGGCGCAAAAAAAGCCGGCCACGCTTTCGCATGGGCCGGCTTGTTTCGGCAAGTAGCCTGATCAGCCCAGCTTCTTCTTCAGCAGATCATTGACCTGCGCCGGGTTGGCCTTGCCCTTGGTGGCCTTCATTGCCTGGCCCACCAGCGCGTTGAAGGCCTTCTCCTTGCCGGCGCGGAATTCCTCGACCGACTTGGCGTTGGCGGCCAGCACGTCGTCGATGATCTTTTCCAGTTCGCCCGTGTCGGACATCTGCTTCAGGCCCTTGGCGGCGATGATCGCGTCGGCGTCGCCGGCCGATTCGCCGGCCCACATTGCCGGGAACACGTCCTTCTTGGCGGTGTTGTTCGACACCGTGCCATCTGCAATCCGTGCCAGTAGCTTTGCCAGCTGCGCGGGGCTGACCGGTGCCGCGTCGATGGCGATGCCATCGCGGTTCAGCTGCGATGCCACGTCGCCCATCAGCCAGTTGGCCGCAGGCTTGGCGCTGGCCGCACCCACTTCGGTGACAACCGCTTCGTAGTAGGAAGCCAATGCCTTGGTGGCGGTGATGGTGCTGGCGTCGTATGCCGACAGGCCGTATTGCGACACAAAGCGCGCCTGCATCGCGGCCGGCAGTTCGGGCAGTGCGCTCCGTACGCGCTCGATCCACGCGGCGTCGATTTCCAGCGGCATCAGGTCCGGGTCGGGGAAGTAGCGATAGTCGTGCGCATCTTCCTTGGTACGCATCGCGCGCGTTTCGCCGGTATCCGGGTCGAACAGCACGGTGGCTTGCACGATCTCGCGGCCGTCCTCGATCTCGGCGATCTGCCACTGGACTTCATAGTCGATGGCTTGCTGCAGGAAGCGGAACGAGTTCAGGTTCTTGATCTCGCGGCGCGTGCCGAACTTCTCCTGGCCCACCGGGCGCACGGACACGTTGGCGTCGCAGCGGAAGCTGCCTTCCTGCATGTTGCCGTCGCAGATGCCCAGCCACACCACCAGCGAATGCAGGGCCTTGGCGTAGGCCACGGCCTCGGCCGAGCTGCGCATTTCGGGCTCGGTCACGATTTCCAGCAGCGGCGTGCCGGCACGGTTCAGGTCGATGCCGGTCATGCCGGCGAAATCTTCGTGCAGCGACTTGCCGGCGTCTTCCTCGAGGTGCGCGCGCGTCAGGTTGACGGTCTTTTCATAGACGCCCTGCTTGCCTTCCACCTGGACCGTGATCTGGCCGCCCTGTACCACCGGGATCTCGTACTGGCTGATCTGGTAGCCCTTGGGCAGGTCCGGATAGAAATAATTCTTGCGCGCGAAGATGCTGCGCGGCGCGATCTTGGCATTGATCGACAGGCCAAACTGGATGGCACGCTCGACGGCACCTTTGTTCAGCACCGGCAGAACGCCTGGCAGTGCCAGGTCCACGGGCGAAGCCTGCGTGTTGGCCTCTGCGCCGAACGCGGTGGAGGTGCCGGAGAAAATCTTGGAGGCCGTGGAGAGCTGCGTATGCGTCTCCAGGCCGATCACCACTTCCCATTGCATGGCGGTATTCCTGTCTGAGTCTTTCTGTATGTCTGTGTGCAATATTCGTCGAATCCGGTCCCGGTGTGGTCAGGGGTCGGGACTCGCGAGCCATGAATCAAGTTGCGCCAGCGCCGCGACGCGGGCCACGGCATCGCCACCCACGGTGACACCCGTACCATGGCGTGCCGCGATATCGCGGCGCACGTGCAGTTCACTGGTGCCGTCAAAGCCGTGGTATGCGCCCGGATAGATCTCCAGGCGGAAGCGGGCGGTCGGCTGGCGCGATTGCACTGCATTCTGCAACATCGCGCAGCGCGTGGCGGGTGTCCAGTCGTCGGCGCCGCCAATCATCAGCAGCAACGGCGACCGCAGCCGGAAATCATGCTGCTGCACTGCGCGCCGGCAGCCCGGATAAAACGCCACGGCACGGTCCACGGTGGGCGTGCCGGTTGGCCACGGCCGGCTGGCATCGATCGTCGCCAGTACCGCCTGTGCGCCATTGGACCAGCCCAGCAGCACAATGCGGCGTGCATCGACACCTGGTTGCTGTGCCACCCAGCGCAGTGCGGCCAGCGCGTCGGCGCGACGGGTCTTGTCGTCGATGGCGCGTGCGTCGAGCGACTCCGTGCAAATGCCCTGCGCCTTGCCGCGCGGGCTGAAGCTGTCGGGCATCAGCACCGCATAGCCCCGCTCGGTCAGCCAGTGCGCATACTCGCGATAGCGGCTCTGCAACCCGCCCGCCGGATCAATCACTTCCTCGATCGTGCCGGCCCGTTTCGCCGATACGCGCATGTCGACCAGCCCACCGCATCCGTGCAGTGCCACCACCACGGGCAGTAGCTGGCTGCGCGCCACCGAACCCTCGCGCGGCATGAACCAGTACGCGGTCAGCGCCGGCATGCCAGGTTCGGCCGGCAGCCGTACGCGCGCGGTAGCGGGTTCGGTTGCCGTGGCCGGCACCGTCAGGGGCGCGGTTGGGGTCAGCGGTGCCAGCGCAACCGCTGGCGGCACTGGTTGGGTCGGCTGGGCTGGCTGGGCCGGTGCTACGGGCATAAAGGCCACGCCAATGGCCGCCGTCGCCAAGGCGCCGCGCAGCCAGCGGCCCACCATGGTCGGAACCAATGGTTTGTCGCTGGGCGGGAGCAGGGGCAGGCGCGGCATCGTCGATGGCAGTCCGTTCAGCGCGTGCGCGCGCAGTCGCCGGTGCCCGGCTCGAACATCACCGGCCACGCTTCTTCATAGATGCCCGGCGTGCAGTGCGCCTGGCAACTGGCGTGCGCCAGCGTGACGCGGCGCGGATCCTGCCAGACCATCAGCTTGCAGGCGCTGCCATCGTTGGCGCGCAACTCGATATGCGGTGTCTTGCGAACCTGGCGGAAGTCGGCCAGGTTGAAGCTGCATGAGCCACGCTTGCCAACCCACAACTTCCATTGCAACTGCTGCACGGTGTTATCCGCCACGCGCAACTGCGCGTCCTCGCGGAAACCATCTTCCTCGGTGCGGCGGCAATCGCCGACGAGGTCGATGTCGCGCGCGGCGATCGGCGTGGACCGGCCGACAAACGGAACCTGGCAGCCGGCCAGCGTCGTGGCCAGTGCCAGCGCGGCAGCCAGGCGTAATGGAATGCGGGGCAGGGTGTGCAGGCGCATGGTGGCTGGGTCGATCAGGCCGGCCGGCGCAGATGCCAGTCGGTGGCCTGCTGGAATGCATGGGCCACCTGCAGCAGGCGCGCTTCGTCAAAATAGTTGCCGATGATCTGCAAGCCCACGGGCATGTTGGCGTCGCCAAAACCGGCCGGCACACTCATGCCGGGCAGGCCGGCCAGGCTGGTGGACAACGTGAAGATGTCGGCCAGGTACATCTGCACCGGGTCGGCGGTCTTCTCGCCAAGTTTCCACGCCACGCTGGGCGCCACCGGGCCCATGATCACGTCGCACTGGCCAAAGGCGCGCTGGAAGTCGTCGGCAATGATGCGGCGGATCTTCTGGGCCTGCAGGTAGTAAGCGTCGTAGTAACCGTGCGACAGCACATAGGTGCCCACCATGATGCGGCGCTTGACCTCGGTGCCGAAGCCTTCGGCACGGCTCTTCTTGTACATGTCGAGCAGGTCGCGGTACTCGGCGGCGCGGTGGCCGTAGCGCACGCCATCGAAGCGCGACAGGTTCGACGAAGCCTCGGCCGGCGCGATGATGTAGTACACCGGAATCGACAGCTCGGTCTTGGGCAGCGTCACGTCCACCAGCGTGGCGCCAAGCTTTTCATACTCGGCCAGCGCGGCGCGCACGGTCTTTTCCACGTCGGCAGACAGCCCCTTGCCAAAGTACTCGCGCGGCAGGCCGATGCGCAGGCCAGCCAGCGGCTGTGCGGCACTGGCGCCGGCGCGCGGCTGGCCCAGCAGGCGCGTGAAGTCTTCATCCACGCCGCCCTGTTCGGGCGTCAGGCTGGTGGAATCCTTGGGGTCGAAGCCGGCCATCGCATTGAGCAGCATGGCGCAGTCCTCGGCCGTGTGGGCCATCGGGCCACCCTGGTCCAGCGACGAGGCGAACGCGATCATGCCGTAGCGCGATACGCGGCCATAGGTCGGCTTGATCCCGGTGATGCCCGAGAATGACGCCGGTTGGCGAATCGAGCCGCCGGTGTCGGTGCCCGTGGCAGCGGGCGCCAGGCCGGCAGCCACCGCGGCGGCCGAGCCGCCCGACGAACCGCCCGGCACGCGGCCGGTATCCCACGGGTTGCGCACCACGCCATGGAACGAGTTCTCGTTGGACGAACCCATCGCGAACTCGTCCATATTGGTCTTGCCCAGCGTCACCATGCCGGCGGCGCCCAGGCGCTCCACCACGGTGGCGTCGAACGGGCTTTCGTAGTTCGCCAGCATCTTCGAGCCGGCGGTGGACTTCCAGCCGCGCGTCACGAAGACGTCCTTGTGCGCGATGGGCACGCCGGTCAGCGGCGTGGCCTGGCCATTGGCACGGCGTTCATCGGCCGCGCGGGCCTGGGCCAGCGTCAGGTCGGGGTTGATATCGACAAACGCATTGAGGTCGCGGGCGGAGTCGATGCGCGCCAGGTAGTCGCGCGCGAGTTCGTCGGCGGACACGGTGCGTGCGGCCAGCGCATCGGCGATCTGGCGCAGTGAGGTCACGGAATCAGCGGAAAAGGGCATGTCGGGTCAGATGGCGTCTGGATGGCTGGCAACGGGGCGTGCGTGGCGCGTCGTTGTCACTCGATAACCTTCGGCACGAGGTACAGGCCGTTCTCGGTGGCCGGCGCGGGGCGCTGGTAATCGGCGCGGCGGTCGGATTCGGTCACGGCATCGTCGCGCAGGCGTTGGGCGATGTCGCGCACGGCCGACAGCGGGTGGGCCAGCGGCTCGATGCCGGTGGTATCCACGGCCTGCATCTGTTCCACGAGGGAGAAGAAGTTGTTCAACTGCACAAGCGTCTGCTCGGCCTCGGCATCGCTGGTTTCGATGCGGGCCAGGTGCGCGATGCGCTTGACGTCGGAGAGTTCGAGAGCCATGGCGGTGGTGCGGCGCGGGCGCCGGTTTCAGTCCTGCGGACTGGAGGTGTTGCGGCCGGACGTCGGGCGGGCGCTGGCACGGTGCCGGCGTCCACCCGCGCATCATCTGGGCGGCCGTCGGGATGCCTGACAGGACGTCATCCACCGGGCTGCATGGCGGGGTGGCCAAGGCGTGCCGGACAGGTGCGCCCGGGGGGCACCCCAGGATCGTCGAAGTTACAAGTTTTTCAGGGGGCAAACGCCCCGAAACAGCCGGAATTATAAGGTATCATTACGCGCTGCAGGCTTCCCGCAGCGTACGCTCCACTTGGATCGCGGCAGCGCGGTCGGGCGGTGATGCGGTCGGCACTGTCGCAGGCGCCGGCAAAGGTCGCGGCAGGTTGTTACGGTGGTGTCCATGTGCATGATCGGGCGGCACACCGTAGACCGGCGTCGCGAGCATGCAACAGTAAATGGCCGGCTACATGACGAGGTTGCCGAATAGCGGCCGGTTTTGATTGCATTTTCAGTCGTAGCAAACTGGTTCCTCCGATTAGGCTTCTGCATCGTCAGGCGTTTTTTGTCCTGTCCGCGCTTCTGGCGGCGAACTTTCGCGCAGAGTTTAATCAAAGGTTCCCGTAGGTCCGGCGTGCAGGTCGCGCCGGTTGCGGATCGCCGCCGGTGCACGGGGCTCGCCGCGCCTGTTGTATTGAGGTGCGTCGGGAAGTGCCGGCGCGGAACGCACGCACCGGGGGAACCGTGAACCATCACCCTTGCAAACGTATTCATGGCCGGGCCGAACGTGGCGCTGGCCGCTTCGCATACTCGCGAACCAACAGAAGACAGGATTCCTGATGTTCGGATTTCTCCGCAGCTATTTCTCCAACGACCTGGCCATCGACCTGGGCACCGCCAACACCCTGATCTACATGCGCGACAAGGGCATCGTCCTGGACGAGCCTTCGGTTGTCGCCATCCGTCAGGAAGGTGGCCCCAACGCCAAGAAGACGATCACCGCGGTGGGCAAGGAAGCCAAGCAGATGCTGGGCAAGGTGCCGGGCAATATCGAGGCCATCCGCCCGATGAAGGACGGCGTGATCGCCGACTTCACGGTGACCGAACAGATGCTCAAGCAGTTCATCAAGATGGTGCACGACACCAAGCTGCTGCGTCCGAGCCCGCGCATCATCATCTGCGTGCCGTGCGGTTCCACCCAGGTGGAGCGCCGCGCCATTCGTGAATCGGCGCTGGGCGCTGGTGCCAGCCAGGTGTACCTGATCGAGGAACCGATGTCGGCCGCGATCGGCGCGGGCCTGCCCGTGTCGGAGCCGTCGGGCTCGATGGTCGTCGATATCGGCGGCGGTACCACCGAAGTGGGCATCATCTCGCTGGGCGGCATGGTCTACAAGGGTTCGGTGCGCGTGGGTGGCGACAAGTTCGACGAGGCCATCGTCAACTACATCCGCCGCAACTACGGCATGCTGATCGGCGAACAGACCGCCGAAGCCATCAAGAAGGAAATCGGCTCGGCGTTCCCGGGCTCCGAAGTCCGCGAGATGGAAGTGAAGGGCCGCAACCTGTCCGAAGGTATCCCGCGCGCATTCACGGTGTCGTCGAATGAAATCCTCGAAGCCCTGACCGATCCGCTGAACCAGATCGTCTCCGCCGTGAAGATCGCGCTGGAACAGACCCCGCCGGAACTGGGTGCCGACATCGCCGAACGCGGCATGATGCTGACCGGTGGCGGCGCGCTGCTGCGCGACCTGGACCGCCTGCTGGCCGAGGAAACCGGCCTGCCGGTGCTGGTGGCCGAAGATCCGCTGACCTGCGTGGTGCGCGGCTCGGGCATGGCGCTGGAGCGCATGGACAAGCTCGGCAGCATCTTCTCCTACGAGTAAGACGAGGCAGGGGCCGCCACGTGGTGATACGCGTCGCAGGTCCCCTCCGCAACTTGATTTCTTTCCCCGCCAGCTCAACCTGCCACACCCCCGCCGGGGTGTGCGGGTGCGCTGGCGGCATGGTTTCGTCTGCGCCCCGGTAAATGGATTACTCTCCGCCGCCGCTCTTCAAGCAAGGCACATCGGCTGTCGCACGCCTGGTCATCTTTGTGATGATTGCGCTGGCGCTGCTGATTGTCGACGCGCGCTTTGACGCCATGCGCATCGCGCGCCAGGTGGCCGCTACCGTATTGATGCCGGTGGAGCGGCTGGTACTGGTGCCGCGCGATGCGCTGCGCGGTGTCTTCGACTACGCCCAGTCATCGGTCACATTGGCCACTGAAAACCGCGAACTGCGCCGCAGCGCCGTGGAGCAGGCCAATGGGGCGGTGCGCCAGGCGCAGCTCGAGGCCGAGAACGGCCAGCTGCGCAAGCTGCTGAACCTGGAACAGCAATCGGCCACGCCGGTGACGGCGGCCGAGATCCTTTACGACGCACGCGACCCGTACAGCCAGCGCATCGTGATCGACCGTGGCAGTTCGCAAGGGCTGCGCGCCGGTTATCCGGTGATCGACGAGCGTGGCGTGATCGGCCAGGTGACGCGCGTCTCGCCGTTCCAGTCCGAAGTCACGCTGCTGACCGACAAGGACCAGGCCATTCCGGTGCAGGTGGTACGTAACGGCCTGCGCAGCGTGGCGTTTGGCGGTTCCCGTGCCGGCTTGCTCGACCTGCGCTTCATGGCGGCATCGGCGGACCTGCAGCAGGGCGACCTGCTCGTGACGTCGGGCCTCGACGGCACCTATCCGCCGGGCCTGCCCGTGGCGAAGATCGTCCAGATCGAACGCAAGGCCGACACCGCGTTCTCGCGCGTCTATTGCGAACCCGTTGCCGGCGTGCGCTCGCATCGCCAGTTGCTGGTGGTGCGCTACGAATCGGGCCTCGCACCGCGGCCGCAGGAAGAAGTCTCGCCGACCAAGGCGGAGAAGGGTGCCCGTTCGGCCGCCGCGCGCGCCGGTGCCGAGCAGAAAGCCGCTGACAAAGCCGCAGAAAAGCAGAAATCCCCGGAGTCCGCCCAGTGACGACGTCCCAATACCTGCTGCGTCCGGTCAATCCCGCGTTTATCGGGCTGACCTTCGTGCTGGCGTTCCTGTTCAACCTGATGCCCTGGGGGACCACGCTGTGGATCCCCGACATGGTGGCGCTGGTGCTGGTGTTCTGGAACATCCATCAGCCGCGCAAGGTGGGCATGGGCGTAGCGTTCCTGCTGGGACTGCTGATGGATGTGCACGATGCCCGCCTGCTGGGCGAGCATGCGCTGGCCTACACGCTGCTCGCGTATTTTGCGATCACGATCCACCGCCGCGTGCTGTGGTTCTCGGTCTACACGCAGGCGCTGCATGTGATGCCGCTGCTGTTCATTACCCATGCCGTACCGGTGCTGATCCGCCTGGCCATGGGTGCGCCGCTGCCCGGCTGGCAACTGCTGGTGGCACCGGTGATCGAGGCCGTGCTCTGGCCGATGGCCACCGCATTGCTGCTGGCACCGCAACGCAGATCGAGCGACGTCGACGAGACGCGCCCGATCTAGCCCGACTGACCTGATACCGCCACACCGCCCGCAGTACCGCCATGACCGAAATCCGCAACGTCGAACTGGAAATCGGCCGCTTCCGCATCCGCGTGGCGGCGGCTGCCCTGTTCACGGTCATCTGCTTTGGCCTGCTGTTCACCCGCTTCCTGTGGCTGCAGTGGTACAAGCACGACCAGTACTCGGCCAAGGCCGAGGACAACCGCATCTCGGTGGCGCCGATTGAGCCGAACCGCGGCATCATCATGGACCGCAACGGCGTGGTGCTGGCGCGCAACTACTCCGCGTACACGCTTGAAGTCACACCATCGAAGCTGACCGACACGCTCGACAACACGATCGAGGAACTGTCGAAGCTCGTCGATATCCAGCCACGCGACCGCCGCCGCTTCAAGCGGGTGCTGGAGGAGTCGCGCAGTTTCGAAAGCCTGCCGATCCGCAGCCAGCTGACCGACGAAGAAGTGGCCAAGTTCTCGGCCCAGCGTTTCCGCTTCCCGGGCGTGGACGTGCGCGCGCGCCTGTTCCGCCAGTACCCGCTGGGCGAGTCGGCCAGCCATGTGGTGGGTTACCTGGGCCGTATCTCGCAGCGCGACCAGGAGCGGATCGAGGCCATCGACGAGGCCAATGATGCCGATGCCGCCAAATACGATCCGCGAAAGGATGCCGACAACTACAAGGGCACCAGCTACATCGGCAAGATTGGGCTGGAGCAGAGCTACGAGACCGAGCTGCACGGGCTGACCGGCTTCGAGGAAGTCGAGGTCAGCGCGGGCGGACGCCCGATCCGTACGCTGTCGACGTCGCCCGCCACGCCGGGCAACAACCTGATCCTGTCGCTCGATATCCGGCTGCAGCAACTGGCCGAACAGCTATTCGGCGACCGCCGTGGTGCGCTGGTGGCGATCGAACCCGACACGGGCGATATCCTGGCCTTCGTGTCGAAGCCGACCTTCGATCCGAACCTGTTCGTAGAAGGCATCGACTCGAAGACCTGGGACGAGCTCAATGGCTCGCCCGACAAGCCGCTGCTGAATCGTCCGCTGCGCGGCACCTATCCGCCGGGTTCGACGTACAAGCCGTTCATGGCGCTGGCGGCGCTTACCACTGGCAAGCGCACCGCGGCCTGGGGCATGCACGATCCGGGCTTCTTCACGCTGGGCAACCACACGTTCCGCGACGACAAGCCGGGCGGACACGGCTGGGTGGACATGCAGGCGTCCATCGTGCAGTCGTGCGATACCTATTACTACGCGCTGGCGCGCGACATGGGCGTCAATACGATCCATGATTTCATGAAGCCGCTGGGCTTCGGCCAGATCACCGGTATCGATATCGAGGGCGAAAGCCGCGGCATCCTGCCGTCCACGGAATGGAAGCGCAAGGCCTACCGCAAGCCCGAGCAGCAGAAGTGGTATGACGGCGAAACGATCTCGCTGGGCATTGGCCAGGGCTATAACAGCTTCACGATCCTGCAACTGGCCAACGCGGTGTCGATCCTGGTCAACAACGGCGTGGCGATGAAGCCTCACCTGGTCAAGGCGGTCGAGGATTCGGTCACGCGCAAGCGCGCGCTGACAGTGCCGAAGGAAAGCTACCGGCTGCCGTTCAAGCAGGCCGATATCGACGTGATCAAGCGCGCCATGGTGGCCGTGACGCACTCGGGCACGGCTGCCAGGGTGTTCGCTGGCGCGGCCTACGAGTCGGCGGGCAAGACCGGCACGGCGCAAACCTACACGCTGGGCAAGAACGAGAAGTACAACCACCATGCGATCGACGAGCGCAAGCGCGATCACTCGCTCTATACGGCCTTCGCACCGGCCGATCATCCGAAGATCGCGCTGGCGCTGATTGTTGAGAATGCCGGCTTCGGCGCCGCGGTAGCCGCGCCGATCGCGCGCAAGGTGATGGACTACTACCTCGTTGGCAAGTGGCCCGAGGAACTGCAGGCCAGCGCCCCGCCCGCCGCGGAACGCGAGCGTGCCGGCGGCAAGCCGCCGGTCGATACACCGAGCGTGTTCACCACGGGTCTCACGGCCAACGCGGCATCGGCCACGGTCATGCAGACCGCGCCGACCGCGGTGGTGGCCGAGGCTTCGGCGGCCGGTGCCGGCGCGGCAGGCGCCAGTGCTGTTGCCGCGGCGTCGATACCGGTGCCGGCAGCGCGTTCGGCGTCGGACTCGATGGCCGTGCAGCTGGACCCGGCCGCAATCGCGCCGGCGTCCGCGGTGGCCACGCTCGACGAACGCATGCTGCAGGCGCTTGGGCACAGCAAGCCGCCCGCTTCGGCGCCGCAGGCCCCGGCCCCACGCGCCACGCCCGCTTCGGCTCCGGCACCCAAGCCACGCGCCAAGCCGGCCAAGCCCGTCAACGTTGCGGATGCCGGTGCGGCCCGCAACCACGCTTCAGAGTAAAGGAGACGCGCCATGGACAAACGCCGCGTCCTTTCGATGATCAGGACTGCCCTGACCGGCTTCGACAAGCCGCTGGCCCTGATCGTTTTCCTGCTGTTCGCCACCGGTATCGTGGCGCTGTATTCGGCCGCGATCGACATGCCGGGCCGCGTCGAGGACCAGCTCCGCAACATCCTGCTGTCCTATGTGGTGATGATGGTGATCGCTTACATGCCGACTCAGCTACTGATGCGGATCGCCGTGCCGCTATACACCGTGGGCGTCGCACTGCTGATTGCAGTGGCGATGTTCGGCCTGATCCGCAAGGGGGCACGGCGCTGGCTCAACGTGGGCATGGTGATCCAGCCGTCCGAGATCATGAAGATCTCGATGCCGCTGATGCTGGCGTGGTACTTCCAGAAACGGGAAGGGGTGATCAGGTGGTTCGACTTCGTCGTGGCCCTGGTCATCCTCGGTATTCCGGTGGGCCTGATCGCCAAGCAGCCCGACCTGGGTACCGGCCTGCTGGTGCTGGCCGCCGGCCTGTATGTGATCTACTTCGCCGGGCTGTCGTGGAAGATCATCCTGCCGCTGCTTGGCGCCGGCGTCATCGCGATCACGCTGCTGATCTCGTATGAGAGCCAGATCTGCGCGCCGGGCGTAAGCTGGCCGGTGCTGCACGACTACCAGCAACACCGCGTCTGCACATTGCTGGACCCGACCACCGATCCGCTCGGCAAGGGGTTCCATACGATCCAGTCGATCATTGCGATTGGCTCGGGTGGCGTGACCGGCAAGGGATGGCTCAAGGGCACGCAGACTCACCTCGAGTTCATTCCCGAGAAGCACACCGACTTCATCTTCGCGGTGTTTTCCGAGGAATTCGGCCTGATCGGCAATGCGGTGCTGCTGGTGCTGTACCTGATGCTGATCTTCCGGGGCCTTTATATTGCCGCCAATGCGCCGACATTGTTCTCGCGGTTGCTGGCCGGCTCGATCACGCTGATCTTCTTCACCTATGCCTTCGTCAACATGGGCATGGTGAGCGGGATCCTGCCCGTGGTGGGGGTGCCGCTACCGTTGTTGAGTTACGGTGGTACCGCACTGGTGACACTCGGGATGGGCATCGGGATCCTGATGAGCATCTCGCGGCAGAAGCGCCTGATTCAGACGTGATGCCGTAGCCGAAGGTCACTTTGCTACACTGCCAACCGAAAAAAGACATTCGTACCGGTAGAAGCTTATGAACGCGCAAGACGTCGCCACCTATCTGCAGGGCAACCCGCAATTCTTCGAGGACCACGCCGAGCTGCTGGCCACGGTCCAGCTGACCAGCCCGCACAGCCACCGCGCGGTGTCGCTGCAGGAGCGCCAGATGGAAATCCTGCGCGAGAAGAACAAGGGCCTGGAACTGAAGCTGGCCGACCTGGTGCGCCACGGCCACGAGAACGACCGTACGCAGCAGCGCCTGCACGACTGGCAACTGCGCCTGCTGGCCGAAGCCGATTCGCACGCGCTGCCGTACGCGGTGCAGGATGGCTTGCAGCAGGTATTCGACGTGCCGGCCGTGGCATTGCGCCTGTGGAAGGTGGCCGAGCCGTTCGCGCATATGGAAGTGGCGCAAGGTGCCAGCGAGGATCTGCGTCTGTTTGCCGAGGGCCTGCGTGCACCGTATTGCGGCGCCAACAGTGGCTTCGAGGCCGCTAGCCTGCTGGAGCGCGACGACATCGCGTCGCTGGCCATGGTCACGCTGCGCATGCCGCCGAGGTCCGCCGACGAAGGCGCCGGTGCCGCGTTTGGCCTGCTGGTGCTTGGCTCCCCCGAAGCGCGACGCTTCCACGAGGGCATGGGCACGGCGTACCTCACGCAGATCGGCGAAGTGGCCGGTGCCGCGCTGAACCGCCTGCGCGACTAAGTCACCCGTCCCGCCCCCATGCGCAAGCATCGGCCGCACCAGGAGCAAGCGGATCCGCTTGCCAGCAAGCCGGCAACGGACCCGCTGGTGCTGCGCTACCTGGACTGGCTGGCCACCAATCGCAAGCTGGCCGAGCTTACGCTGACCAGCTATGCGCACGACCTGTCGGTATTGCAGGAATCTGCCGTGCGCCTGGCAGCGGGCGTCCCGCTGCTATCACTCGAAACCCGTCATATCCGCTCGTTCGCCGCACGCATGCATGGCGGCGGGCTGTCCGCACGCACCATTGCGCGCGCATTGTCGGCATGGCGCGGCTTCTACCTGTGGGCTGCACGGCACGGGCACGGGGTCACGGCCAATCCGGTGGACGGCGTGCGCGCGCCCAAGCGCGGCCAGCCATTGCCCAAGGCGTTGTCGGTGGAGCATGCGGTGGCGCTGGTCGCCCATCGGCGTGGCGACACGGCCGAGGCCGTGCGCGACCAGGCGGTCTTCGAACTGTTCTATTCAAGCGGGCTGCGGTTGTCGGAACTGACCCAGCTCGATGCGCGCTATACCGAAGACGGCGATTACCGTTCGGCCGGCTGGCTCGATCTCAAGGGTGCCGAAGTCACGGTAATCGGCAAGGGCTCGCGCCGGCGTACCGTGCCGGTCGGCAGCAAGGCCATCGAGGCGCTACAGGCGTGGCTCGAGGTGCGCGAAACGCTGCTGCGCCCCAATGCCTTGCCCGAGGACCGTCACGCACTGTTCCTCGGTACGCGTGGCGGGCGGCTGTCGGGCAGCACCATTGGGCTACGCATCAAGCAGCAGGCGCTGGCCGCCGGCGTGCCGACCAACGTGCATCCCCATATGCTGCGGCATTCGTTCGCCACGCATATGTTGCAGTCGTCGGGCGACCTGCGCGCGGTGCAGGAAATGCTCGGCCACGCGAGCATTTCCACCACCCAGGTCTACACCTCGCTCGATTTCCAGCACCTGGCCAAGGTATATGACCAGGCGCATCCGCGCGCCGGGCGGGCGGGCAAGGATGTTCGTGAGCCGGCATCACCACGGTCCGCTTCGAACGCTGTCGATGCGGCTGACGACACGCACGACACGAACGGCACGAACGACGCCGACGACTAGGTCCACTGCGAAAGGATATTCCTGAAGCGCTCCATTTCCGGCAGCAGCCATTGCCGGAATGCCTGTACCTTTGGCGTGTCCAGGTTTGCGTGCGTGCAAACGAAATGCAGCAGCCATGGACACGGGATGCTGACATTGAACAGTCGCACCACGCGCCCCGACAACAGGTCGTTGTAAGCCAGAGACGACCGGATCAATGCCACGCCCTGGCCTTCGGCCGCCGCCTGCAGCAACAGCGAGGAATCCTGCAACCGCAGGCCCTTGGTGGGTTCGGGCCAGTCCAGTCCCGCCGCTTCGAACCATGGCTGCCACGGGTCGCCCTCGCCGCGCAGCAGTGGCATGCCGGCCATATGCGCGGGTTGCTCGGGTAGCCGGCCGCCATTGAAGTCGGGACTGCAGACCGGAAAGAACACGTCGTCGAGCAGGCGTTCCACGTAGAGACCCGGATACTGGCCACCGCCCATCCGCAATGCGACATCGACTTCCTCGGCCGCGAAGTCGACGAGCGTGTTCGATGACAGCAGCTCCACGTCGAGTTCGGGATGCCGCTCGATAAAGCTGCCAATGCGTGGCGTCAGCCAGCGGGCCGCGAACGACGGCATGGTGCTGATGGTCAGGCGCTTCTCGCGATTGCCGGCCTGCAGCACGCGCGTGGCATCGGCAATCTGCAATAGCGCGTCGCGTACGCGTTCGGCATAGAGGCGACCGTTGGTGGTCAGCATCACGCGCTTGCCGCGCCGCTCGAACAACGGCTGGCCCAGTTCTTCTTCCAGGGCGCGAATCTGGTGACTGACCGCGCCGTGCGTGACGAACAGCTCGGCTGCCGCGCGCGAGAAACTTTCGTGGCGTGCCGCAGCCTCGAATGTGCGCAATGCGGCCAGTGCCGGCAAACGCGGGAATTCGCGTTTCCAGCTACGCGGCTCGTCGGGATTCCATGCCCCGCTCCACACCATGACGACCTCGGCTATGTGAGATTGGCTAACAAGAGACAAGAATATATATCGTTTTGCCGGTGGCAGGGTAATCACTAGAATGCAATGCATCGGGTCCCGCAAACAAAGCCCCCAACTGTGCTGGTCCAACTACCAAGCCAGTTCCGGCCACTCCAACTAGACAGTGGAGCCCGACTCACGGAGAAGCCATCATGAAAGCCTTGCTCACAACGACCGTCTTTACGCTGAACCCTGGCGAAGTCACCGCGCTGTCGCTGCACGCTGCTCAACGCCTGTTTGTGGAAGATGCAAAAGGTACGGATGTATGGGTGACCCGCGAGAACGATTCCGAGGATTACTGGCTGCGTTGTGGCGGCAGCCTGCTGCTCAGGCGTGGTGACGAGATCGTACTCAGTATCGATCCACGTGCCGCGGCCCCGGTGCGGCTGGCGCTGATTGCCGAGGCTCGCCGGCCGGTACTGACGCTGGCCGACGTGCCGCACCTGGTGTTGAGATCCCTTAAACGCCTGGTTCGAGGTACCGAATGGACGCCGGCGGAAGACAAGGCCCACGCCTCCTGAAGCCGCAGGCGCGCGGCGGCCCCCGCGGGGGGGGCCGCCCCCCCCCCCCCCGCCCAGGTCGCGGACACGGCCCGCCCCCCCGGCGGCCCGGCCCGGCCCGTTAGTTAGACACACCGGGCGGGCCGGGCG